>NZ_CP078091.1:3000000-3300000 GCF_025917005.1 Porphyrobacter sp. ULC335
GCTGACGTTGCTGACGTGTCAAGTGCACCGGTCTCTTACGAAGTAGAATGCTTTGCCTTCGCTGACGGACAACGCTGCCTGACGACGCGGTTCTACGTAGCTGTATCCTCCGAGAATTCAGCGCTGGACGAAGTCTGCACCGCCGAAGAAGAACGCGCCATCGAACAGGCCTCAGAGAGCGCATGGTGCGGCCCGGACGGTAAGGAACCGGCATCCAACGACCAGGACGCCATTGAAGCCGCCAACCGCCGTAGCATCACGGCCATCGACGAAGTGTTGCGCCGCATCAAGTCCAACCAACAGCTAAGGGCTCCACCACCAAAGAGCGGCTGCGCGGCATAGTCTTCGCCCCCTCTCCGCTTCGCACCTGCACAATTCCCGCCGCTCGCGGCTTGCACCATCGGGAATCAATTGCTAGGCGCGCGCCAACCTTGCGGGCAGCCATTGCGCACGCCCCATTCCCAAGGCCCAAGCAAATTTACCTTTTTGAAGCTTCCGAGAGGATTGCACGCGCGTGGATATTTCCGCCGGTATCAAGGCTAGCCTGGCTGGACGCTATGCCTCGGCCCTGTTCGATCTCGCCGCCGAAAACGGCAAGGTGACTGCGGTCGAGAAGGATCTCGAGACGCTGGGCGCTGCCCTGGCCGAATCGGGCGATCTGGCAGCGTTGACCACCAATCCCGAACTGGGCCGCGATGTCGCTGGCGCAGCGATGGCGGCGGTGGTCAAGAAGCTGAAACTTTCGGCCCTGACCGGCAATTTCATCGGCGTGCTCGCGGCCAATCGCCGGCTGGGCAAGCTGCCCGCGATCATCTCCGCCTTCAAGGCGATTGCTGCGGCCCAGCGCGGTGAAGTGACCGCCACAGTCACCAGCGCCCACCCGCTCAGCGACGACCAGATCGCCGCTCTCAAGACCAAGCTGACGGCACGCGAAGGCCGCACCGTCATGCTCACCGCCTCGGTCGATCCCGACCTTCTGGGCGGCCTCGTCGTCACCATCGGTTCGCAGCGCATTGATGCCTCGATCCGCACCCGTCTCAACTCGCTTGCCCAAGCCATGAAGGCCTAAAGGACAAACCCATGGAAATCCGCGCCGCAGAAATCTCGAAGGTCATCAAGGACCAGATCGCCAATTTCGGCACCGAGGCCGAAGTCAGCGAAACCGGCACCGTGCTGTCGGTGGGTGACGGCATCGCCCGTATCCACGGCCTCGACAAGGTGCAGGCCGGCGAGATGGTCGAATTCGCCAACGGCATTCAGGGCATGGCCCTCAACCTCGAAGCCGATAATGTCGGCGTCGTGATCTTCGGCTCGGACAGCGAGATCAAGGAAGGCGATGTCGTCAAGCGCACCGGCACCATCGTCGACGTGCCCGTCGGCAAGGGCCTGCTCGGCCGCGTGGTCGATGCGCTCGGCAACCCGATCGACGGCAAGGGCCCGATCGTCGCCGAAAAGCGCAGCCGCGTCGAAGTGAAGGCGCCGGGCATCATCCCGCGCGAATCCGTTTCGGAGCCCGTGCAGACCGGTCTCAAGGCGATTGACGCGCTGGTCCCCGTGGGCCGCGGTCAGCGCGAGCTGATCATCGGTGACCGCCAGACCGGCAAAACCGCTGTCGCCATCGACACCTTCATCAACCAGAAGGAAGCCAATCAGGGCGACGATGAAGGCAAGAAGCTTTACTGCGTCTATGTCGCCATCGGCCAGAAGCGTTCGACCGTGGCGCAGATCGTCAAGCAGCTCGAAGAAAACGGCGCGATGGAATATTCCATCGTGGTTGCCGCAACCGCTTCCGAGCCCGCCCCGCTCCAGTACCTCGCGCCCTACACCGGCTGCGCGATGGGTGAGTACTTCCGCGACAACGGCATGCACGCCGTGATCGTGTATGACGACCTTTCCAAGCAGGCCGTGGCCTATCGCCAGATGTCGCTGCTGCTGCGTCGTCCTCCGGGCCGCGAAGCCTATCCGGGCGACGTGTTCTACCTGCACAGCCGCCTGCTCGAGCGCGCGGCGAAGATGAACAGCGACAACGGCAGCGGTTCGCTGACCGCGCTGCCGATCATCGAAACGCAGGCGGGCGACGTGTCGGCCTACATTCCGACCAACGTGATCTCGATCACCGACGGCCAGATCTTCCTCGAAACCGGCCTGTTCTATCAGGGCATCCGTCCGGCGATTAACGTCGGCCTGTCGGTGTCGCGCGTGGGCGGTGCCGCCCAGACCAAGGCGATGAAGAAGGTTTCGGGCTCGATGAAGCTCGACCTGGCGCAGTACCGCGAAATGGCGGCCTTCGCGCAGTTCGGGTCTGACCTTGATGCCTCGACGCAGAAGCTGCTGAACCGCGGCGCGCGCCTGACCGAGCTTCTCAAGCAGAAGCAGTTCTCGCCGATGCCCTTCGAAGAGCAGACCGTGTCGATCTATGCCGGCACCAACGGCTTCCTCGACGCGATCCCCGTGAACCGCGTCAACGAGTACGAGAGCCAGATGCTCGACTACATGCGCCGCGAGCACGGTTCGGTCCTGACCGAAATCCGCACCAGCAAGAAGTTCGAAGGCGAAGTCGCGGACAAGACCAAGGCCGCGCTCGAAGCTTTCGCCAAGCAGTTCGCGTAAGGACGCCCTGAAGTGCCCTCACTGAAGGAACTCAAAGGTCGGATCAACTCGGTCAAATCGACCCAGAAGATCACCAAGGCCAAGCAGATGGTCGCCGCGGCCAAGCTGCGCCGTGCCCAGGCTGCGGCCGAGGCCGGCCGGCCCTATGCCACGCGCCTTGCAGCGGTGATGGCGAGCCTCGCGGGCAAGGTTGCGGGCGACAGCGCCCCCAAGCTGCTCGGCGGCACCGGGTCGGACCAGCGCCACCTCCTTGTGGTGGTGAACACCGACAAGGGGCTGTGCGGGGGTCTCAACTCGAACCTCGTCAAGGCCGCCAAGCTGAAGGCGCGCGAATTGCAGGCCGCTGGCAAGACGGTGGAGTTCTACCTCGTCGGCAAGAAGGGCCGCGCGCCGCTGAAGCGCGAGTTCCCGACGCTGATCGGCGCGGGCTTCGACACCAGCACGGTCAAGACCCCGGGCTTCAACGAGGCGGAAGCCATCGCCGACGAGCTGATCGCCATGTTCGAATCCGGCCGGTTCGATGTCGCGCACCTGATCTACCCGACCTTCAAGTCGGCGCTGGCGCAGGACCCGACCATCAACCAGCTGATCCCCGTCCCCGCGCCGACGCTGGCCGAGGACACCGGATCGGTGGTCGATTACGAACCGTCCGAGGAGGAAATCCTCGAAGAACTGCTGCCGCGCTACGTGCGCACCCAGCTGTTCGGCGCGCTGCTTGAGCGGGAGGCATCCGAACAGGGCGCCTCGATGACCGCGATGGACAACGCCACGCGCAACGCGGGCGAGCTGATCCAGAAGCTCACGATCATCTACAACCGCCAGCGTCAGGCGGCGATCACCACCGAACTCATCGAAATTATCGCGGGCGCGGAGGCGCTGTGAGAGTGATTGCGCCTTCCATTATTTTTGGCTTCTTGGGGGCTTGTTCCGTCAGTGACGGCTCAGCAGTTAGTGCTGCGGATGAACCGTCCGGCGTGAATCGGCTCATTGCTCTCGCCGAAAAGGCTGGAATCAGAAGCGAGATAGAGGCGTGTGATCGTCTCAAAGCCGGACCACCTGTTCCGGGAAAATCGCCTTATGCTCAGTGTGTGGAAGACGCGATCAACACAAGACAATCGTCAACCGTATTTGAAGAACTGTGCCGCGCAGTGCAGCCCAATTTCTACGGAAATCCCATTCAACCGAATGGGCGCTGCTACTACCCCGGCGTTTAACAGAAGCTTGTTGCAAGGAACGAAAAATGGCCACCGCCCCCGCTCTCAACCAGACCACCAACGGCATCATCAGCCAGGTCATCGGCGCTGTCGTCGACGTGCAGTTCCCCGGTGAACTGCCCGCGATCCTCACCGCGCTCGAAACCCGCAACGGCGACAAGACGCTGGTGCTCGAAGTCGCCCAGCACCTTGGCGAAAACACCGTGCGCACCATCGCGATGGATGCGACCGAAGGCCTCACGCGCGGCAGCGAAGTGATCAACACCGGCGCGCAGATCTCGGTGCCGGTCGGCCCCAAGGTTCTCGGCCGCATCATGAACGTGATCGGTGAAGCCATCGACGAGCGCGGCCCGATCGGTGCGGAAAGCACCATGCCGATCCACGCCGATGCCCCGCTGTTCATCGACCAGTCGACCGACGCGGCGATCCTCGTCACCGGCATCAAGGTCATCGACCTGCTCGCCCCCTATGCGCGCGGCGGCAAGATCGGCCTGTTCGGCGGCGCTGGCGTGGGCAAGACCGTGCTGATCCAGGAACTCATCAACAACATCGCCAAGGGCCACGGCGGCGTGTCCGTCTTCGCTGGCGTGGGCGAGCGTACCCGCGAAGGGAACGACCTCTACCACGAATTCCTCGACGCCGGCGTTATCGCCAAGGACGCCGATGGCAACGCCACCTCGGAAGGCTCCAAGGTGGCGCTCGTGTTCGGCCAGATGAACGAGCCCCCGGGCGCCCGCGCGCGCGTTGCTCTGTCGGGCCTGACCATGGCGGAATATTTCCGCGACGTGGAAGGCCAGGACGTGCTGTTCTTCGTCGACAACATCTTCCGCTTCACGCAGGCGGGCTCGGAAGTGTCGGCGCTGCTCGGCCGTATTCCTTCGGCGGTGGGTTACCAGCCGACGCTGGCGACCGACATGGGCAAGCTGCAGGAGCGCATCACCTCGACCACCAAGGGTTCGATCACCTCGGTGCAGGCGATCTACGTTCCTGCGGACGACCTTACCGACCCTGCGCCTGCTGCGTCCTTCGCTCACCTTGACGCGACGACCACGCTGAACCGTGCGATTTCGGAACTCGGCATCTACCCGGCGGTCGACCCGCTGGACTCGACCAGCCGCGTTCTCGAGCCCCGCGTTGTCGGCGCGGAGCACTACGAAACCGCCCGCCGCGTTCAGGAAACCCTGCAGAAGTACAAGAGCCTGCAGGACATCATCGCCATTCTCGGGATGGATGAACTGTCGGAAGAGGACAAGACGATCGTCGCCCGCGCGCGCAAGATCCAGAAGTTCCTTTCGCAGCCGTTCCACGTCGCGGAAGTCTTCACCGGTATCTCGGGCGTGTTCGTGCAGATCGAAGACACCGTGAAGAGCTTCAAGGCAGTGGTCGACGGCGAATATGACCACCTTCCGGAGCAGGCCTTCTACATGGTCGGCGGCATCGACGACGTGGTCGCCAAGGCCAAGAAGATGGCTGAAGAGGCGTAAGGCGACATGCCCCTCCACTTCGAACTCGTCACCCCCGCCAAGCTCGTCCGGTCCGAGGAAGTCCACATGGTGGTCGTCCCCGGCACCGAGGGCGAATTCGGCGTGCTCGAGGGCCATGCGCCCTTCATGAGCACCATCCGCGACGGTGCGGTGCAGGTCTTCGCCAAGGAGGGCGCCCCGCCGGAGATCATTCAGGTGCGCGGCGGCTTTGCCGAAGTGAACGAGAAGGGCCTCACCGTCCTTGCCGAGCACGTCGAGGGCTAAGGGCCTCCGAGCCAGAAAGATACATAAGGGCGGGCCGCTTGGTCCGCCCTTTTTGTTTGTATCCCCTTCCCTTTCCACCTCTCCCTCGGCACAACACCGCGCAGCTTATTCCCCGAGGAGAGGACGCTTGAAACTTGTCTCCACATTCGCATTGGCACTCGCAATGACCGTCGCATCAACAACAGGCGCAATCGCGCAGGACACCGCCGCCGAAACCGGCATTCCCGGCCCCGAGCAGGATCCTTATATCTGGCTCGAAGAAGCCCGCAGCCCCGAGGCGCTGGACTGGGTCGCCAAGGAAAACGAGCGCACGCTCGCCGCATTCGAAGCCGATCCGCGCTATGCGCAATTGAAGGCCGAGGCGCTGGCGATCTTCGACAGCGAAGACCGCATCCCCTTCGTCAGTTTCCGCCCGGATGGCCTGTACAATTTCTGGCAGGACAAGGCGAACCCCAAGGGGCTGCTGCGCCGCACCACGCTGGAAAGCTACCGCACCGAAAAGCCGGTGTGGGAGACCATCCTCGACGTTGATGCGCTCGCCAAGGCGGAAGGCAAGGAGTGGGTCTATCAGGGCTCGACCTGTCTGCCGCCGGCAATGAACAGGTGCATGATCGCGCTGTCCGACGGCGGCGAAGACGCCACCATCATGCGCGAATTCGATACCTCGACGAAGCAGTTCGTCGAAGGCGGCTTCGTCCTGGATTCGAAGAGCCAGGGCGGGATCGAATGGGTGGACGCAGACACCCTGCTGGTCGGCCGCAATTTCGGCGAAGGCACCCTCACCGAAAGCGAATACCCCTTCACCACCCGCGAATGGAAGCGCGGCACCGCGATCAGCGACGCACCGGAAATCTTCCGTGGCGATGCCAAGGACGTCTCGTCGGGCGCGGCGCTGCTGCGCGACAATGACAGCACCATCCACGCCCGCATCGCCTATCGCGGGATCAGCTTCCATGAGCGGCTGTGGTATGTCTGGAAGGACAACCAGTGGCTCCAGCTGGAGTTGCCCACCAAGGCGAACCCTGTCGGTATCGTCGACGGGCACCTGCTGTTCTCGCCCGATGTCGATTGGGCGGTTGATGGCCAGACCTTCCCCGCAGACAGCCTCGTCGCGGTCGATCTGGACGAATGGAAGGCCAACCCCAACGGCGCGAAGAAGTCGCTGGTGTGGGCCCCCGCCTACCGCCAGACCAAGCAGGGCAGCACGGTCACCGGCGGCGGGCTCTACGTCGCGCTGCTCGACAATGTTGTTGGCAAGGTGCTGAAGTTCAACTTCGATGACGGGCGCTGGACCAGCACGCAGGTTGCCCTGCCCGACAATGCAACGGTCGGCATCGCGGCGTCTTCGGACGAGACCGACCAGATCATGTACACTGTGACCGGCTTCCTTGAGCCGACCACGCTGTACTACACCGATGGCTCTGCGCCGCCGGCGGTGCTCAAGACATCGCCCGCCTATTTCGCGCCCGAGGGCATGGACGTCGAACAGCACGAGGCGGTCAGCAAGGACGGGACCAAGATCCCCTACTTCATCGTCAAGCCCAAGGGGATGAAGGCCGACGGATCGACCGCGACGCTGCTCACCGGCTACGGCGGGTTCCAGGTGCCGCGCCTGCCCGGCTATCTCGGCACGACCGGCAAGCTGTGGGTCGAAAAGGGCGGTGCCTATGTGCTCGCCAATATGCGCGGCGGGGGCGAGTTCGGGCCGAACTGGCACCAGACCGCGATCCGCGAGAACAAGCAGCGCACCTGGGACGATTTCCTGGCGGTGGCAGAGGACCTGGTCACGCGCGGCTACACCAAGCCGCAGCACCTCGGCATCCAGGGCGGCTCGCAGGGCGGGTTGCTGGTCGGCACCGCTTTCACCCAGCGGCCCGACCTGTTCGGTGCGGCGATCGTGCAGATCCCGCTGTTCGACATGCTGCGCTATCACCTGATCGGGCGCGGAGCTTCGTGGATCGGCGAGTACGGCGATCCGCGCATTCCCGAGCAGCGGGCATGGATCGAGGGCTATTCGCCCTACCAGAAGATCGTGGAAGGCGTGGAATACCCCTCGCCCTTCCTCTGGGCATCGACCGCTGATGACCGCACCCACCCCGCGCACGCGCGCAAGGGGGCGGCGCGCCTCAAGGAACTCGGCCAGCCCTATTACTACTTCGAGGATACCACCGGCGGCCACTCCGGCGGGGTCGACAACGACCAGCGCGCCAAGCTGCAGGCGCTGCAATTCATCTATCTGATGCAGCGGTTGATGGACGCACGTCCGGCCAAATAAGCGCCGCACAGCGCGATGCAATCGAAGGGGCGGCTCCACGCGGAGTCGCCCCTTTTGCATTAACCCCGGCGAGGCAAACGGGGTGCCTGTAAAGCAGTCCGACACTTTGCCCTCAACTCGTCGCGCAGGAGGCACGGCGCGTTTCAACAACGCTCTGTTAACCGTTTTCGACAAGGTCTCGTTAGGTCTCCCCGTCAACACTCGGCCCATCGGGGGCGATGACGCGTGACGAGGAAGATAAGTGATGGCCTATCCCAGAAACATTTCGATTGCCGACGCGATCAAGAGCTATAACCAGCTGCCCAGAACGCACCGCGTTCACTGGTCCAAGGCACGCAAGGATGAAGTCGTGCGCGCGGTCCACGACCGGGCGATCAGCTTCCACGAGGCCCGCGAACGCTATCTTCTCAGCCGTAGCGAGTTCGAACAGTGGGAAGCCGATTATCTCGCCAGCGGTGGCGAAACCACCGGAATGCAGGACGCCTGAACCTCTATCACTGGGCCGCGACGGGGATCAGCACCTCGTTGCGGCGCAGCGGGCCGGGAACCATCGGCGCGTCGTAGAAGGCAAACTCCGCCTCGCCTGCGGGCATCAGGCCTTGCACCATCATCCAGTCGCGCAGGCGCGCTTCCATCAGCGCCAGATCGCTGGCCCCGCCATTGCCCGAAAACCGGATCGCCGCCATCCGCCGCGCCGGCATCTGGGTCAGGGCGATATCGGCGGGCGCGGGTGGCAGGGTTGCCAGCGTGTATTTGGACGGCATGACAAACCGCATCCGCCATTCGCCCGGCGCGGTCTCGTCCTGAAGCACTGGCGACGTCATGGCGATCTTATCGCCACCTGCGGGGCGGTCCTGTGCGAAGATATAGGCGGCAAGGCGGCGGAAGCTCGCGCCGCTGGCACGCTCTCGGCTACCGGTGTGGCTCACCTCGGCGACCACCAGCGAGGGATAGTCGCGTAGCTCGAAATCCTGATCAGCCCGCACCAGCGCGAACTCGGGCTGCTCGGTCTGGCGGTATTGGGCATACACGGCGGCTGCTCCCACGGCTGAGAGGGCGACTCCGGCGGCGATCCAGCGTCCGGCTTTCATGGCGTATCTCCTGATCCAAGGCCCCCGCATGTTACTAGTCCGCGAAGGCTTGGATCGTTCCCGCCGACAATCGCCTGTTGCGCTGGACTACCGCGTCGGTGCGTCGAAATCGGCAGGCTTGTTCGCGATCCAGGTGACGAACTTGGCAATTGCAGGGTTGTCGCGGATCACGCTCGGCTTGTCACCGATGCGCGCCAACTCGTTATTGGTGAAGTTGGCGTGGATCGTTTTGTGGCAGATCGGATGGATCGGCACCTTCACCTTGCCCTTCTTCGCCTTGGGCACGGGGTGGTGCCACTGGACGATGTCGCCCAGCGGGCGGCCGCAGAGCCAGCAGGTGTAGTTGGCATCGTCACTCATTGCCGAAGGGGTCCGCGCGAATGGTTTCTTCAGTGAACAGCTCGCCTTCGTCTTCCCAGATCGCGTTGGCGGCGTTCATGTCGATTGGTTTGAGATCAGGATCATCGCAGATGCGGATCGACTGAAATTTCCCCGCGCGTTCGATCACGATGCCATCACTGATCGCCGGATTGTTGCCTTCCTCGCCGAAGCCGGTGCGCACCATGCGGCTGAAGATGACGTAGCGCGTATCGCCGTTATCGAAGGCGATCTGCGATTCGCCGCCGCCGGAATACATCGCGTGGGCGTATTTGCCGCCCTCAAGCTCAAGCTCGGACGTAGAGCCGCCATAGCGGTAACGCCCGTGCCACTCGCCCGCGCCGCACACCGCGACACGTTTGCCGTCGGCGAATTTGCAGGTGAAGATGGGCATCTCGTCAGCGGCGCAGGCTCCGGCAGGGACGCGCTTCTGCTCCACCATTTCTCCCGCGAGAGCGGGCGAAACATCCGACGAAGGCGTCGCGGCGACCGGATCGGCTGCGGGGCTGGCGACCGGCTCGCCCTGACAGGCGGCCAGCATGGCAAGCGCTGCGAGAGCGGCTGTACGCCTCACCCCTTCTTCTCCGCCGCTTTCTTCTTCTTCATCGCATCGTGGAAGCGGTCGGCCCAGCCGTCCTTCACCAGCTGTTCGGCGCGCACCATGCGCAGTTCGCCCGGAGCGACATCGCGGCTGACGGCTGATCCGGCTGCGACAATCGCATCGGCGCCGATGGTGACGGGCGCGATCAGTGACGAGTTCGAGCCGATGAAGGCGCCCGGTCCGATCACGGTCTTGTACTTGAAGTACCCGTCATAATTGCAGGTGATGGTGCCCGCGCCGATATTCGCGCCCGCGCCAATGGTGGCATCGCCCAGATAGGTCAGATGGCTCGCCTTGGCGCCCGCATGCATAACCGCGTTCTTCACCTCGACGAAATTGCCGACGAAGCTGTTCTCTTCCAGCACGGTGCCGGGGCGCAGGCGCGCGAATGGCCCGACCTTGACCCCGCTGGCAAGGCGCGCACCCTCGATATGGCTGTTCGCGCGGATCAGCACGTTATCCGCTACCATCACGCCGGGGCCGAAGAACACGTTGGGCTCGATCGTGACGTCCCGGCCCAGCACCGTGTCCCAGCTGAAGAACACCGTGTTGGGCGCGATCAGGGTCGCGCCCTCGTCCATCGCCTGCACCCGCCGCGCCGCCTGCCAGCGCGCTTCAGCCTGTGCGAGCTCGGCGCGGGAGTTGATCCCGGCGACCTCGGTCTCGCTCGATGCGGTGATGACCGCGC
Organism: Porphyrobacter sp. ULC335; assembly: GCF_025917005.1. NCBI lineage: Bacteria > Pseudomonadati > Pseudomonadota > Alphaproteobacteria > Sphingomonadales > Erythrobacteraceae > Porphyrobacter > Porphyrobacter sp. ULC335. Next base: position 3,010,606 of record NZ_CP078091.1, read on the forward strand.
AGCTGCGGCCATCGGCAATCGCGATATTGACGATATCGGGGAGGTAATACTCCCCTTGTGCATTGTCATTGCCGACCCGCGCCAGCAGCGCGAACAGGTCTTCCGCGCGCGCGGCCAGCAGGCCGGAATTGCACAGGTGGCAGGCGCGCTCGCCTTCGTCGGCGTCCTTGAATTCGACCATCTTGAGGATGCGGCCTTCGTCATCCGCGATCACCCGCCCATAGGCGAGCGGATCGGCGGGCTCGAAGCCGAGCACGACCGCAGCCGGTGCATCCGCGCCGTGAAGCCGCTCCAGCATCGCGCGCATCGTGGCCGCCTTCACGAAGGGCACATCGCCGTAAAGCACCAGCACATCGCCCGCGAAGCCTTGCAAGGCGCCTTCGGCCTGCTGCACCGCATGGGCCGTGCCAAGCTGCGGCTCCTGAAGGCAGGTCGCCGCGCGCGCCCCCACGGCCTTCTCGATCTGGTCACGCCCCGCGCCAACGACCACCGCCGTCCGCTCAGGCCCCAATTCCGCCACGCTCGCCATCAGGTGTTCGAGCATGGCACGGCCCGCGATTGTGTGCAGCACCTTGTGGGTGTCGCTTTTCATGCGGGTGCCCTTGCCCGCGGCAAGGATAATGGCGGCGAAAGGATGTGTCGTGGTGGTCGTCATGAGAGCCCCTGTAAGCAATGGAGCGCCTGCCAGCAAATGCTTGCGGTTTGAAGTCGCATCCGGCACCGCGCCGCTGACTTTGGAGACCCCATGACGCACATTCCTTTCGACGCAATCGGCTTCGACCTTGATGGCACGCTGCTCGATACCTTCCGCGATCTCGGCGCGGCGGTGAACCATGCGCTGGTGCTGGGCGGTTTTGCCGAGGTGTCGGTGGAAAGTTCCAAGGATCTGATCGGCGGCGGGGCCAAGATCATGCTCGCCCGCGCGGTCGAAGCCCAGGGCGGCCTGCCCGAGGACGAGTTCAAGCGGCTCTACAAGGCGATGCTGGCCTATTACGAAGCGCACAACGCCGTGCATACCGTGCCCTACCCCGGCGTGCGCGAAGCCCTCGCCGAACTGGCGGCGCGCGGTATCCGCATGGCGGTAGTCACCAACAAGTTTGAAGCCTTCGCCCGCAATGTCCTCACCCAGCTTGATCTGATCGACACATTCGAGACCGTGATCGGCGGCGATTCCATGGGCAAGGGCGATGACGGCCAGTTCCTCGCCAAGCCCCACCCTGCCCCGGTTCTCGCCGCGCGCGAGGCTTTGGGAGGCGGGCGCTTCGTCTTCATCGGCGATTCCACCTATGATGTGCGGGCGGCCAAATCGGCCGGCGTTCCGGTCATCGCAGCCGCCTATGGCTATTGCGACAGACCCCCGCACGAACTGGGCGCAGATGCTGTCATCGATTCGTTTGACGGCCTGATTCCCGCGCTGGCGGGCCTCGATCCCGCCGCCTGACCCTACGGCATCGCCTCCTGCCTTTTCCGTTGTTGCAAGGCGCTCACGAAAGTGCCACGCAGCGCGCCGCATATCGGTTTACGCGGGCGTAAAGCGCAATCGCGCTCCGCCCTCTCGCAAGACAGGAGAGAACAGACATGACCATCAGCTTCAAGGACAAGGTCGCCATCGTCACCGGTGCAGGCGGCGGGCTCGGCAAGGCCTATGCATTGGAACTCGCCCGTCGCGGCGCCAAGGTTGTCGTCAACGACCTCGGCGGTTCGCGTGACGGCACCGGCACCTCGGACGCGGCTGCGCAGGTCGTCGCCGAAATCGAGGCAATGGGCGGCGAAGCCATCGCCAACGGCGGCTCGGTCACCGAGTTCGAGCAGATGGAAAAGATGGTCGCCGACGCCAAGCAGAAGTGGGGCGGCGTCCATGTGCTGATCAACAACGCGGGCGTGCTGCGCGACAAGACCTTCGCCAAGATGGAACCGGCCGACTTCGAATTCGTGGTCAAGGTCCACCTCACCGGATCGGCCTTCGCCACCAAGGCGTGCTGGGAAACCTTCCGCGAGCAGGGCTATGGCCGCATCCTCATGACCGCATCGTCGACCGGCCTGTTCGGGAACTTCGGCCAGGCCAACTACGGCGCGGCGAAGCTGGGCCTTGCAGGTCTCACCAAGACGCTGGCGCTGGAAGGCGCGAAGTACAACGTGCGCTGCAACACCCTGTCGCCGGTCGCGGGCACCCGCATGACCGAGGACCTCTTCCCCGAAGAAGCCTTCAAGCTCTTCGCGCCCGAGAACGTGGTTCCGGCCGCGCTGTTCCTCGTCAGTGAAGATGCGCCCAGCAACGCCATCGTCGGCGCGGGCGCTGGCGGCTTCCACTCCTCGTGGACGGTGATGAACGACGCCGTGTGGCTGAAGGACGAAGACCGCACCGTCGAAGGCTTCGCCGCCCGCTGGGAAGAGATCAACGCCTTCACCAACCTGATCGCCCCGCAGTCCGGCTCCGAGCAGTCGGGCAACATCCTGCGCGCGATGCAGAAGGTCACCGGCACCGGCCCCGCCAGCGCGCGGGGGTAAGCCAGCCTAGAGCCAATCACAAAGCAAGGCCCGTTCCCGAGAGGGGGCGGGCCTCTTGCTTTTGGCGGGAAGCTCAGCGCGGCGTCGGCCAGCCGGTCAGCATCTGCCCCACCCGCTTGTCCGCCGAAGCGGGCTTGCGAAGATCGCCGCCGAACGCACCGTCATTGTAATACCAGACGACCTTCCCGTCCTCGGTATCGACTAACATCGAAAACCCGAAATGCGGTGGCGGTGGCATGGTGTTGGTGCCATCGCTCATCACATTGGCCATTCCGCCGAGCAGTCGTCCCAGCTTGGCGCCATCGGTCGTGTAGGCATCGTGCATCTTGATAAGCAATGCGTAGCGCGCGCCAAGACTAGCCCCGCGAACCTCCTCGAGTTCACTGGGCGGCAGACGGTATTCGAACTGTCCCTTGGGCAGGTTCTTCGTAGCTCGACCGAGATTTGCATCCAGCGGGATCGGGAAGCTGCCCTGCGGCACCTTGAACGCGATATCGAGGTTGAGATTGAGAAAGGTCTTCCAGAAGCCCTGCGAAAGCGGCTTCGATGCCGGATCGTTCCAGTCATCGAAGCGCCACTGCACGGTCTTCGTTGCGGGGTGGCGCTTCAAGGCTTCCTGCAAGTTGACATGCGCCTGCGCGAGCCACTCGGGGTCCACGATCTGGCGATTGGCCGAATCGAGCATGCCCATGAACATGTCGGGCCGCACAACAGCCACCTGAGGTTTCTGCTCGGTGTCGAAGACGAAACCTTGCGCGGTGTACTTGGCCCCCGCCTCAAGGGGCAGGACGGGCACCGATACGACGAGGGCTGCCAGCAGCCCGACACGAAGCCACGATTTCACGGCACCCCCCTCAATTTTCCGCGTTACTCCTCGACCGCCTTCAGCAGCCGCCGCTCCATTGGCGCGAGCACATTCGCCAGATCATGCCCGCGCTTCAAGACCTGGCCGTGCTCGCCAAAGAGGGTCCACATGCCCTGCTTGCCGCGCAGTGCGGGGCGCTTTTCGACGCGCGCCTGCGGGCGTTCGGCGGTGCGGCGGAAGGCGGCGAAGCTGGCGGCCTGACGGGTGAAGTCCATCGCGTAGTCGCGCCACTCGCCCGCCGCGACCATGCGCCCGTAAAGATCGAGAATGCGCATCAGCTCTGCGCGCTCGAACCCGACCTGATCCGCACCGCGCGCGGGAAAGGGTACCACCTGGCCCGCGCCCAAGCCTGCGGCGCCCGGCGTCTTGGGTGCGGCCATCCCGGGGCTCAGTCCTTGGATGCGCGCTTGCGCAGTCGCACCGGCGTGTCAGCCGGAGCCTCGACCGGCTGGGCAGCGACCTCAACGGCAGGCGCCGCGCGCTCGGCCAGCAGCGCCTTCATCACCGCCATCTCCTCGCGCATTGTGGCGACCTCGGATTCGAGCTTCTCGATGCAGTCGCGGCGCGGGCGGCCCTGATCGTCACACGGCGGATCATCGCAAGGGGTGCCATAGGGCACGAAATCGCGCATCCACGCCTCGGCCGGAACGAGCGTCGATCGCGCCTTGATCCCGACCATCGTCGCCCCTGCGGGCACATCTTCGGTCACAACGGCATTGGCACCCACGCGCGCCCGCTCGCCCACCACGATCGGTCCAATGATCTGCGCGCCCGATCCGATGATGACATTGTCCATCAGCGTCGGGTGACGCTTGCCGCCCTTGCCGTTGGCGGGATTGGTGCCGCCCAGCGTGACGCATTGGTAGATCGTGACATTGTCGCCGATCTCCGCCGTCTCGCCGATCACAGTGAAGCCGTGGTCGATAAAGAAGTTCTTCCCGATGGTGGCACCGGGGTGAATGTCGATCGCGGTCAGCAGGCGCGCGATGTGGTTGACCGCGCGCGCGAGGAAATAAAGCTGCGCTTCAAACAGCCAGTGCGCCACGCGGTGGAAGCCCATCGCCCAGACGCCGGGGTAAAGCAGGATCTCCCAACGCGAGCGCGGCGCAGGGTCGCGTGCGCGGATCGAGTCCAGATAGCTGACTAGTTGCTCTAACATGGCCCCTCAACATCCCACCAATGCGCAGCCATTGCAATCAGGCCGCGCGCTTTCAGAGCAGGCGCTGCTGCTCCGGCCCGTGCAGGGCCTCAAGCGCAGCGCGCCACACAGACATGGTGGCGGGCGTCTGGCGTTCAAGAGAAATGCGGTCGATTGTCGCCACCAAGGCCTCGATCGCGGCAAAACTGCGGGTGGTGCGGGGGACGAGATAGTCGGCCGCGCCTTCGGGCAGGGACAGCCCGCGATGCTCGGCATGGGCAAGGATCAGCTCTGCCGCCATGACGTCATCGGGTGCGCCGATCTCCAGTTGCAGCGATCCGCCGATGCGCGAGGCAAGGTCGGGCAAGGCAATGCGCCATCCAGCGCCGCCCCCAGCGTCAGCGTTGGCGATCAGCAGCAGCGCCCCGCCCTCTCGCGTTCCGCCCTGTTGCACCGCGTTCCAACGGTGGAACAGCGCGGTCTCGTCAAGGCTCCGGGCGTCGTCCACCACCTCCAGGCGTTCCGCTCCGTGGAGGCCCTGCGCCCAGCGACCCAGCAAGCTCTTCCCCGAGCGCGGAGGGCCGGTGAGCACGGCGACATGGAACGGCCAGCGCTCTGGCGTCTGAAGCGCTTCGATCACTTGGGCATTGGCATTGCCGACCACGATCCGCTGGGCGGCAGCAGGCGCACGCGCCGCCAGCGGCAGGGCGATCTGGGACGGCTCGCTCATGGGCAAGCCCCGCCTAGCGGCTGATGGCGAGCGCGTTCGCCCCGCGCCGCACGCTGAACCCGCGCGCTTCGAGCGCTGCGGCCAGTTCATCGAGCGATCCGGCAAAGCTCACGCTCATGACCGACGTGCCGCCGATTGCGGTGCTGGTGACGCCCACGCCGCGCACGCCGCCGGTGCCGCGCACCGCGCCCAGTGCAGCGTCGAAGGTAGATGCATCGGGCGTGGCGAACTGGACGGTGATGCTGCGCACCGCCGCCTCGCCCGGCTCCGTCCCGGTAACGGTCTGGGCCTCGATCCGCGGCACCGCGCCGCTCGCGATGGCCGCTTCGGCCGACCGGCGCGCCTGTGCTGCGCGGCCGATTTCGATGAGTCGCTGGATCGCCGGGTCGATATCGCCCCCGGCACCGAGCCTGAGGCTCGGGTCAGGCCGCAGCTTGCCCGATGCGAGCGCGCCGGTGAAGATCTGGTCCATCCGCTCGACCGCCTGCGCCAGCATCTCGGGCACCGCGTCGGGATTATCGGCCTTGAGGGTGAAGGTCTCCAGCGGGCGGCTGTCCGGGCCATAGCGCGCGACGAAGGTCCCGCTGACCGGCCCACCCGGGAACTGGTGTTCGAGCCGCGCGAAGGCCATCAGCACATCGGTTGCGCCATATTGGTCGAGTGTCGAGCGCCACCAGGCGCGGCTGCGGCGCTGGGTCTGCCCGAAATTGACGAGCAACGAATCGCCGCCCGCCCCGCTCAGGCGCACATAATCGATCCGGCTTTGCCCCGGATTGAACTCGGCCCAGGCGCGTTGCCACGGATTGCGCTGTTCGAAGGTGATGTAGGCGCCGCCCGATTCCTGCACCGGAATCAGCAGCAGCGGGGCCGAACGCACCTGTTGCGCGGCGCCGCCGAGATAGCTGCCTGCGCGCTGGCGATCGAACACCACACCGAGCGTGGCGATATAGCGCCGGGGGCCCAGCCGCTCGCGCTCGATCACGATGGCCGAGACGAGTCCGTCAAGCTGGCTGTCGGAAAGTTTCGGCCCCTTCAGCTTCTCCCACGCCTTGCGCTGCGCCTCGCGCCAGCCGTTGGCGCGCGCGTCCTCGGCGCTTTTGCCCTGCACATCGACGGTGATTCCCTTCACCTCGATATCGGCGCTGGCGGCGGTGGGCGCGATCCCGCGCTCGCCCGCGACCTGCGCCAGCAGGGCATAGCCGCCGCCGAGCAGCATAAGCGCCAATACAGCACCGCCCAGCCACCGCCGCAGGGGCGAAGAATGGGCGGCAGCAGGGCCGAGGAGGGAAAGCGAAGCGCTCATGGGGAAAATCGCCTGTCCTTTGCCCAATGGCGAGTGGAATTCCAAGCGCGAAAGGCTATGGGCCTCTGCATGACTTCGGGGACAAACGAGAGCAAGCCGCAAGGCTCGGGCTACACCTACGCCGATGCGGGCGTTTCGATTGCGGCGGGCAATGCGCTGGTCAAGGCCATCGCACCGCTGGCGAAAGCCACCGCACGCCCCGGCGCGACCAGCGAGCTGGGCGGGTTCGGCGGGTTCTTCGACCCCAAGGCGGCGGGCTATAAAGACCCGCTGCTGGTCGCAGCCAATGACGGTGTCGGCACCAAGCTGAAGCTCGCGATCGAGCATGACCGGCACGATACAGTCGGCATTGATCTGGTCGCCATGTGCGTCAACGATCTGATCGTGCAGGGGGCAGAGCCTTTGTTCTTCCTCGACTATTTCGCCACCGGCAAGCTGGAGAACGGTGTCGCCGAGCGGGTGATCGCGGGGATCGCGGAAGGCTGCAAGATCGCCGGATGCGCGCTGATCGGCGGCGAGACAGCGGAAATGCCGGGGATGTATTCGGCGGGCGATTATGACCTCGCGGGCTTCTGCGTCGGCGCGGTGGAGCGCGGCGAGCAGCTGACCGGCGACAAGGTGGCGCCGGGCGATGTGCTGCTGGGCCTCGCGTCGAGCGGGGTCCACTCCAACGGCTATTCGCTGGTGCGCAGGTTGGCGGCGGACAAGGGTTGGAAGCTCAACCGCCCCGCCCTGTTCGATCAGGAGCAATTGCTGATCGACGCGCTGATTGCGCCGACCCGAATCTATGTCGCGAGCCTGCTGCCGCTGATCCGCGAAGGCCACATCAACGCGCTGGCCCACATCACCGGCGGCGGGTTGCTCGAGAATATCCCGCGTATCCTGCCTGATGGCGCGCACGCGCATGTCGATGCCGATCTGTGGCCGCAGCCGCGCCTGATGGCCTTCCTGCAGGCACAGGGCCACATCGAGCCCGAGGAAATGGCCCGCACCTTCAACTGCGGCGTCGGCATGGTGCTGGCTGTCAGCGCCGACAAGGTCGCCGATGTCACCGCGAAGCTGGAAGCCGCTGGCGAGACTGTCGTCACGGTGGGCCGGATCGAAGCGGGCGAGAAGGGCTGCACCGTGCGCGGCTCGATCGAGACCTGGTCGGCGAAGGCCGGTTGGAGCGCGACGCACCTTGGCTGAAAAGGCCCGCATAGTCGTCCTCATCTCCGGCGCGGGGACCAATATGGCTGCGCTGGTCTATGCCAGCCGGATCGGTGACTGCCCTTACGAGGTGGTGCTGGTCGCCAGCAACGATCCCGCCGCCGCAGGGCTGGCGCTGGCCGCAGCCGAGGGGATTGCCACCTTCGCTCTGCCCCACAAGGGCATGACCCGCGATGCCCATGACGCCGCGATGGAAGCCGCAGTGCTGGAGTCGGGCGCGGACACCATCGTGCTCGCGGGCTATATGCGCATCCTGTCGGACGGCTTCGTGGAGCGCTGGGCGGGCCGGATGCTCAATATCCACCCCTCGCTGCTGCCCAAGTACAAAGGGCTCGACACCCATGCCCGCGCCATCGCAGCGGCGGATAGCCACGGCGGGACCAGCGTCCATCTGGTGACGCCGGAATTGGACGCGGGCGAGGTGCTGGCGCAGGTCCGCGTGCCGATCGTGCCGGGCGAGACGGCGGAGAGTCTCGCCGAACGGGTCAAGCTCGCCGAACACCAGCTCTATCCGCGCGCAGTGGCCGATTACGTCAGCCGCTGGCGCAATCCCGGATGGCTGCTCGAACAGTTGCGCGCCCGCGCGCTCGCCTTGCCCGAAACCAGCGAACAGGAGAGCTTCGGCTCCGCCGGGTTCCGCGTCGGTGAAGGCAAATCGGGCAAGTATTTTGCCTATTTCTCCGAACGCCCTCACGGGCATGACCGCATCGCGCTGCTCGCCAAGACCAGCGGGATGGACGAGCTCCACGGCCTCGTGGAGGATCAGCCCGAGACCTATTTCAAGCCCGCCTTCTACGGGGCGAGCGGTTGGGTGGGGATCATCCTCGACCGGCCCGATCTCGACTGGGGCGATGTCGATGCGTGGCTCCAGCGCAGCTGGCGCTCGGTCGCGCCCAAGCGGCTGACCCGGCTGCTGGACATCGCGGACGAATTCTGATGGCACCGGTTCGCGACCATCTGCTGGCGCGCGGGCCACTTGCGGAACGGGCCAATACATTTCTCGGCAAGGCGTGGGAGCGCGGCTGGCTGCCCCCGCCCGAACTCGATCCTGACGCGCTGTGGGCGCTCGCGGCCAAGCCCTACGGCGCGAAGGCCGAGGCGGTGGAGCATGGCGGACGATCGGCCGAAGACGTTGCCGATTTCCGCGAGCGGCTCACGCGGATTATCGCTGCGGTCGAGGCCGAGGCCGGTCTCAACCCGCTGGGCCGGACGATGGCCTGGGGGCAGCTGTCGCGCGTGGTCAAGAACCGCCTCGCCTTCGGCGCGTTGTGGCTAGATCGGCCCGAGCTGCTGAATACCCCCCTCGCCCCGCCGATCATCATCATCGGGCACATGCGCAGCGGCACGACCCGCATCCACACGCTGCTCGCCGCCGATCCGGCGCATTCGCACACCCGCTATTGCGACGCCTATCACCCCGTTCCCGCCCCGCTCGGCCTGAACCGGGTGAAGGCGGCGATGGAACTGGCGATGCTCGGAATGCTCAACCCGTGGATGCAGTCGATCCACCCGATGGCACCCGCCGCGGTCGAGGAGGAGCTGGCGTGGATCTCCGCCGCGCTCCACCATTCGATCTACGAAAGCCAGTGGCATATCCCGGCCTATTCGGCGTGGAGCGAGGCCCGCGACCCCGCGCCGATCTACCGCGAGTTCGCGCGCATCCTGAAGACCGATGCCGCGCACAGGGGCATTGCCGATAAGCCGCGCGTGCTGAAAGTCCCGGCCTTCGCCGAAGACCTCGCAACGCTGCTGGCGCTGTTCCCTGATGCGCGGCTGGTGATGGCCGAGCGCGAGCAGGAGGCGGTGCTGCGCAGCGCGATCAGCCTTGCCGCGAACCAGATGGCGATGCAGTCCGATAGCTGCTGCCTTGAGGCAATCGAGACGCGGTGGCGGCACAAGATCGCCCTGCGCGAGGCGCGCATGGCCGAGGTTCTGTCCGGATGGCACGGCCCGACCACACGCGCGCGTTTCGACGATCTCAATGCCGATTGGGAGAGCGCCATCACCCGCGTCTATGCCGATCTCGGCCTCACCCTCACCGCCGAGGCGCGCGCTGCAATGCGACGCACGATGGCGGCGAGCGAGAGCGGGCATCACCATGCGCACCGCGAGCAACTGGCGCGGTTCCAAGGGGCGGATTGACACCGGATCCCGTTCGCCTCGAGCGCAGTCGAGAGGCCGTAGCCAAGTGTCTCGACTACGCTCGACACGAACGGAAGCTGACCCAAAGCAAAAGGGCCGCCCCCTTGCGGAGACGGCCCTTTGGAAGCTTCAGGTCAGCCAGATCAACCGACGATTTCTTCCGGGTTGAAGAAGAAGGCGATTTCGATCGCGGCGTTCTCTTCCGAATCCGAACCGTGAACGGTGTTTTCACCGATCGACAGGGCCAGTTCCTTGCGAATCGTGCCCGGCGCAGCGTCGGCGGGGTTGGTCGCGCCCATGATGTCGCGGTTGCGGGTCACGGCGTCTTCGCCTTCCAGCACCTGCACCACCACCGGCTCGCTCATCATGAAATCGACGAGTTCACCGAAGAAGGGGCGCTCGCGGTGCACGCCGTAGAAGCCTTCGGCCTGTTCGCGGGTCATGTGGATACGCTTGGAAGCGACGACGCGCAGGCCGGCGTCTTCCAGCATCTTGGTGACAGCGCCGGTCAGGTTGCGACGGGTGGCGTCGGGCTTGATGATCGAAAAGGTGCGGGTAACCGCCATGATAATGCTCCTGTGAACGTCTTTTTGATTTGGGGGGATATTGGCCGCGCGCGTTAGATGCTGCGCTGCAAAATGGCAAGCCCGCCCGCAGCGCGACAGCGCGCGGCTCCCTGGACCGCCAAAGCGGCTGATGGTCAGCCAAGCCCTGCGCTGGTGCTATTTGATGCCGATGGTGATCTGGCCGGTCGTGACGCCATCGCCTTTGGTCGCGGTGACCGACAGACCCGATCCGTCGCTCTTGCGCTCGCCGATAACGGTGATGGTGCCGTTGGTGGTCAGCTCTGCCGCGATGTCGAAGCCCGCCGCCTTGGCCTGATCACGGTAATGCGCGATGACTGTGTCGGCAGCGGCATCGGTTTCGTAGGTGACCATGGCCCCGCCGCCCCCGGCCTCGGTCACTACCGTGTTGGTCAGCACTTTCGATCCGGGAAACAGGCTGAACCCTTCGGGCAGGCTGAGCGGCACGCCCTCGCCGGAGCGTAGCGATGTGGTGCCGTTTTCGCCGTCGATGGTCATGCTGGTTTCGCCGGTCTCGGCGTCGATCCGGTATTCGGCATCCTTGCCGTCCGATGTGGTGAAACTGCCCGAACTCTCCGAACCGCAGGCCGCAAGAGCGAGTGTTGCCGAGGCCGCAAAGGCCAATGCCGTGATGCGCATGTCTGTCCCCCAATCGTCCAATCGGGTGAGAAGATTCCCTATCGTGGCGCCGGACGCAAGCCCTCAGCCCTTCTTGACCCAGCGCCCGTCTTCCTGCGCGTAATAGGCGCGCTCCACATCCTCGCGCCCGTCCTGCGCGCGCCATGCGGTCCGCGCGGCAGGGGCGGCGTCGGGCGGGAAGAGCAGGAACACGCGGGCAAAGCCGGGCGCGTCGCGGAAAGTGCCATCGGCAAGGATCAGGTGGCTCGCGCCATTGGTGGCAACAGGCTCGGCAGAGAGAAGGATAGGCTGGCGTTCCGCACCCGGCGCGTCCGCCTCGCCATTGGCAAGGAAACTCTCCGCCCCCGCCTGCCATAGCGCGCGCGAAATTGCGGCGCGTTGATCGGGGTCGGAGGATACCACCAGCACCCGCTGCCCCTCGCCCACCGCGCGCTTGGCAATCAGGGTGACGACCTTTTCAAGCGGGTCGTGGGTATATTGCCAGAAATCGAGCTTCACGTTCCTTACCGTCCTACCGCTGCGCTACTTGAGGACGGGAACCTTTGCCCGAACGGCAGCGATCGGAACAATACTTCACATTGTCCCAATCCCGCTCCCACTTCTTGCGCCACGTGAAAGGCAGCCCGCAGGCGAGGCAGGTTTTGGTCGGCAGATCGGATTTTTTCCGCATTTTGGCCATGCCCGGCCTACCGCTTCGCTACTTGAGGCCGGACATGCGCAGCATCAACCCTCGGCCACGTCCCGCACGAACTGGTCGAGCAGGCGCACGCCATAGCCGGTTGCGCCCTTCTCCCACGTCTGGCCGGGCTTGTTCGACCAGACCATGCCCGCGATGTCGAGGTGCGCCCAGGGCGTGCCGTTCTTGATGAAACGCTGGATGAACTGCGCCGCGGTGATCGAGCCGCCTTCGCGCGGGCCGACGTTCTTCATGTCGGCGATCGGCGAATCGATCAGCTTGTCGTAATTTGGGCCGAGCGGCATCCGCCACAGCTTGTCACCGCTGGTCGCGCCCGCTGCCGTCAGCTGCGCGGCGAGCGTGTCGTCATTGGCGAACATCCCGCCATATTCGTTGCCCAGCGAGATGATCATCGCGCCCGTCAGCGTGGCGAGATCGACGATCCGCGCCGCGTCATATTGCTCCTGCGCCCAGTGGAGCGCATCGCCCAGCACCAGCCGCCCTTCGGCATCGGTGTTGAGCACTTCGACCGTCTGGCCGCTCATGGTGGTGACGACATCGCCGGGGCGCTGTGCCTTGCCGTCGGGCATATTCTCGACGAGGCCCATCACGCCGATCACGTTGGCCTTGGCCTTGCGCGTGACCAGCGCGAGCATCGCGCCCGCAACCGCGCCAGCGCCGCCCATGTCCCACTTCATGTCTTCCATGCCCGGCGGCGGCTTCAGGGAAATGCCGCCGGTGTCGAAGGTGACGCCCTTGCCGACGAATACGGTGGGCTTGTCGCCCGGAGTGCCGCCGTTCCAGCGGATCGCGAGGAGCTTCGATTCGCGCTCCGATCCCAGACCCACGCCAACCAGTGCGCCCATGCCGAGTGCGGTCATCTCCGCTTCGCCCAGCACGGTGATTTCCGCGCCGGTGCCGGCAAAGGCTTCCTCGCAGGCGGTGACGAAGGTGGCAGGGTAGATGATGTTGGCCGGTTCGGTCACGAGCCCGCGGGTGAATTCCACGCCCTTGGCCACGGCTGCCTCGCGCTCCCAAGCGGCTTCGGTGCCCTCGGGCACTCCGGTGACGTGGACGGTGGTCAGCGAGGGACGCTTATCGGCGGCGAGCTTTGTGCGATACTTGTCATGCCGCCAGGCGCGCAGGCGCAGGCCGAGCAGCACGGCAGCGGCCTCATTCGCCGAAAGGCCGGCGTGCGCCAGATCGAGCACCATCGCGGTCTCGCCCGAGACGAGGAATCTGGCGGTCAGCGCCGCGCCCGCACGCTCGCAATTGGCGCGGCGATCGGCGGCATCCGCCTCGCCCGCACCTGCCAGAGCAATCCGCTTCACCGCGCCGTCGACGTTGGCAAAGCCTTCGAAAACCTGCGCGGCCCGCCCGCCAAAGCGCGATGCTGCTGCACCTTCGACCAGCGCGGTGTCGATACCGGCCAACCCCGCTCCCTGATTGACCACCCGCGCATAGAGGCGGACGTCAGACGGCGGGGTGGCGGTGAAATGGATCTGCATGGGAACTCCGAAGGACACGGCAAGCCGCGGCTGGCAGGGCGCATTTGGCCTGCGACAAACCGCGTATGCCGAGGGTGCAATGGCGATTGCGATTAGGCGCGAGCGGTGCAATAGGCAAGGCCATGTCGGGAGGCTCGCCAGTCGCACCGCGCAATATTGCGCGCCCTGCCCAGCGCTTCCCGGCGCGGGGATTGGCATCCCCGTTTGCCCTCGCCCTGCTGCTCGCCGGTGCCGCCGCACCGCTCGCCGCGCAGGAGCAACCGGCGCCGGCAGCACCCGCCCCCGCCGCCGCCGCAACCCAGATCGAATTCGAGGCGACTGAACTCAGCTACAATAATGAAAACGAGACCGTCACCGCGCGCGGCAATGTGCTGCTGCGGTCCGAAGACCGCTCGGTGCGGGCTGACGAGGTTACGTGGGACCGCAAGACCGGCCAGATCATCGCCACCGGCAATATCCGGCTGGTGGACGAGGCGGGCAACCAGCTGTTCACCGATCAGGTCGAGCTGACCGAACAGTTCGATACCGGCGCGATGAGCGAATTGCTGATCGCCTTGCGCGCGGGCGGGCGGCTCGCCGCACGCTCGGCGACGCGCGATGCGGATGGCTCGGCTGTGTTGAACGATGCCGCCTACACCGCCTGCCCCGTCACCGATGCCGAAGGCTGCGCGGCCGATCCCAGCTGGCGCATCACGGCCGAGCGGGTGGTCTATAACCAGAAGGCGAGCACCATCCAGTTTACGGGCGCCATGCTCGAATTGTTCGGCGCGCGCATCCTGCCGCTGCCGGGTCTGGGCCTGCGCACCGATGGCAAGGGCGCGAGCGGCTTTCTGGTCCCCGATGTCCGCATCACGCAGGTCAACGGGCTGGAGCTATCCGGCGAGTATTACTGGCGCATGGCGGACAACCGCGATCTGACGCTGGGTGCCTATGTCTTTTCCAACGTCGCCCCGATGGCCAGCGCCAAGTGGCGGCACCTTACCGACAAGGGTGCCTACCAGATCACCGGCTACGGCACTTTCAGCGACCGCCTGACCGATTTCACCGGCGCGGAAAGTTTCCAGAGCGATCCGCGCGGCTATCTTGACGCCAATGGCCGCTTCCAGTTTTCGCCCGACTGGAGCCTGACCGGATCGCTCCGCCTTGCGAGCGACCGCACGTTCCTGCGCCGCTATGATCTCAGCCGCGATGACCGGCTGCGTTCGACCATCAATCTGGAGCGGATCACCGATCTCTCCTATTTCTCCATCGCCGGCTGGGCGACGCAGACGCTGCGCCTCAATGCCGATCAGGGACAGGTGCCGCTCGCCCTGCCCGCCATCGATTATCGCCAGAAGCTCGCCAACAAGGTGCTGGGCGGGAACCTCATGTTCCAGGCCAACAGCCTCGCCCTGCTGCGCAATGACGGACAGGACACGCAACGCGCCTTTGCCGGGGCGCAGTGGGATCTGAAGCGGCTGACCGGCATGGGTCAGGTCGTCACGCTGACCGCGCTGGTGCGCGGCGACGTTTACAACTCCAACAATGTCGATGCGACGACCACGCCCAGCTACCGCGGCACCGAAGGCTGGACGACGCGCGGCATTGCCACCGCGGCCATCGATATCGAATGGCCTTTCGTCGGGCAGGCGTTCGGCGGCACGCAGGTGTTCAAACCACGCGTGCAATTCGTCGCCAGTCCCAAGGTGCGCAACCTTGCCGTTCCCAACGAAGACGCGCGCGCCATCGACCTTGAGGATTCGAACCTCTTCGCGCTCAACCGCTTCCCCGGATATGACCGGGTCGAGGATGGCAGCCGGGTCACCTGGGGGATCGACTGGGAATTGCAGCGTCCCGGCTGGCGGATCAAATCGACGATCGGGCAGTCCTTCCGCCTCGAAGCGGTCGAGCCCGGCCTGTTCCCCGAAGGCACCGGCCTGTCCGAACGCGTCACCGATTTCGTCGGCCGCACCGAAGTGCGCTTCCGCAATCTCGTCCAGTTCACCCACCGCTTCCGGCTCGACAAGGATAGCTTCGCGATCCGCCGCAACGAGATCGACGCGGCGATCGGTTCGCGGCGCACCTATCTCGAAGTCGGCTACCTGCGCCTGAACCGCGACATTGCCACGGTCGAGGATCTGCGCGACCGCGAGGAACTGCGCGCCGCGGCCCGTGTGGCGATCGGACGCAAGTGGTCCATGTTCGGATCGGGCGTGTTCAACCTGACCGACCGCGAAGAGGACCCGGTGTTCCAGCCCGACGGCTTCCAGCCCATCCGCACCCGGCTCGGCGTGGCCTATTCGGATGATTGCATCGAATTTGGCGCGACCTGGCGGCGCGACTTCATCGACGCGGGCGATGCGCGGCGCGGCAACGCGTTCCAGTTGTTCTTCGCGGTGCGCAATCTTGGCTTCCGGTAAGGCCGGAAGTTTGCCCGTCCGAATCGCGCGCGCGAATTGGCACCGGCGCGAAATCGTTCTAAGGGCAGCGCTCAGAAGCGCGAGCCGCGCCTGCGGGATCAGTCCAGGCTCAGCTTCCGTTCAGCCGATCAGGCTAAACGGCTGACCATTGCGTGAGGGGTCGCGCGGTTTTTTGGCCATAAGGCGGGATTGAACAAGTGAGTGTGAAGCTGTTGAACAAGGCGCTATTTGCCAGAACCGGAACCGCACTGGCGGTGGCCGGCATGATCGGCCTTGCGCTGACTCCGGTTGCCGCTCCGGCGCAGACCGTGGCCGTTCCCACGGCCGAGAACCCGTTCGGCCTGCCCGAGGACATCACCCTGTTCAATCAGGCCGATCCCAACAAGCGGACCGCCAAGGCGATCGTCAACGGCTACGTCATCACCGGCACCGAGATTGATCAGCGCGTGGCGCTGGTCACCGCCGCATCCGAGGCACCGGTCGCCGAAGACGAACTGCTGCGCCTGCGGGTGCAGGTGCTGCGCAACCTGATCGACGAAACACTCAAGATCCAGGCCGCGGAAGCCGCCGAACTCGAAGTGAAGCGCGAGGAAGTCGAACAGACTTACGCGCAGTTGGCCGGTCAGAACTTCGCGGGCGACACCAAGAAGATGGACGCCTATCTTGAGTCCATCGGCTCGTCGGCCGCCTCGCTCAAGCGCCAGATCGAAGGCGAAGTGGCGTGGGAGAACCTCCTGCGCCGCAACATCATGCCCTTCGTCAACGTGTCGGCCGAAGAGGTGAACGATTCGCTCAAGCGCATGAACGAAGCCAAGGGCACGGACGAATATCGAGTCGGCGAGATTTTCCTGTCCGCCACCACGGAAAACCGCGCCACCGTTCTCGCCAATGCGCAGGCGATCATGCAGCAATTGCAGCAGGGCGGCAGCTTTGTTGCCTATGCGCGCCAGTATTCCGAAGCGAGCAGTGCAGTGGTCGGCGGCGATCTCGGCTGGCTGCGGATCGGGCAACTCCCGCCGCAGCTGGGCGCAGCGCTGCGCACCATGCAGGCGGGGCAGCTTCAGGGTCCGCTCGAAATTCCGGGCGGCTTCTCGATTATCTACCTGATCAACAAGCGCCAGGTGCTGATGGCCGATCCGAACGAAGCGCTGCTCAGCCTCAAGCAGATCTCGATCAGCTTCGCGCCCGGCGTCACGCAGGAACAGGCCGAAGCGCGGGTCAACGAATTCGGTGCCTTCATCGAAGGACTGCGCGGGTGCGGTGATGTGGATGCGGGTGCCGCGGCAATCGGCGCCGAAGTGGTCTCGAACGACCAGATCAAGGCGGCGAACCTGCCCGAACAGCTGCGCGGGATCATCCTCAACCTCCAGATCGGGCAGGCCACCCCGCCCTTCGGCGGCATTCAGGAAGGCGTCCGCGTTCTGATGCTGTGCGGCCGGGACGATCCCAAGGATTCGGGCGCACCAACCTTCGCGGCGGTGATGGACCAGATCGAGCAGGAGCGCGTCAACAAGCGCGCCCAGCGCTTCCTGCGCGACCTGCGCAACGACGCCTATATCGAGTACAATTGACGCCGCTTTCTGCCCCTCTGGCAATCACGCTCGGCGATCCGGCGGGCATTGGCCCGGAAGTGATCCTCGGCGCATGGATGCGGCTGCGGGCGGAGCGGCGGGCACCGCCGGCCTTCGTGGTCGGCGGCCCGCAATTGCTGCGCGCGACAGCCGAAGCCTTGAAGATCGACTGCCCGATCGTGCCGATTGCCGATCCGTCCGAAGCAATCTTCGCCTCTGCCGTAGGATTGCCGGTTTTGGCGGGGCTTGATGGTGCCTTGACCCCCTCCAGACCCTCTCCAGAGGGCGCTAGCCTCGCGTTAGCCTCGCTCAAATGGGGGGCAAAATTCGCGCTTTCCGAGGTGGCTGTAGGGCTGGTGACCGCTCCGGTCGCCAAATCCGCGCTGGCAGGGATCGGTTGGGATTATCCCGGACAGACCGAATTCCTCGCCGATGCCTGCGGGCGGCCCTATCGCGACGCGGTGATGATGCTGGCAGGGCCAAGCCTGCGCACGGTGCCGCTGACCGTCCACGTCGCGCTGGCCGAAGTGCCGGGGCTGCTTTCGGCGGATCTCATCATGCATAAGGCGCGCATCGTCGCGGGAGGATTGCGCAGCGATTTCGGTATCTTGCAGCCCAGACTTGCGATTGCGGCGCTGAACCCGCACGCCGGCGAAGGCGGCCAGTTCGGGGACGAAGATGCACGCATCATCGCTCCTGCCATCGCCGCCTTGCAAGCCGAGGGGATCGCCGCTTTCGGCCCCGTCCCCGGCGACGCGCTGTTCACGCCAAGGGCGCGCCAAGGCTATGACGCGGCGCTGTGCATGTATCACGATCAAGCGCTTATCCCGTTGAAAGCGCTGGAGTTTGACGAAGGCGTGAACGTGACGCTGGGCCTGCCGATCATCCGCACCTCGCCCGATCACGGCACCGCCTTCGATATCGCGGGCAAGGGCCTCGCCGATCCGGGCGCGATGGCTGCGGCAATCGTGATGGCGGCAGAAATGGCGGCGGCGCGGGCAGCGGCGCATGGCTGATCTTCCGCCGATACGCGAAGTTATTCAACGCCATAACCTCGCCGCATCCAAGGCGCTGGGGCAGAACTTTCTGCTGGACGAACAATTGCTCGCCCGGATTGCCGCGCTGCCGGGCGACCTGTCCGGCGCGCAGGTGCTCGAAGTCGGCCCCGGCCCCGGCGGCCTGACCCGCGCCCTGCTCCGCGCCGGAGCGAACGTCACCGCGATCGAGATGGACCGCCGCTGCCTCCCCGCACTGGCGGAACTGGGTGAGAGCTTTCCCGGACAACTCACTGTTATCGAAGGCGATGCCCTCAAGCTCGATCACAACGCCTTGATGGGCGACACGCCGTTCCACGTGCTTTCGAACCTGCCCTACAACGTCGGCACCGCGTTGTTCGTGCGCTGGTTATCGGGCGAGGCATGGCCGCCCCTGTGGCAATCCCTCACCCTGATGTTCCAGCGCGAGGTCGCTGACCGCATCGTCGCCGATGCAGGGGATGATGCCTATGGCCGCCTCGCCGTGCTCGCCCAGTGGCGCGCCGAGGCCCGGCTCGCGATGAAAGTGCACCGCAGCGCCTTCACCCCGCCCCCCAAGGTGATGAGCGCAATTGTCCATGTAACACCCTCCGCGATGCCGGAAGGCGTCTCGGCCCGGATGCTGGAGCGCCTCACCGAAGCGGCCTTCGGCCAGCGCCGCAAAATGCTGCGCCAGAGCCTCAAGGGCGTGCCGGGCGCGCTGGAGGCACTCGCGACGCTCGGGATTGACGAGACGCGGCGGGCCGAGACGGTGAGCGTGGCGGAGTTTGTCAGCCTGGCGCGGGCGCTGTCAGCCTAGCAGGATCACGATAGCTGCGACCGAGGCTGCAACGGCAAACCTTTGGCCGACATCTGACCAAACGTTGTAGCCTGCGAGTTCGATCGCCAGATCCCCTTGCAGGGGCATCGGCTGGACTGGACTGACATTGGCGCCGCCAGAATTGCCCTTGGGCAGCCAGCCGACGAGCCAGAACAACGGCGATCCGATGAGGCGGGTGATCTGGCCCGCAGCCTCGCGGCGATCACCTGTCTTGCGCGCAATTCGCAGCATGGCCCAGTGTGAACGCAAGTGCCGCAGCAGCCATCGCTGGCCAAGGATATGCGACCGTTCCAGTTCGGCGAAGGCTAGCGCAAAATCATCCTGCCGTTCGGCCACTGCCGCACGCGACATTGCCTGTTCGAAAAGAACCTTTACGCGCTTGCCGTCCACACTGTCCTCCCCATGCGACGAGGGCAGAGCCTATCCTGAAAAGCTGGCTTGCCACCAGACCCTCCAGCGAACCGGTACCCCGCCTCAGCCGCCCTTCTTGCGCAAGCGCCAAGCATGCAGCAACGGCTCAGTGTAGCCGCTCGGCTGTTCCACGCCCTTGAAGATCAGTTCCTTCGCCGCGCTGAAGGCCGCGCCGTTCTCGTTGCCCGTCAGCGGCTCATAGAGCGGGTCGCCCGCGTTCTGCGCGTCGACCTTGGCGGCCATGCGGGCGAGGCTGTCCATCACCTGCGCCTCGGTGATCACCCCGTGCAGCAGCCAGTTGGCAATGTGCTGCGAGGAGATGCGCAAGGTGGCGCGGTCTTCCATCAGGCCGACATCGTTGATGTCAGGCACCTTGGAACAGCCGACGCCCTGATCGACCCAGCGCACCACATAGCCGAGCAGGCCTTGGCAGTTGTTGTCGAGCTCCTCGCGGATTTCCTCCTCCGACCAGTTCGCGCCCTCGGCCAGCGGGATCGCCAGCAGCGCGTCGAGCCCGGCGGGTTCGGGAAGTTCCTTCTGGACGTCGAACACATTGATCTGGTGGTAATGCAGCGCGTGGAGCGTCGCGGCCGTGGGTGACGGCACCCATGCGGTGTTCGCGCCCGCCTTCAGGTGACCGATCTTCTCCACCATCATCTGCCCCATCAGATCGGGCGCGGCCCACATGCCCTTGCCGATCTGTGCCTTGCCCGACAGGCCGTGCTTGAGGCCGATGAAGACGTTGCGCGCCTCGTAGGCTTTGAGCCAGTCGCTCCCCTTCATAGCGCCCTTGCGCAGCATCGGCCCCGCCCGCATCGAAGTATGGATTTCATCGCCGGTGCGGTCGAGGAAGCCGGTGTTGATGAACACGATCCGGTCGCGCACCGCGTGGATGCAGGCGGCAAGGTTGGCCGAAGTGCGACGCTCCTCGTCCATCACGCCGACCTTGATCGTGTGGCGTGGGAGCTTGAGCAAATCCTCAACCGCGTCGAACAGATCATTGGTAAAGGCGCATTCTTCCGGCCCGTGCATCTTGGGCTTGACGATGTAGATCGAACCGCAGCGCGAGTTGCCGAACTTGCCGTGGCCTTCGACGTCGAGCGTGGAGATCGCCGAGGTGAAGACCGCGTCCATGATGCCTTCGGGGATCTCGCTGCCATCGGGCAGGCGGATCGCCGGGTTGGTCATCAGGTGGCCGACATTACGCACGAACATCAGGCTGCGGCCCTTGAGGGTCTGCGTGGCGCCATCGGTGGCGGTGTAGGTCTTGTCTCCCGCCAGCGTGCGGGTGAGGGTCTTGCCGCCCTTTGCGAAGCTCTCCGACAGGTCCCCGCGGATGATGCCGAGCCAGTTGGTATAGGCGAGCAGCTTGTCCTCGGCATCGACCGCCGCGACCGAATCCTCGCAATCGGCGATGGTGGTGAGTGCGGATTCGACCATGATGTCGGCGATACCAGCGGGATCGTTCCGGCCGATGGGGTGGTTGCGATCGACAACGAGTTCGACGTGCAGGCCGTTGTGGCGGAGCAGCACAGAGTTGTCGGTGCGGCCGACAACCTCCTCGCCGCCTTGGCATCCAAACAGGCTCAGCTGTGCAAACAGGTCATCCAGCGATGACGCCTCAAGTTCGTGCCAGTCGCATTGTGCGATCGGGATCACCTGATCAAGAAACGCCTTCGCCGCCGCGATCACCGCCGCCCCGCGTTCCTCGTCATACCCACCCGGTCGTGCGGCAGGCGCATCAAGCGCGTCAGTGCCATAAAGGGCATCATAGAGGCTCCCCCAGCGCGCATTGGCGGCGTTGAGGAGGAAGCGGGCGTTGAGGATCGGCACCACCAGCTGCGGGCCGGCCATCGTCGCGATCTCGGGGTCGACGTTCTGGGTGCCGATCTGGAAGTCGCCCGGCTCGGAGACGAGGTAACCGATTTCGGTCAGGAACGCCTTGTAGGCCGCCGCATCATGCGGCTTTCCCGCGCGCTCGATATGCCAAGCGTCGATCTGCGCCTGCAACGCATCGCGCTTGGCTAGCAGCGCGCGGTTGCGCGGTGCAAATTCGGCGAGCAGCGCGGCAAAGCCCTGCCAGAACGCGTCCACATTCCGACCGAGCGGCGCAAGCACCTCGTTTTCAAGCAATCCGGCGAGCCGGGAATCGACGCTCAAGCCGGCGCGGGTGGTCATGTCAGTCATGGGTGTCCTCGTGGTTTGGATCAACCTGGGGAGGAGAGGACAAGGGCAGTGTTCGGGCCGCCCTATGGCAAAGGGTAGAGCCGTTTGCAACGGCTTGGCCCCGCGCGCACACACGGCTAGAGGGAGGACATGGACGGGACCTCGGGTATGATCGACAGCGCAGCCATGCTGGCGCAGGTGCAGGCGTGGAGCGCGATCAACACCGGGACCGCGAATCTCGCCGGGCTGGCCGCGCAGGCCGATGCCTTGGCGCAGGCCTTTGCGGTGCTGCCCGGTACCGTCGAACTGGTCGATCCCGCTCCGGTCACCGCAATTGCCGCCGATGGCAGCGCCTTCGACAAACCCCACGGGCGGCATCTGGTCGTCCGCGTGCGTCCGCAGGCCAACCGCCGCATCCTGCTGACCGGCCATATGGACACGGTTTTCCCCGTAGATCACCCCTTCCAGCGCCAGTCGTGGCTCGACGGCGAGACGCTGAACGGGCCGGGCGTGGCCGACATGAAGGGCGGTATCGCGGTGATGCTCCACGCGCTGATGGCGTTCGAGCAGACTGCCGCCGCGAGCGCGCTAGGCTATGATGTGCTGATCAATTCCGACGAGGAGACCGGCTCGCTCGCCAGCGCCGCGCTGATTGCCGAGCTTGCGGCGGGTAAGCTTGCCGCGCTGACCTACGAGCCCGCCGCCCTGCCCGATGGCACGTTGGCGCATGAACGCGGCGGCACCGGCAACTACTCGATCACCATCACCGGCAAGTCCGCCCATGCCGGACGCAACCCGCACGAGGGCCGCAATGCGATTGTTGCAGCGGCCGATCTGATCCTGCGATTAAAGGCGTTGGAGACCGGCGAAATCACCATCAACCCTGCCAAGCTTGAAGGCGGCGCGGCGAACAATGTCGTCCCCGATCACGCGGTGCTGCGCTTCAATGTGCGGCCCAAAACAGTAGAGGCGGGCGCGGCGTTCGATCACGCCCTCACCCACCTGCTGATCGACATCCAGACCGCGCATCAGGTTGCCACGCACCGCCACGGCGGCGTCACCCGCCCGCCCAAGAAGGTGGACGCTCATGCCCAGCGCCTGTTTGAACTTGTGCGCGCATGCGGGGCGGAGCTTGGGCAGGACATCCGTTGGCAGGCCACCGGCGGCGTGTGCGATGGTAACAACATCGCGGCCTGCGGCGTCCCTGTGGTCGACACCATGGGCGTGCGCGGCGGCGCAATCCATTCACCGGACGAATATCTGATCGTCCGCAGCCTTGCTGAACGCGCGCATCTTTCCGCCCGCGTTATCGAACGCCTTGCTCAAGGAGCCCTGTCTTGACCTTTCGCCTGCGCGCCGCGCGTCCTGCCGATCTTGAAGCGCTTTACGAAATGGCCAAGCTGACCGGGGGCGGGTTCACCAACCTGCCGCCGGATCGCGCCGCGTTGAAGGGCAAGCTCGAACGCGCGGAGGTTGCCTTCGCGCGCGCTGGGGAAACGCTCGCCGACGAGCAATATGTGCTGGTGCTCGAGAACGCCAGCACCGGCGCGGTGCGCGGCACCTGCCAGCTGATGACGCAGGTCGGGCAGCGTTGGCCGTTCTATTCCTATCGCCTCAACACGCTGACCCAGTATTCGCAGGAGCTTGACCGCACCGTGCGCGCCGAATTGCTCAGTCTCGTCACCGACCTTGAGGGATCGAGCGAGGTCGGCGGGCTGTTCCTCCACCCCAATGAACGCGCCGGAGGCCTCGGCCTGCTGCTCGCCCGTTCGCGCTATCTGTTTGTCGCCATGCACCGCAAACGCTTTGCCGACCGTATCCTCGCCGAGCTGCGCGGGATCATCGATGAGCGCGGCGGATCGCCGTTCTGGGACGGCGTTGCGGGCCGCTTCTTCGGGATGAGCTTCCAGGACGCGGATTATTTCAACGCGATCAACGGCAACCAGTTCATCGCCGACCTGATGCCCAAGCACCCGGTCTATATCGCCATGCTGAGCGAGGATGCGAGGAGCGTGATCGGCGTCCCCCACCCCACCGGCCGCGCGGCGATGCGGATGCTGGAGGACGAAGGATTCCGCGCCGAAGGCTATGTCGACATCTTCGATGGCGGGCCGACAATGGTGGCGCGCACCGACAATGTCACCAGCGTGAAGAACGCGGTCCATGCGCGCGTTTCCTCGCTGGCAGTCGGCGAAGGCGAGCGCGCGATCCTTGCCACAGGGCAGCTCGGGACGTTCCGCGCCTGCTTCGGGGCGCGGGTGCTCGACGCGGATGGCAACATCGCGATCGATTCCGCCAGCGCCGATCTGCTGGATGTGTGCGAAGGCGACATGGTGTGGAGCGTGGCGCGATGAGCCTGACCGAAATCAACTTTGACGGGATCGTCGGCCCCTCGCACAATTACGCGGGGCTGAGCCTCGGCAATATCGCCAGCGCGAGCCATGCGGGCGATCCGTCCTATCCGCGCGCGGCGGCGCTGCAGGGCGTGGCCAAGATGCGCGGGAACTTCGCGCGGTTGGGGGTGCAGGGCTTCCTGCTGCCACTGCCTCGGCCCAATAATGCGCTCACACAGGCGCTGGCCCTAGACGGCAGCGAGCCCCCACAGCTGCGCGCCGCGCCGTGGTCGGCTTCGAGCATGTGGACCGCCAATGCCGCTACGGTCTCGCCCGCGCCCGATACTGCGGACGGGCGCTGCCATCTGACGCCCGCCAACCTCGTCACCATGCTGCACCGCGCGCAGGAGTGGCCCGATACCAAGCGCCAGTTGGCAATCGCGTTCGGTGATGCGCGCCACTTCGCAATTCACGATGCCGTGCCGCCCACCTTCGGCGATGAAGGCGCGGCCAACCACATGCGACTGTGCGAAAGCCACGATGCCCCGGGCGTCGAAGTGTTCGTTTACGGCAGGCCCGGCGGCCGCTTTCCCGCCCGCCAGCACGAGCAGGCGAGCCGCCTCGTCGCCCGCGCCCATGGGCTGACGCCCGAACGCACCGTTTTCATCGAGCAAAATCCCGATGCTATCGCTGCGGGCGCGTTCCACAATGATGTGGTCGCCGTCGCCAATGGCCGTGTGCTGTTCACCCACGACATGGCCTTCGCCGACCAGCAGGGCGCGTATGACGCGATCCGCGATGCCTTCCCGGCGCTCGAGGTGGTGGAGGTCCCTTCCTCCGCTGTGACCTTGCAGGAGGCGATCCGAACCTATCTGTTCAACGCCCAGCTGCTGACGCTGCCTGACGGTTCGATGGGTTTGATCGTGCCCGAGGAATGCCGTGACAGCCCGAGCGTGTGGGGTTGGGCGCAAAGCATGCTCGCGGGCAACGGCCCGATCCGGCAGGTCATCCCCGTCGATGTGCGCCAGTCGATGGCCAACGGCGGCGGCCCCGCCTGTCTGCGCCTGCGCGTGGTGTGCGACCCCGCGACGGTCGATCCGCGCTTCCTGCTCGATGAAGCCAAGGCCGATTTGCTCGAAAGCGTCATCGCCGCCCATTGGCCCGAGCAGATCGACCCGACCGATATCGGGACGGAGCCCCTCGCCGCGAGCGTGATTGCAGCACGGCTTGCCCTGCTGGACGCGCTCAATCTGGGACAGCTTGGTTAACGCATTTGGCGACTCACCGGCTCCGGGCGTAAGGTTACCCCAATGTTAAAGCGACTCAGCAAAGGCCGGGTCGCATAAGGGTCGGGAGACGCCATGCTTCGCAAGCTGGGAAGGCTGTTCGTGATCAAGAACCGCTTTGAGGCGTTTTTGATCATCTATGCGCTGGCGCTCGGGTCGAGCGCGCGCGGCATGGTCTATCTGCAAGATTATCCCGGCTTCGGCGGCAAGCTGCTGTTCCTCGCAACCACCGGCGCGGTGTTCCTGGCGGGCGCGAAGATCCTCGATTGCATCAAGCTGGAGCAGGAAGTGGCTGAGCTTAAGGCCAGCCAGCACGGCCAATAACAGACTGAACGCAAGCTACCGGCAAGGTGGGGGATTCTGTTGCTAGGCTCCCCCGGGCCCCCGGTATCCGATTCTGTTGCCCGGTTCGGTCCAACCGCGCTTTTTAGCCTAATAAAAGAAGGGCGTTAGCCTATCAATTACGCAGCGATTGCGAGTGCTTCGTTATCGTTGGCACTTATGGTTTTTGAGCCTTATGCGGGTTACTCAGCCCGGGCAAAAACTACGCTTTTCAACACACGTCGATCCTGGTTCGGCCCCATCAGGACATGCGGTGAACCGCAGATTCTGGTGGAGCCGCCGGGTACTGCCCCCGGGTCCGTTGCATCTATTATACGCAGCCATTTATCGCCATATCCGGTCGAAACCGGCACAGCTGATATAGCGCTGCAATCCTGAATGTGAAGTGAGTAACCCCCTCCCGCATGCGGGAGGGGAGTTGAAAGCCTACTTCTTCAGCGCATCCCTGATTTCTGCCAGCAATTCGATCTCGGTCGGCCCGGCGGGTGCGGCGGGCTCTTCGGGCTTGGACAACTGCGCGGTAATCTTGCTCACGTAACGGACCATCATGAAGATGATGAAGGCAAGGATCAGGAAGTTGATGATGACCGAAGCGAAGGCGCCCAGCCCGATCACATTGGCTCCCGCCTCACGTGCGGCGGCAAGCGGGGTTCCTTCTGCCACTTCACCAGACAGCACGATGTAGCGGTCCGAAAAGTCTATATTGCCAAAGATCGCGCCGACGATCGGCATGATGATCTCGTCAGTCAGCGATTTGACGATCGCGCCGAACGCCGCGCCGATGATCACCCCGACTGCCAGATCGATGACATTGCCCTTGGCGATGAAAGCCCTGAATTCCGAAAGCATGCTGATCCCCTTTATTGATCCAGTTAACCATTCTCTGGCAGCCTTGAAGAAGACTGCCAAGCCGCGCCGTCCCTCCGTCCACCGCTTGAACCGGGGAAGTGGTGTGCTATATGCGCAATACAGAACGTCAGTCGCCGGGCCTGCCCGCGATTTCAGGAGGGATTGCCACATGACACTCACCACCATGCTGCGCGGCGCTTTTGCGGCCGTGGCCGCACTGAGCCTCGCCGCCTGCGGGATCAACTCGGTGCCGACCAAGCAGGAAGCCGCCAAGGCGCAGTGGGGCAATGTCGAAAGCGCGCTGCAGAACCGTTCGGACAAGATCCCCAATCTGGTCGCCGTGGTGCAAGCCGCCGCGATCTCGGAAAAGGACATCCTGCAAGGTGTGATCGACGCCCGCGCCCGTGCAACTTCGATCAACATCACCACCGATGACCTGTCGAACCCCGAAGAGTTCAAGAAATTCAACGACGCGCAGAACCAGCTGACCCAGGCGCTCGGCCAGCTGCGCACCGTGGTCGAGAACTATCCGCAACTCGCCAGCCAGCCGCGCTTCGGCGATCTGATGGTGGCGATCGATGAAGCCAACAACCAGATCAATACCGAGCGGGTGCGCTACAACGACCTCGCGCGTGACTACAACACCGAGATCCGCACCTTCCCGAGCAGCATCGGCGCGAACGTGATCCACGGCGCCAAGCCGCTCGAATATTTCGAGGCGGACGAAGCGGCCAAGGCCAACCCCAAGGTCGACATGAGCGGCATCACCGGCACCCAGACCCCGGCGGCCGCGAACTGAGGTGAACACCCTGACCGCCCCGCTGCGCCGGGCACTGCTGCTGTTGGCGGGCCTTGTCTGGCTCGCCCTTGGCACAGTGGCGCAGGCGCAGGACTATCCGCCGCGCCCTGACGGTCCGGTCTATGACGGAGCGAATATCCTCTCCGCCGAGACCGAGGCGAAGCTTGATGCCGAACTGCGCGCATACAATGCGCAGACCGGCCGGGCGATCATCGTTGCCACCGTGCCGAACCTCGGCGGGGCACCGATCGAGACCTATGCCACCGGCCTGTTCAGCGACTGGGGCATCGGCGGAGCCAAACGCGACACCGGCCTGCTTCTGCTAATCG
Organism: Porphyrobacter sp. ULC335; assembly: GCF_025917005.1. Taxonomy (NCBI): domain Bacteria; kingdom Pseudomonadati; phylum Pseudomonadota; class Alphaproteobacteria; order Sphingomonadales; family Erythrobacteraceae; genus Porphyrobacter; species Porphyrobacter sp. ULC335. Next base: position 3,038,247 of record NZ_CP078091.1, read on the forward strand.
CCCGCGATGATCGCAAGCTGCGGATCGAGGTCGGCTACGGTCTCCATGGCTGGTTCGGCGGGATCATGGCGGGCCGCGTCATCAACGACGTGATCACGCCGCGCTTCAAGGAAGGCAATTTCGACGCGGGCGTGACCGACGGGGTCGCGGCGATCCTCGCCCACCTTGCCAAGAGCCCCGAGGATGCCATCGCCATCGAGGAGGCAGCGCAAGCCGCAGCCGCCCAGCGCAGCCGCAGCGACGGCGGCTTTCCGGTCGGCGCGCTGATCTGGATCGCCTTCATGTTCTTCTTCTTCGTCCTGCCGCTGCTCGTCGGGCGCGGGCGGCGGCGCAAATATCGCTCCAAGGGCGCAGGCCCGTGGGGCAGCCGCGATCTGGGCGACACCGCGCGCGACGTGATCCTGTGGGAAGTCGGCAGCGCGATTGCCCGCGGAATCATCAACAGCGGCAGTAATGGCGGCGGCGGATTTGGCGGCGGTGGCGGCGGCGGGTTCGGCGGGTTCGGCGGCGGATCCTCCGGCGGCGGCGGCGCATCGGGGGGGGTGGTAGATCATGGCCTATCTCGATGATGCCGGGCGCCAGCTGGTCGGCGCAGCCGTAACCGAAGCCGAAAGCGCGACCTCTGGCGAGATCGTCACCGTGCTCGCCGATTGTTCGGACGGTTACACCGATGTCGCACTGCTCTGGGCAACCGCAGCGGCCTTTACCGCGATGAGCGTGTTTGCCGCTTTTCCCGAACCCTTCCTCGACGCATGGGACGCGTCTTTCGGCGGGTGGGGCCATGAATGGACCACCGGCGAGCTTGCCAGCATGGTGATCGGCCTCGGCCTCATCAAGTTCATCGCCGTGATGCTGATCCAGCAGTGGCAGCCCCTGAAGTTCGCGCTGATCCCCGGCCCCACCAAGACAATCCGCGTCCACAATCAAGCCGTCCGCCAGTTCAAGGTGGGCGCGGAACGCCGCACCACCGGGCGCACCGGTGTGCTGATCTACCTCTCTATGCGCGAACACCGGGCCGAGATCGTTGCGGACGAAAGCATTGCCTCCAAGGTTCCGGCCGAAGTGTGGGGCGAGGCGATGGGCGACATGCTCGCCCACATCCGCAAGGGCCGCGTGGCCGAGGGGCTGGCGGTCGGCATCCGCGACGTCGGTTTCGTTCTCGCCGAGCACTTCCCGCGCGGAAACCATGACGAAAACGAGCTGCCCGACCGGCTCATCGAGGTTTGACCGGACTTCCCCAATAATGCTCTTGACCGGTCGCCTGTGAAGCTGTCGAAGGGCGCTCCCTGACTGCCCCGACGGAGCTTCCCGTGATCAAAGACCGCGACGCCGATCTGCCCGAAGAGGTGATGTGGGAAGGCCAGTTCATCACCACCAAGAAGCGCGGCCGCTGGGAATATGTCGGCCGCGCGCGCGGCATTCGCGCCGCTGCGGTCATCGCGCTGGATGACGACCCCGATGGCACCCGCCACGTTATCCTCGTCAGCCAGTACCGTGTGCCGCTGGGCCGCTTCAGCCTCGAGATTCCGGCCGGCCTGATCGGTGATGACGCCGGCCATGAAGGCGAAGACGCCAATGCCGCCGCCGCGCGCGAGCTGGAAGAGGAAACCGGATATCGCGCGGCGAAGCTTGAGACGCTGGGGGAGTTCTATTCCTCGCCCGGCATGGTCTCGGAATGCTTCACGCTGCTGAAGGCGACCGGGCTTGAGCGGATCGGCGAAGGCGGCGGCACAGAAGGCGAGAATATCACCGTCCACCGGGTTGCGCTGCGCGATTTGTCGCGCTTCGTGGCCGAGTGGCGGCGCGCGGGGCACGCGGTAGACGTGCGCATCGCGATGCTACTGACACCGGGATACTTGGGAGAGGATTGAATCATGACAGGCAGAGTAGCGGGTAAGATGGCCCTGGTAACGGGCGGCGCGCAGGGCCTTGGCCGCGCACATTGCATCCGCCTCGCGCAGGAAGGCGCGCGGGTGCTGGCGACCGACATCAACGGCGCGGGCGCGGCCGAGACGGCGGCAATCATCAACGCGGAAATGGGGGAAGGCACGGCATTCGGCATCGCCCATGACGTTACGGACCCCGCCCAGTGGGAAGCCGCAGTCGATGCCGCGCGCGAGCATCTGGGCGGGCTCAGCGTGCTGGTCAACAATGCCGGGATCGGCGTGCCGGGCAATATCGAAGCCTGCACCTTTGAAGACTGGCAGCGCTGCTTCGACATCAACGTCAATTCGATCTTCCACGGCTGCCAGAAGGCCCTGCCGCTGATGCGCGAACACGCGCCGGGATCGATCATCAACATCTCCAGCATCGCGGGCCTGATCGCCAGCGATACGATGCCCGCCTACAACGCCTCAAAGGCGGCGGTGTGGATGCTGTCGAAGTCGATCGCCCTGCACTGCGCGAAGAAGGGCATGAATATCCGCTGCAATTCGGTGCACCCGACCTTTGTCGATACTCCGATCCTTGATGGCACCGCCAAGGCGGCATCGCTCGACAAGGAAGTGCTGCTGGAAAAGCTGGCGCGGCAGATCCCGCTCAAATTCGTGGGCGAGCCCAATGATATCGCCAACGCAGTGCTCTATCTGGCGAGCGACGAAAGCCGCTTCATGACCGGGGCGGAGCTGAAGCTCGATGGCGGTATTTCCGCGATGTGAAGAAAAGAGGGGCCACAAAGGGCCCCTCCCGGTTCATTCCAATCAGGTGCAGCGGCCCGACAAACCGGGGTCCGCATTTTGTCGCTGCACTCAGTCTGCGATCAGCGCGACCGCCAGGTAGATCAGCACCGGGCTACCGAAGCCCAGCAGCGTCGCGAGGACGAAGCCGACCCGCACCAGCATGGTGTCGACGCCGAAGTAGTTGCCGATCCCGGCGCAGACGCCAAAAACCTTGCCGTCAGCCTTGTCGAGGCGGAACCCGGCGCGGGGAGGCTTGCCGCCGGAATTGCCCATGATGTCGTTCATTTCAGTCAGTCTCCAATGATGGGTTGGCGGATCAGGCGACCATGCCGGGGCTGGCGGGGATGATCGCATAGGCGAAGCTGGCAACGGTCAGTACGACGGCGAAGGCAGCGGAAGCGAAGCGGGCGGTTTGGTCAGAGCCGAACATGATTTTGTATCCTTGAGAGGGTGATGGTTGCGAGGATCAGGCGACGAGGGTCGGGCTGGCGGGGATGATTGCGTAAGCGAAGAAGGCTGCCGAGAGCACGACCGAGAAAGCGGCGGCGAACAGGCGGTTCGAGGTTTCGATGGCGAGCATTTGAGGTCTCCTTTGAGTGTTTCTTGCGTTTGTCCGGGACCGTCCCGGGGATGCAAAGTGTACTGCAGGAGGTGTGCCAAACTCGAAAAGTGGCGGAATTCTGCCGTTTCGGTGCTTTCAGCCAGCAAACGTCCCGTTCAGCCATCCGAAAGCTTGGGAAAATCTACCAAGGGTTAGGATCGGCGATTTCAGCGCGCTCGCACTGGCCAAGTCGCCCCCCTCCCGCTACCCGCTCAAAGGCCATGGGCCTCAGCCGCATCAGCCTTGAAAACTTCCGCAATCACGCCGCGACGACGCTTGGCGAGACGGCGCACTTCAACTTGCTGGTGGGCGAGAACGGGGCGGGAAAGACCAACCTGCTGGAAGCGCTCTCGCTGCTCGGGCCGGGGCGCGGCTTGCGGCGAGCGAACCTTGGCGATCTGGCGCGGCGGGCCACTCCTGACAGCGATCCCCTGCCCTTCGTGATTGGCGCCAGCCTGACCGAGGCGGGGAACGTCTCGGCACGGATCGGCACCTATACCGAAGCAGGCAACCCGGCGCGGCGGCTGGTGCGGGTCAATGGCGCAGCAGCGAGCGCGGCGAGCCTTGCTGAATGGCTTGCGCTCAGCTGGCTAACCCCTTCAATGGACGGCCTTTTCACCGATAGCGCCGGAGCGCGGCGGCGGTTCATGGACCGCATGGCGCTGGCCATTGCGCCCGATCATGCGCGGCGGGTCAATGCGCTCGAAACGGCCCTGCGGGAACGCGGCAAGTTGCTGGAAAACAAGGGTGATCCCCGCTGGATGGATGCGGTGGAGGCACAGGCGGCGGATCACGGCACCGCTGTTGCCCGGACCCGCGCGGATCTGGTGATGCGGCTGGCAGACGAGCTGTCCGCCCTCCCGCCCGAACCCTTCGCCCGTCCTGCCCTCACCTACCGCCCCGGCGGGCCGCTGGACGAGACTGCCCTGCGTGCCGAACTTGCCCGCAACCGTCCGCGTGACCGGTCGGCGGGCCGCGCGCTGACCGGCCCGCAACGTGATGAATTGCAAGTGGAAATGGCCTCCACCCGTCAGCCTGCCGCGTCCTGTTCCACCGGTGAGCAGAAGGCGATGCTGATCGCGATCACTCTCGCCCACGGCATCCTTGCCGCTGCCGGTCGCCCCAGCGTGCTGCTGCTCGACGAGGTCGCCGCGCATCTTGATCCTGTCCGCCGCGTCGAGCTGTTCCGGCGATTGCGCGAAGGCAAGGCGCAGGTCTGGATGACCGGCACCGAACTCGCCCCGTTTGACGCGATTCGCAAGGAATCCGCCGTCTGGAGGGTGTCTGGAGGGGGTGTAGAACGGGTCTAGAGGGGGTCTAAGAGGGGTCTGGAGGGGGTCTAACCCCCCTCAAGCGGCGGCAAGGCCCCCTCTACATCGCCCAAGGTCGAAGCCACCAAACGCTCGATCCCGTCAGCGGTCGGGTGGATGCGGTCCGACTGGAACAGGGCGGGATCGCGGTAGATATCCTCCAGCCAGAACGGGATCAGCGTCGCGCCATATTGCTTTGCCAGATCGCGGTAGATCGCATCGAACTGCGCCTGATATTCCGGCCCGTAATTGGGGGGCGCCCGCATCCCCATCAGCAGGGTTGGCACCTTCTGGCCCTGTAGGATAGCCAGCATCTTGCCGAGGTTCTCCTTGGTCTCCTCGGGCGAGAGGCCGCGCAGCAGGTCATTGCCGCCGAGTTCCAGAATGAACAGCGCGGGCTGCACATCCTGCGCCGCCAGTGTGAATTCCAGACGTTGGAGACCCGCTGCGGTCGTATCGCCGGACACACCGGCGTTGATCACATCGGCATTTACGCCCTTGGCGCGCAGAGCGTTTTCCAGCTTTTCGGGATAGGCATCGCGCGGGTCGAGGCCGTAGCCTGCAAACAGGCTGTCCCCGAAGGCAATGATTTTGCGCTCCGGCCCCATCACCGGTACGGCGGGCAGCGCGGGGTTGCCATCCTCGGCCACCTCGCCTGCGGGCGCAGCGGGCTCGTCCGCCGCGTCCCCGCACGCCGCCAGCGCGAGCGATAGTGCCCCGATAACCGCAATATTCGACCAACCGCGCTTGTGCATCCGCGAGCCTTCCATACCTGTAGCTTGTTGCTCCCCCTCACCTATGCCATCGGAACCGCGTGACAAGTCCCTCTCTCGCAATCAGCGCCCGCAACCTTACCCTCACCCTCGGCAGCAATGCCGCGCCGGTCACGATCCTGCGCGGCATCGATCTCGACATCGCGCGCGGCGAGGTGGTGGCGTTGCTCGGCCCTTCGGGATCGGGCAAGAGCTCGCTGATGGCGGTGCTGTCCGGCCTGGAACGCGCCAGCGGCGGGAGCCTGACGGTGGCAGGCGCGGATTTCGCGAGCCTTTCGGAAGATGGCCTTGCCGCCGCTCGGCGCGGACGGATCGGGATTGTGCTTCAGGCCTTCCACCTGCTCCCCACCATGACCGCGGCCGAGAATGTCGCGACCCCGATGGAACTCGCGGGCATGGCTGACGCGAGCCCGCGCGCGCTGACCGAACTCGAAGCCGTGGGCCTCGGCCACCGCACCGGGCATTACCCCACCCAGCTTTCGGGCGGCGAGCAACAGCGCGTCGCCATCGCCCGCGCCACCGCGCCGCGCCCCGATCTGATCTTCGCCGATGAGCCCACCGGCAATCTGGATGCGGCCACAGGCGAGGAGATCATCAACCTCCTCTTCGCCCGCCGCGCCGAAACCGGGGCAACGTTGCTGATCATCACCCATGACGCCAGCCTTGCCGCCCGCTGCGAGCGGGTGCTGACCATGGCGGACGGCGTGATCATCTCGGACACGCGCCCCCTGCCCCTGGCCGCAGCATGAGCCTGCCGATCAAGACGGCGTGGCGCATTGCCCGCCGCGATCTCAATGCGCGTTTCCGTGGGCTACGGCTGCTGCTGGTGTGCATCTTCCTCGGCACCGCAGCGCTGGCCGCCATCGGCACGCTGACCAGCGCGATCGAGCGCGAGCTGGCCTCCAGCGGGCAGGAACTGCTGGGCGGCGATCTCGAAGTCGAGGTGTGGCAGCGCGATCTCAAGCCGGATGAACGCGAAGCCCTCGCCGAATATGGCAAGATTTCGAGCGGCTACCGGATGCAGGCGATGGCCAGCACGCCCGATGCCGCTGCGCCCATCGAGCTGAAGGCGGTGGATGCCAGCTGGCCGATGTTCGGCACCCTGACGCTCACCGATGACCGCACGGTGGGTGCGCCTTCGGGCATGGATGCATGGATCGCGCAGACCGCACTGGAACGGCTCGGCATCACAGTCGGGGACAGCTTCAAGGTCGGCACCGTCACCCTGCGCGCAGCGGGCATCATCAGGGACGAGCCGGACCGCCTGTCCGAAGGCTTCCAGCTCGGCCCGACGATCATCGTCGCGCAGGATGTGCCTGCCAAGGCCGGGCTGCTGCAACCGGGAGCGCTCTATCAGAGCAAGCACCGCATCGCCTTTGCCAATCCTGCGGCTGATCCTGACGCGGTTGAGGAGGCGCTGACCAAGCAGTTCCCCACCGCCGGGTTCGACATCCGCACCCGCGATCGCGCTTCGCCCGGCGCAGACCGCTTCGTGCGGCAGATGAGCGATTTCCTGACGCTGGTCGGCCTTGCCGCGCTGGTCATCGCAGGGATCGGGATTGCGGGCGGGGTTTCGTCCTATCTCGACCAGCGCCGTTCCAGCATTGCCACGCTGAAGGTGCTCGGCGCGACATCGAGCGATATCGTGCGCATTTATGCGATGCAGATCGGCGTGGCGGCGCTTGCCGGAAGCATCGCGGGGTTGGCCGCAGGCGTGCTGGTCACACCGCTGCTGGCGGGCGCGCTGCAAGGGCTGCTGCCGGTCGAAAGCGGCTTCATCATCGCACCGGGCGCGCTGCTGCTGGCGGCGAGTTACGGCCTGCTGGTGGCCTTCGCCTTTGCCGCCGCTCCGCTGCTGCGCGCACGCACCTTCCCGGCGATGGCGCTGATGCGGTCGGGCATCGTGCCGCTGGCGCGGGACAAGCGGGCGCTGCTGGCGACGGCCCTCGGCCTTGCGGCGATCTGTGCGCTGGCGCTGCTGACCACCGCGCAGCCGATGCTGTCGGGCGGATTCCTGATCGGTGCCGGCGGCGCGCTGGTGCTGCTGGCGGGGCTTGGCTGGGGCATACAGGCCCTCGCCCGCCGCCTGCCGCGTCCGGCCAATCCCTTGCTGCGCAGCGCGCTATCGAACATACACCGGCCCGGCGCGCCGACGGGGGCGCTGGTGACAGCACTGGGCTTCGGCCTCGCCGCCTTCGTGCTGCTTGCTGCGGTGCAGAGCGCGATTGATGGCAACATCGCCCAGCGGGTGCCGAAGGAAGCGCCCGATTACTTCGTGCTGGACGTGCCGCGCGACAAGGAGCCGCGCTTCTTCGCGCTGATCCAGCAGGACTTCCCCAAGGCCGCGATCCGCACCGTGCCGACGATGCGCGGCGCGGTGATCGCCTATGGGCCGAAGGACACAATGGTCCGCGTTGCCGACCTGAAAGAGATCCCCGAAGGCGCATGGGCGCTGCGCGGCGAGCGCGGGCTGACCTATGCCGACACCCTCCCTCAGGGCAACAGCCTGACCGATGGCCAATGGTGGAGCCCGTTCCACAAGGGTGAGCCGCTGGTTTCGGTCGATGCGCGCTTTGCCGAAGCGGTGGGGCTGAAGGTCGGCGATTACCTCACCATCGGCATCCTCGGCGTGGAGCGCACCGCGCGGGTCGCCAATATCCGCGAGATCGACTGGGAGAGCATGGGCTTCAACTTCGCGCTGGTGTTCAGCCGCAATGCGATTGCCGATGCGCCGCACAACCTGTCGGCCACCATCGACCTGCCCGAAGGCGCGGATACCGCTGCGCGCGGACGCTTGCTGCGGGCATTGGTCAAGGAAATGCCCTCAAGCTCGGTGATCGAGGTGGGCGGCATTCTGGTCGAGGCGCGCAAGCTGCTCGAACAGGTGAGCCTTGCCACGCTGGCGGCGGCGGCGGTGACGGTGCTGGCGGGCCTCGCGGTGCTGATGGGCGCGATTGCGGCGGCGCGGGCGGCGCGCACCTATGACACGGTGATGCTGCGCGTGCTGGGCGCGAGCAGGCGGCAGATCCTGCTGCTGCAACTGGCCGAATACGGCCTGCTCGCCGGGGTGCTGGCGCTGGTGGCGCTGGCGCTGGGCGGGGGGCTTGCCTGGGTGGTGATCACCCAGCTGTTCGAATTCGACTGGCTGCCCGATTGGGGCGAGGTGCTTGGCGTGCTGGGCCTTGGCGTGGCGCTGGTGCTCGGCTTCGCGCTCGCCGGTTCGCTCCCGCTGCTGGGAGCGAAACCGGCGCGGGCGCTAAGAGAACTATAGGGCGCGAGCTTTAGGCCGCGCGCTTCAGGCGAAGACCTCTTCCAGCGTCTCCGCCCCGCCGCCGGTGACTTCGGAATGAAGCGCTGCGGTGAAGGTCGAAGTGAACATCATGTAGATGATGAACAGCGGAATGATGGCGAGAACGCCGATGATGGCAATTCCCGCCACCGCAGCAGGGTTGTCCTGTCCGGCAAAGATCGCACCGAACAGCAGGGCGAAGGGCACGCCCAGCGCCAGCAGCGTAATGCCGAAGAAGCCGAGAAACGCCAGCATGATGCGCAGCACCTTGCCCCGCGTCACCGACCAGCTGCGGCGCATCGCGGCGACCGGGTTGAACACCTGATCGACCGCCACCACCGGGATCAGCACCGAAAAGCGGCAGGCGAAAAAGATCAGCAGCGGCAGGAATGCCAGCGCGACCACCACGGCGGCAGCCGATCCGGCCGTACCGCCTCCCACTGATGCCGCGCCGAGCACGCCAGCCATCAGCGCGACCAGCGCAAGATAGCCGAGCATCATCAGCACCGCGATACCGAAGAATGGCAGCGCGCTCTTGAAACCGCGGGTCATCGCCGCGCTGAAAGATGGCTCCTCCAGCGGGGAGGCGATCGTCACCATCGCCGCCTGCTGCGCCAGCACGATGACGAGGTAAGCGCCGTAGAACAGCACCATGAAGACGATCATCCCGACGCCCAGCCCGGCAATTGCGCCCGGATCCTCGATCCCCGCACCCATGCCCGCAGCGCCCGCCATGCCCAGCACCGCCATGCCGATGCCGAGCACGATCGAGGCCGCCAGCTGGATGGCAAAGAACACCGCCCACATCCCCACCAGCAGCCAGAACCGCTGGCGAAGCATGGCAAAACTCGTCGCGAAAACGCGCCCGATATCCATCGGCAATTCCCCCCGTTTCAGCCGCTAGCCCGTCAGTCGAAGACGTCGGGGTCGTAGCCAACCTGACCGGGCTTGCCGTAAACGACCAAGGTGCCTGCGATCATGTCGTGAAGGCCCTGCTTGCGCTCGGTGAAGCCGACCATGATGTAGCCGATCAGCAGGATCAGGCCTGACAGGATCTTCGCAAAGTAGCGCCCGAAAGCGCGCGCCGGAGATATCCGCCGTCCGTCCGTATCGACAACGATGAGGCCCAGCGCCATCTTGCCCGGAGTGGCCTGATAGGCCGAACTTTCAAACCCGACGAAATAGGCAATGCCGACAATCAGGCCGATCAGATCCGTGAAGGAATAGATCGGCGCCGACGGGTCAGTGTTGATCAGGTCCTCTCCCGACAGGAGCGCGAGCACGAAACCGATGATCAGCAGCGGAATGATGTCGATGATGTAGGCGAGAACGCGAATCCAGAAGCCAGCGAAATTCATATGCCTAATCCCCTTGTTGCATGTGAACGTGTTGCAAACCAACACAGAACACCGGCGTCTGCAAACGAAAAAGGCCCCGCACCATGTGGTGCGAGGCCCCTTTTATCGTTTTGATCCGGGAAGGATCAGAAGCGGTAACGCACCACGCCGCCCCAGGTGCGCGGCTGGCTCGGGTAGCCCGAGACCGTACCGCCCTGCGCCACACCGTCGAAGTTGGTGAGGATGTACAGCTCGTTGAGCAGGTTGCGGGCGAAGGCGCCGACTTCCAGCCCGTTGTCCAGCGCCAGCGTCATCGAAGCGTTCACCAGGTTGACTTCGCGATCGAAGATCTGGGTGTTGCCCCGCTGCCGGTTGAAGGTCGGAAGGCCGTTGTTGATCGGCGTGTTGCTTTCGTGGCTGTAATCGACGCGGGTGATGAGGCGGGTGCCGGCATCGCCCAGTTCAAGCGTATGGGTCGCCGAGGTGCGCAGGCTCCACTCAGGAATACCGCCCACGCGCTGCCCCGACAGATCGCCAAGCACGGAGCCGGGGAAGCTGTCGAACACCGGATCGAGGTAGGTCGCCGCGAAGGTGAAGGTCAGCGAATCGTCAGGCTGGATGGTGCTGTCGAACTCGAAACCGCGCACCGACTGCTGGCCTGCGTTCTGCAGGGCAAAGCCGAGGCCGGTGAAGGCAAAGCTCTGGAAGCCTTCGATGGTCTGGTCGAACAGCGCGAGGTTGAAGCCGAAGCCTTCCCACTGCGCCTTCATCCCCAGTTCGTATACCTTCGCCTTTTCCGGACCGGCGAAGCGGGTGCCGGTGGTCAGGTTGGGCGTGGCCAGACCGCCATTGATGATCGGCGAGGCCGGCGCGGCAAAGGTCGAACCGCGCGGACCGGGGGTGTAATCGGACACCAACGGACGGCTATCACGCGACAGGTTGATCGAGCTGGCCTTGAAGCCGGTCGAATAGCTCGCGTAGAGGTTGACCTCGTTCGACACCTGATAGGCAACGCGCAGCAGGTAGGTCAGCTGATCGTCACGCGTCTGGCCCGGCTCGACCGAGTTCGGCACGTCGGGCGACGGGGTCTGGAACTGCAGGGCCGCCAGGCCGAGCAGCGGGTTGGCCGACGATTGGGCCGCCGCCAGCAACGCCTGCTGGTTCAGAGTCGGAAGCGCCTGGAACTGCGCGCGGTTGGTCACCGCGCCGCCGGTCGCGCCGACGATGAACGCATCGACCACGTTGATCTGGGCCAACGGATCAAGCGCATCGAGCTCGATTTCGAAGTCCTTCTTGTCGTCGGTGTAGTTGAACCCGGCGGTGAATACGAGACCGTCAACCGGCTCGAAATCCACGGTGCCGAAGATCGACCAGGACTTGTTGTCGAGGGCGAAGCGTTCCCGCGTGAGGAAGTCTCCGCCAAGGATCGAACCAACCGGCAGACGAAGACCTGCTTCTGCCTGACGCAGCGAGGCCTCGCCTGCGGCAATCTGCTGCGCAGCGGTCAGCCCAGGGATCAGCGATCCGGCAAGCAGGGTGCTACGCGCAGGGTTGAAGCCGACACTGCCCGGAGCCGAGTTGTAAAATCCGCCGCTGGCCGCGCTGAACGCGGCAAATTCGCGGAAATCATCACCCACGGTCAGCGAGCTGTCCTGACGGATCGACTCGTCGAAGTAGTAGCCGCCGAGCAGGAAGTTGATCGGGCCGTCGAAGTCCGAGGTCAGACGCAGTTCCTGCGTGAAGGTGTCGACGCCCTGATCGCGGGTCTCGACGGAGAGGTCTGCGCTGGTGAAATCAATGTCCTGGTTGAAGGCATTGCGCAGTTCGCGATAGGCGGTGATCGACGTCAGGGTCAGGTTGCCAAAGTTCCAGTCGAGCTGGCCCGAGAAACCGTAGTTCTCGTTGGTGTTGACCGGAACGACATTGAGGAAGTTGTCAAAGCTGAAGAAGTCGGACGGGAACTGTCCTCCCACCCCTGCGATCGCGCCTGATGTCGACGGGCCGACCACGAGGTTGCTGGTCTGGCAGCACACTTCATTGATCTTGCCGTAATCACCGATCAGGCGGATCTTGATGTCCGCGGACGGCTCGATCAGCAGGTTGCCGCGCACCGCCCAGCGGTCGCGGTTGTTGATCTCGGCATTGTCGAGGTTGACGATCCGGCCGAAGCCGTCGCGCTGCTGGTAGGTGCCGTCGAGCGACCAGGCGATGTTCTCGCTGATCGGGCCGGTCAATTCGCCGCGCAGGAACATCTGGTTGTAGTTGCCGTAGACCGCTTCGACCTGACCGCCGAATTCGTACTGCGGTTCCTTGGTGACGACCGAGATCACGCCCGCCGACGCGTTCTTGCCGAACAGGGTCGATTGCGGCCCGTTCAGCACTTCGACGCGCTGGACCATGTTGAGGTCGGACAGGGCCGAGGCCGAACGCGAGCGGAACACGCCGTCGATGAACACGCCGACCGAAGGTTCGATGCCGAAGTTGTTATCGCCGTTGCCGAAGCCGCGGATGATGAAGGTGGTCGCCGATGAGGTCTGAAGCTGGCTGACGCGCAGTGAAGGCACCACCGACTGCAGGTCGAGCACGTCGCGGATCTGGGCCCGTTCGATGGTCTCGCCGCTGGTCACAGAGACCGCGATCGGGGTTTCCTGAAGCGTCTGTTCGCGCTTCGAGGCGGTAACGATGATGACATTGCTGCTTTCGGGCGTATCGACTTCAGGCTCGCCGTCCTGGGCCAGTGCCACACCGGGCATCGCCAGGGCGCAGGCAGCGCCTGCAAGCAAGGTGAATCGATAGGCGCCGGCAGTGCCGGTGAAGGTCGAACGCATGGAAGCTCCTCTCCAAAAATCCCGCGACCCCGGCGTCCTGTTGCGGACACGCACCGTCCTTGTGCGTTCTCTCCCGTGATCGTGTAGGAGGCGTGATAAGCCAGTGCGCTGCCAGCCACAAGCGGCAGACCCGCGCTTTTCAAAGGCAAATCACGATAATGTTGCGCAAGAGTCACACTGATTCCCCTCGGTAGCCGTGCCTTGGCAGCCCCGGCGCTTGCCCCAACGGCCCGCTTGCGCTAGGCGGCCCGGCAATGTTGCATCGCAGCACATGGAGGCACTCGCGGCGCTTGCCGTAGCGTCCGGCGCTGTCGCTAACCCGCCATAAACTTTGCCTAACGCGAGCGCCCCCAAGCGCCTTGCCCTTGTCCCCTGCCCCGGACGACCAGCGTCCGGCTTTTCACCGGAAGTTTCTCCCGCATGTCGTCCGCCCTCAGAAATATCGCGATTATCGCCCACGTTGACCATGGCAAGACCACGCTGGTCGACCAGTTGTTCCGCCAATCCGGCACCTTCCGCGAGAACCAGCGGGTCGAGGAACGGGCGATGGACTCGGGCGATCTCGAAAAGGAACGCGGGATCACCATTCTCGCCAAGTGCACCAGTGTCGAATGGCACGGGGCAAATGGCGATACCACGCGCATCAACATCGTCGACACCCCCGGCCACGCCGACTTCGGCGCCGAGGTGGAACGCATCCTCTCGATGGTCGATGGCGTGATCCTGCTGGTCGACAGCGCGGAAGGCGCGATGCCGCAGACCAAGTTCGTGACCGGCAAGGCGCTGGCGCTGGGCCTGCGTCCGATCGTCGTCGTCAACAAGATCGACCGTCCCGATGGCCGCCCGCAGGAAGTGCTCGACGAAGTGTTCGACCTGTTTGTCAGCCTCGATGCCGAAGACGAGCAGCTTGAATTCCCGGTGCTCTACGCTTCGGGCCGTGATGGTTACGCCAGCGAAGATCAGGAGCGCCGCGAAGGCAGCCTGGCCCCGCTGTTCGAGAAGATCATCGAACACGTGCCCGCCCCCGGCCTCGATCCCGATGCCAAGTTCAGCTTCCTTGCGACGCTGCTTGACCGCGACAACTTCATGGGCCGCGTCATCACCGGCCGTGTCCAGTCGGGCACGATCCGCGTCAATGATCCGATCCACGCCATCGACATGGACGGCAAGGTTGTCGAAGTTGGCCGCGCCACCAAGCTGATGAGCTTTGACGGGCTCGAGCGCGTTCCGGTCGAAATCGCGCGTGCGGGCGACATCATCGCGCTGGCCGGCCTCGAAAAGGCGACCGTCGCCAACACCATCTGCGATCCTTCCGTGAGCGAGCCCATCGCCGCCCAGCCGATTGACCCGCCGACGCTGGCGATGCGCTTCTCGGTCAATGACAGCCCGCTGGCCGGGCGCGAAGGCAGCAAGGTCACCACCCGCATCATCCGTGACCGCCTGCTGCGCGAGGCCGAAACCAACGTCGCCATCCGCGTCACCGAGAGCGAGGACAAGGACGCCTACGAAGTCGCCGGTCGCGGCGAATTGCAGCTGGGCGTGCTGATCGAAACGATGCGCCGCGAAGGCTTCGAACTCGGCATCAGCCGCCCGCGCGTGCTGTTCCGCGAAGAAGGCGGCAAGCGCATGGAGCCTTACGAGACGGTCGTGATCGACGTCGATGACGAACACTCGGGCACGGTTGTCGAGAAGATGCAGCGCCGCAAGGCCGACCTTACCGAAATGCGCCCCTCGGGCGTGGGCAAGACCCGCATCACCTTCTCGGCCCCGTCACGCGGCCTGATCGGCTACCACGGCGAATTCCTGTCCGACACGCGCGGTACCGGGATCATGAACCGCCTGTTCGAGAAGTACGACGTCTACAAGGGCCCCATCGAAGGCCGCATCAACGGCGTGCTGATCTCCAACGGTGATGGCGAGGCGAATGCCTATGCGCTCAACATGCTGGAAGAACGCGGCGAATTGTTCGTGGCTCCGCAGATGAAGGTCTATCAGGGCATGATCATCGGCGAGAACGCCAAGCCCGACGATCTCGAGGTCAACCCGATGAAGGCCAAGCAGCTTTCCAACGTCCGTTCCAGCGGCAAGGATGACGCGATCCGCCTCACCCCGCCGCGCCGGATGACGCTGGAACAGTCGATCGCCTATATCGACGACGATGAAATGGTCGAAGTGACCCCGCTGTCGATCCGCCTGCGCAAGGCCGAGCTCGACCCGAACGAGCGCAAGAAGATGCGGCGCAAGAAGGACAGTTGATCGGCGGGGGCGCTGCGGCCGCCCCGCCTCAATCCCACCAGAAGTACCACCAGTCGCTGACCATGTAGGACGCGGCGAGCGGCGCGAGCGTTTCCGTGCCCTGATAGACGATATCGGGGCAATAATCGAAATGTTCGCGCGCGAGGGCCAGTGCCTCCTCGCGCGAAGCGGGCCGCCGCGTCACGCGGACGTCGAGCACGTCCGCGCTCATTCCGACCAGTTCGGCCCCGTATCGTTCGTGCCAAGATCGTAAGGCGGCGATGTGGAGTTCGGGCGGCGGACATTCGTTCCACGCGCCCCACGATGTGTAGGCGGGGACTTCCCAGCCATGGCGTGCGGGTACGACCAGAATGTAGCAGACGTCGTAGGGCGCGCCTGTCAGCACGTTGAAGGGCGTGCTCGGCATGGATGCGACGTCGGGCCTGGCGGGCCAAAGTCCGACCTCCGGCTCTGGCGCGTCCTCGATTTCGCCCGAGGCAGAGAATTCGGCCAGTGCCTCGCGGGTGCGGCACTTGAGTTCGTTCAGCGCCTGCGACCAATCCAGCGCTGCCGCCTTGGCAAGGGTGTCTGCGATGTCCGGGCTATCATGGTCCCCAACCTGTTCGAGCAGCGCATTGAGCGCCTCTGCATCGCCGACAATTACCGGATAGCCCTCGCCGCCCGCGCGCAGTTCCTCCCAACGGGCGAGCGCCCTGGCTCCTTCCACCGCCTCGATGCGATAGCCCGGCATCGCCTTGACGCGGGCATGGTCGGACGACAGCGTGGTGATACGCGGCACGATGATTTTGGGCACCGAGGTCTGCGCCGTGCCCCGCCCGGCCCCGAACAGGCCCGCAAGGCTCGCCAGCAACCCCTTGATCATAGCCCTGCGCTCCATACGACCTGCTCCGTCCGGCCCGGCGTCCCCCGCGCGTACCGCAGGTTAGATCGGCATGATCGGCGTGTCACCTGTTGCCAAGTGCCGGGCGCGGCTAGCCAACCGTCCCGACGCTTGTTAGGCCACCGCCCCATGAACACCTACACCCTCGCGGCGCTCGCTGCCTATTTCCTGCTGATGATCGGCATCGGAGTCTATGCCTGGGCGAAGACCCGGGCGGACTCATCGGGCTACCTGCTCGCCGGGCGCGGGCTTGGCCCGGCGGTCACGGCGCTGAGCGCGGGGGCTTCGGACATGTCGGGCTGGCTGCTGCTGGGCCTGCCGGGTGCGCTGTTTGCCAGCGGGCTGGTGGAGGCGTGGATCGCCATCGGCCTCACCGTCGGCGCGGCGCTCAACTGGATTATCGTCGCCCCCCGCCTGCGCGAACAGACCGAGCGGCTGGGTGATGCACTCACCATCCCGCAATTCCTCGCCAACCGCTTTCCGGAAGCCGGCACGCTGCTGCGCGTCGTCTCGGCGGTGGTGATCGTCGGCTTCTTCACCGTCTATACCGCATCGGGCATGGTCGGCGGGGGCAAGCTGTTTGCGACCGCCTTTGCCGGAGTGCTGCCGGTGACGGGCCTGTCCGACTACATGCTCGGCATCCTCATCACTGCCGGGATCGTGCTGGTCTACACCACCATCGGCGGGTTCCTGGCCGTCAGCCTCACCGATTTCGTGCAAGGCATGATCATGATGGTGGCGCTGGTCGTCATGCCGCTGGTGATCCTGTTCGGGACCGGCAGCGCGCCGCTTTCCTCGGTGCCGCAGGAGGGCTTCCTGAGCCTCACGCAGGGCGCGACCTTTATCGGGGTGGTCAGCGCGGTGACCTGGGGTCTGGGCTATTTCGGCCAGCCGCATATCATCGTCCGCTTCATGGCGATCGACCGCGTGGAGAATGTCCCGCGCGCAGGCATCATCGGGATGGGCTGGATGGTCATCTCGCTGACCGGCGCGGTCGCCGTGGGCCTTGCCGGGCGCGCCTATGCCGAAGCCAACGGGCTGGTGGTCGATGATCCGGAGACGATCTTCATCCTGCTCGCCAACCTGCTGTTCCACCCGGCAGTGACCGGCTTCCTTTATGCCGCGCTGCTGGCCGCGATCATGAGCACGATTGCCTCGCAGCTGCTGGTGTCATCCTCCTCCCTGACCGAGGATTTCTACCGCCTGTTCCTGCGCCGCAACGCCAGCGAGCGAGAGGCGGTGAATATCGGGCGGCTCTCGGTCGGGCTGGTCGCGGCGGCGGCGCTGGTGATTGCGGCGGACCCGGACAGCGAGGTGCTCGGCCTCGTATCCAACGCATGGGCGGGCTTCGGCGCCGCCTTCGGCCCGCTGATCCTGCTGTCACTGACCTGGGACCGGATGACCGGCGCGGGCGCGGTGGCCGGACTGGTGACCGGCGCAGGCGTGGTCGCAGGGTGGATCATGCTCGGCTGGAACGCCAGCTTCATGGGCGGTCCCGGCCTTTACGAGATTGTACCGGGCTTTGCGGCGTCCTTCGCGGCCATTGTGTTGGTGAGCATTCTGACCGGCCAGCGCCCCAAAACTATCTGAGCTTCCACCGATCCCCGCATTAAGGCATAATACCTGCGGGGGAGAAGCGCTTATGGCGGCGAATGCAGACAGTGGCCCGCGGGTGACCGGACTTGGCGGTGTGTTCTATCTGGTCAAGGACCCGGAGGCGAGCCGCGCCTGGTATCGCGAGACACTGGCGATCGACGGTCCCTACGGCCCGCAATTCGATTGGGCGCAGGAGCCGCGCAGGCACCCCTATTCGATGATCAGCCACTTCGGGGACGATGCCTATATCAAACCCGGCACCGGCGGGTTCATGATCAACCTGCGGGTGAATGATCTGCCCGGCCTTGTCGCGGCCCTGCGCGCCAAGGGTGTCGACATCCTGGGCGAGGCTGACGAGGGTTACGGCAAGTTCGCCTGGCTGCTCGATCCGGACGGGGTGAAGATCGAACTGTGGGAGCAGATCGAAGACCGGCTCCCCTGATCGGGCTGCGTGCGGTCAAAGGTCGCATTAACCAATACGTTTTCGGTCTGTTAACCATTCTTGGGGAATAATCCTTAGCCATGAAGGCTTCGGAGATTCTTCGCGCAGCAAGTGTGACCGCCGCCGCCCTGGCGCTGGCGGGGTGCGGATCGCTGATCCCCGGCGGCAGCAGCGGCGCGGCTCCGGGTGCGGCGAGCCAGTCTGCCCGTGCGCCCGCACGCCCGGCCACCACGATTTCCTCTGCCCCGCAAAGCTATGCCCAACGCGCCGAAGATGGCGCCTGCCTCGCCGATCTCGGCGCGAGCGGCGCGCGCTTTGATCCCCTCCCCGATACCTACGCCGCCCCCGGTTGCAACAAGCTTGGCACGGTCCAGCTGATGGCGCTGGCAGGGGACCGCGCGCCGCTCACCATCGCCAATATGGGGCCGGTGCGCTGCAATGTGGCCAAGGCGTTCGGCGATTGGGCGCGCTTCGGCGTCGACCGTGCGGCGCGCCAGATCCTTGGCAGTCCGGTTGCGAAAATCGAGACGATGGGAAGCTATGCCTGCCGCAATGTCGCCGGAAGCGAGCGGCGTTCGGCCCATGCCCGCGCCGAGGCGATCGACGTTTCCGCCTTTGTCCTCGCCGATGGCCGCCGGATCGTGCTCAAGCGCGATTGGGACGGCAGCGATGCGGCGACCCGCGAATTCCTGCGGGTGGTGCACAAGAGTGCGTGCAAGCGCTTCGGCACGGTGCTCGGCCCGGAATACAACGCCGCGCACGAGGATCACTTCCATCTTGAAGGCACCGGCGCGAAATTCTGCCGCTAACCGGGCGGCGCTTGGCGCTGCCTGCCCCTGTCAGGAAAAAGAAAGGCGGCCCCGGCCTGCTGACTGATCAGCGCCGGAGCCGCCGTGGGTGAAGCCTGTTGCATCCCGTGCTGCGGGCGGCCGTGGCTCTCGAAGGGGGGCCTTATGGAGCCAGGTCAAAGCGTTAGCGCTACGCCCTCATCTTGGGTTCAAGCTTCGCCTCCAGTTTCAATCGCACAGCTTCCGCCGCGTGGCGCGCGCCGAGCTTGGTCATCATGTTGGCGCGGTGGATTTCCACAGTGCGCGGGCTGATATCGAGCTCACGCGCGATGGCCTTGTTGCTGCTGCCTTCGGCAAGCCAATCGAGCACCTCACGTTCCCGCGAGGAAAGGGTGGAGATGCGGTCGCGCGCTTCGATCATGCGGCGGCGGGCGGCGCCGAACTGTTCGGCCTCCTTCTCGATGCGCATGAGGCAGCGGGTGAAGCGTTCCGGATCAAGCGGCAAGGCAAGATAATCGAGCGAGCCGGCCTTGATCGCTTCGACGATGCGGCCCGGTCGGGGCTGCACATCCACCGCAATCAGCGGCAGCCAGATGCCCAGCCTGCCCAGCCGGTCAAGGATCATGCCCACGCCGCCTTCTTCAGCGGTATCGCGGGCGATGATGATCCCTTCGCGCGGCGGGTGCACCGCGAGTTCGGACAGGTCACCATAAACCTCGCAATGGTGGCCCAATGCGAAGCCAACCCGCGCCAATTCGGCGCGCTGGCGGCTGCATGAATCGATGAAGTGGAGGCTGGCTTTGCGTGTCATGAAGATCGGATTGCGCTAACCTATGTGCGTTTTCACGCATTAGCAGCGCCGATCCGGAGGATTTACCATATCCCGGACACATTAAATTGTTGATAAATTAAGAAAATATCGATCCGGATCGGAGCCAGATCAGGCCTATCCCTTACGGGTCATCGCTGAATCGATAGGGTGGAAGCGAGTGGAATGCCGACCTTAGCGCATTTCCCCAACCGGATGAAATCGTGTCGAAATATTCGTCCTCGGCGGTGACACGGTGTTCGTGCGTCGCAGCGAACTGGTCCTTGCCGATAACCAGCAAATCCAGCGGCAGGCCGACTGACAGGTTAGCCTTCAGCGTTGAATCGAAGCTGACCATCAGCAGCTTCACCGCGTCCTCGAAGCTCATGCCGCGGTCGTAGCCACGGATCAGAATCGGGCGGCCATACTTGGTTTCCCCGATCTGGAAAAACGGCGTGTCCCAGCTCGCTTCGATGAAATTGCCTTCGGGATAGATCATGAATAGCCGCGGTTGCATGCCCTTGATCTGCCCGGCGACGATCATCGTGGCGGTGAAGCGGCCCTTGCCGTTATCGCCGTTGACGCGCTGCACGTCTTCGATGGTGGTGCGCAGCAGACGGCCGATCTCGGTGGCGACCTGGAACATCGTCGCGCCCTTGAGCAGGCAGTTCTCGCGGTCCTCGGGCGCTTTGGTGCGCTCCTCAAGCTGGCTGATCACCGCCTGCGTGGTGGCAAGGTTGCCCGCGGTCATTACCGCGATCATCCGCTCGCCCGGCACGCTCCAGTGAGACAGCTTGCGGAAGGTCGAGATATTGTCGACGCCCGAATTGGTGCGGGTATCGCTCATCAGGACGAGGCCCTTGTCGAGCACCATGCCAACGCAATAGGTCATGCCGTCATCCTCTGTTTGCCCCGTTCGCCGCGCGTTTTCGCGGCCCTAGCTTGAAGCAGGCGCTGGCGCAAAGCCTGCGGCGGGGCGCTTTGTCTATTGTGTCGATTGGCCCTGTTGCTGGGACTGGCTCTGGCTGGCGGCGGAGGCTTTCGCCTCCACGGCGACGCCCACAGTCAGCACCTCGGCAGCGGCAGAACCCTGCGTTATGCCGGTGATCGGCGCGGCATCGCGGTAGTCGCTCCCCGTCGCCACGCGGACGTAGCGCGGATCGGGCGAGATGCCGTTCGATACGTCGAAGCCGACCCAGCCCAGCCCTTCGACATGGGCTTCCGCCCAGGCGTGGGTGGCTTCCTGTTCGATGCGGTCATCCATCATCAGGTAGCCGCTGACATAGCGCGCCGGAATCCCGCTCGCCCGTGCTGCGCCGATGAAGATATGCGCATGATCCTGACACACGCCCGCGCCCTGCCCGACCGCCTCTTCGGCGGTGGTGCGCGAATGCGTGCGCCCGGTTTCGTAGGCGACGCGCTCGCGGATCAGGCCGGACAGCGCGTGGAGGAAATCGAGCGGTGCATCGGCCCCGCCCGAAGCCTCGCGCAGCAATCCGCGCAGCTTGGTGCCCGGGCGGGTCAGCGGCGTCTGGCGCAGGAAGCTCCACAACGGCAGATGGCCCGAATGGCGGCCGATCACCCCGGCATTGTCCTCTGTCTCGACCACGCCTTCGCAAGTCACCGTCACCTCGCGTGCGCCCGGGGTCAGCCCGATCAGCGTGACGTGGTTGAAATGCTGGTCGTCATATTCGACCTCTGCCGCCGCATTGTCGAAGGTCATCGCCCAGTTGATGATGCGCTGGCCCTGTGTTTCCTTGGGCGTCAGCCGCAACCGCTGGAGCGCGTGCACCACCGGCTGCGCGAAGGCATAATGGGTGGTGTGCTGGATCGAGAGGGTCAGCTTGCTCATGCGTGGAACCGGTAATCCTCGGCAATCGCCCGGGCGATAGCGGCGTCGCGGGCGAGGAAATCGACGAGGAATTCGTGCAGGCCTGCCTCGAATATCTGGTCGACGGTGAGGTGGCTGATGCGGGTGTCTGCCTCGCGCATCAGGGCGATCGCGCGGCCTTCGACGCCATGCGAACGGGCGAGCGCACCGAGGCAATCGCGCAGGGCATTGCGGCAGAAGGCAAGGCTGCGCGGGAAGCGGTCGTCCAGCACCACGAATTCGACGATGCCGCGCGCCTCGATCTGACCGGCGTTGAGCCAGCTATAGACCCGCGCGCCTGCGACCGATCGCAGCACCTGTTCCCACTGCCCGGTATCAAGGCTCGACCCGACATAGGAGAGCGAGGGCAGCAGGATGAAATACTTCATGTCGAGAATGCGCGCGCTGGAATCCGCTCGCTCGATGAAAGTGCCCGCGCGGGCGAAGTGGTATCCGTCGTCGCGCAGGATCGAACCGTCGAAGGCCCCGTGCACCTGCGTCCCCGCCCGCCGGATCGCGGCAAGCGCTTCGCCCACCATCGTCTGGCCGACCGGGCGGGCCAGCAGCCGGTCGATCCGCATCCAGTTCTCGTTGACGGCTTCCCACACGTCGGAGGAGATATTGGTGCGGGCCATGCGGGCATTGGATCGCACCGCGCCGAACATCTCGCGCACATTGCCGGGGTTGGTGCTGCCGCGCAGTACGAAGTTCCAGACCGCCACGCCGTCATAGGAATCATGCGCGGCCTGATAGGCCTGCGTCAGCCCGAGCGTCGCGATCACCGAGCGCCACTCGGCCTCGGCGGTGACAACATCGCGGGTCAGCGCCATGCGCAGCGCCGCTTCAAGCAGGCGCGCGGTGTTCTCGGCCCGCTCGAGATAGCGGAACATCCAGAACAACCCGTTGGCGGTGCGGCCTAACATATCAGTCCTTCAGCACCCAGGTATCCTTGGTGCCGCCTCCCTGACTGGAGTTGACCACCAGCGATCCCTTCTTGAGCGCCACGCGCGTCAATCCGCCCGGCGTGATGTCGATCCCCTCAGGCGAGACCAGCACAAAGGGGCGCAGGTCCACATGGCGCGGGGCCAGGCCCTTGGCGGTGTAGATCGGGCAGGTCGACAGCGCGAGCGTCGGCTGGGCGATGTAGTTTTCCGGCCGCGCGACCAGCTTGGCGCGGAAAGCCTCGATCTCGCGCTTGGAGGAGGTCGGCCCGATCAGCATCCCGTACCCGCCCGAACCGTGCACTTCCTTCACCACCAGCTCGGCCAGATTGTCGAGCACATAGGCAAGGCTGTCCTTGTCGGCGCAGCGCCAGGTCTGGACGTTGGGCAGCAGGGGCCGCTCGCCCGTGTAGAACTCGACGATCTCTGGCATGAAGCTGTAGATTGCCTTGTCGTCCGCCACCCCGGTGCCGGGCGCATTGGCGATTGTGATCCCGCCCGAGCGGTAGACATCCATGATGCCCGGCACCCCGAGCACGCTGTCAGGGTTGAAGGTGAGCGGATCGAGGAATTCGTCATCGACCCGGCGATAGAGCACGTCGATCGGTTTGAAGCCGCTGGTGGTGCGCATCTGCACCCGCCCGCCCACGACCCGCAGGTCGCTGCCCTCCACCAGTTCCGCGCCCATCTGGTCGGCAAGGAAGGCGTGTTCGAAATAGGCAGAGTTGAAGATCCCCGGCGTCAGCACCGCCACGGTCGGCTTGCCGCCCTCGAACGCCGGCGGGACGCAAGCCGCAAGGCTGCGCGCAAGGCGGCGCGGGTAGTTGGAAACGCTCTCCACCCCGATCCGGCTGAACAGATCAGGGAACATCCCCATCATCGTCTCGCGGTTTTCGAGCATGTAGGAGACGCCCGAAGGCGTGCGCGCATTATCTTCCAGCACGAAGAACTCGTCCGGCCCGGTGCGAACGAGGTCAATGCCGACGATGTGCGTGTAGATGCCGCCCGGCGGGGTGAAGCCGACCATGTTGGCCAGCCACGCCTCGTTCCCGCGCAGCAGCCGTTCGGGAAGCCTGCCCGCGCGCACGATTTCCTGCCGGTGATACAGGTCATAGAGGAAGGAATTGAGCGCCCGCACCCGCTGTTCGATCCCGCGCGACAGCTTGCGCCATTCGGCCGCGGTGATGATGCGCGGCACCATGTCGAAGGGGATCAGCCGTTCCTCGGCCTGATCCTCGCCATAGACGTTGAAGGTGATGCCGGTGCGGCGGAAGGTGTCATCCGCCTCGCGGTTCTTGCGACGCAGGAATTCGGGCGGCTGTTCGTTATACCAGCGCGAATAATCGGCATAGGCGGGCCGGGTGCGACCATCGCCATCGAACATCTCATCGAAATTGCCGTGACCCGCGTTCATTGACCCCCGCACACTCTGTCAGGGTTCTAGCCCTTAGGTGCATTGCAGCAATCTAACCGCGGTTTTGCAAAAGGAAAGCGCCTGCGCGCATTTGCGCAAGATCGCTGCCGCGTCGGGTCAAACGCGCGTGGTTTCGAGCTCGGCAAGGAGGGTGGCGATCACCTGCGGGTCATAGGTGAAACCCATGTGCGTGCAGCGGACCGGAATGGCGCGATCACGCTCGCCAATGCGACCGGCAGCACAGCGCGGAGCGATCACGCCATCATTGGCGCTCCACATCGCCACAGTCTCGACCGGCGGCTTGACGCGAAGCTCGGCCGCGATCGGCGGGGCGTCAACCGAATGGCCGGTGATGAACTGGTAGGCGCGCCACACATTGTTGGCGCGCGGAGAGCCGCTGAACGGTGAGCCCATCGAGATCACCTTGGCCACAGCGTGCGGCTGCCGCTTGGCAATCTCGCGCGCATAAAGCCCGCCAAGGCTCCACCCGATCAGCACCACGGGACGGCCGTGGCGCGCGTAAAGCTGGAGCAGCCGCGCCTCGATCGCCGCGAAATTCTCCTCGGTCGGTCCCCAGTTGAAGCCGAGGCCCCAACGCTTGGCAACATGGCCCGCGGTCTCGAGCTGGCGCGCCAGATAGCGCATCCGCATCGGGTGCGTGGCAAAGCCGGGGAGGATCATCGCGACTTGCGGGTTGGCGGTGGGCGCGATGGCCAGCTTGCGACGCGGGCGGCGCACGGGTTCGAGCAGCACCTGCGCCTCACCCAGCAGGCGGAAGAGTCGCGGTTTGCCACTTTCGTGCCCCTCCGGGATCGCTTCCCGCGCCAGCGCGACGCGGCGTGCCAGCTTGCTTGCCGCGTAGGCCTGATGCGCGCGGCCGCCCGCTGCCAGCAGCGGGGCGGGGAGACGGACAGAGTCAAAGGCGAAGCGCGAAGCCATGTCCGCCACCTAGCCACAGCGAGCCTGAATATTCAATGAAGTGTAACAGGTGTAATAAATACGACACAAATCATGCCGCGGTTACTTTGCCGGACAGGCACCGATCCGTTCGTGCTTGGCGGTGAAGCTCATCGTCCCCTCACCCGCACCGTCGAATTCCATCGCCATGCTGGCGGTAAGGTCAGCGCTGGTCGCGGTGGTCGTGCCGGTCATTTCCATGCGGACGTTGCGGCCTTCCGATTTGCAGACCATCACCGCATCGAGTTTCCCGCCCGTCAGCGCGAAGCGTTCATAGGTGCATTCGCCGTTCTGGCCCTGCTTGACCATTTCCTCGAAGCCCTTGTCGACCTCCTCCTGCGTCAGGCAGTCCTCGGTGGTGGTGGTGAGCCCCGCGCCGTGGCCCTCCATTTCGGGCGGCATGCCGGGAATGTTCAGCCCGGTCATGGTGACGGTGGTCTTGTAGAGGCCCGGTTCCGGCTTGAGGCCCTCCGCTTCGGCCTTGTTGGCCGCTTCCTTGACGGTAACCTCGCCATTCCCGTCGGCGTCGGCATTCCCGCCCGAACAGCCTGCGAGCAATGCAGCACCGGCGGCCGCGATGATGGTGATGCGCTTCATGTCCTCGTCTCCTGATCGGTTTCGCGATCATAACCCTGTTTGCGGCAAAGCGTGCCATGAAAAGCGCGCAAGTCACCGCGGGCCGCCTTGCACGTCCATGCTTTGTTCCCCATACATAGGCCATGGCCGAACTCGTGATCCGCAGGGGACTGGACGAGCCCGAAACGGGCGCGGACTTCACCCCGCACCGCCCTACGCGTCCCGACAAGTCGATGGGCGGCATTCCGTTCAAGCTCGTCTCGGAATACGAACCGGCGGGCGACCAGCCGACCGCGATTGCGGAACTGACGCAAAGCGCGCTGGCGGGCGAGAAGACGCAGGTGCTGCTCGGCGTCACCGGCTCGGGCAAGACCTTCACCATGGCCAAGGTTATCGAGACCTTGCAGCGCCCCGCCCTGATCCTTGCCCCCAACAAGATTCTGGCCGCGCAGCTTTACGGGGAGTTCAAGAGCTTCTTCCCCGAAAACGCGGTCGAGTATTTCGTCAGCTACTACGACTACTACCAGCCCGAAGCCTACGTGCCGCGCTCCGATACCTATATCGAGAAAGAGTCGAGCGTGAACGAGGCGATCGACCGGATGCGCCATTCGGCCACCCGCGCGCTGCTGGAGCGTGACGATGTGATCATCGTCGCCTCGGTCTCGTGCCTTTACGGGATCGGATCGGTCGAGACCTATTCGGCGATGATCTTCGATATCAAGGTGGGCGAGGTCGTCGACCAGCGTGAATTGATCCGCAAACTCGTCGCGCTGCAATACAAGCGCAACGACGCCGCCTTCACGCGCGGCTGCTTCAGGGTGCGCGGCGACAGCCTGGAAATCTTCCCCTCGCACTATGAAGACATGGCGTGGCGCGTCAGCTTCTTCGGTGACGAGATCGAGGGGATCAGCGAATTCGACCCGCTGACCGGCACCAAGGGGGCCGCGCTGGAGAAGGTGCGGGTCTATGCCAATTCGCACTACGTCACGCCGGGGCCGACGATGAAGCAGGCGGCGGCGGCCATCAAGTTCGAGCTGGAAGAACGGCTCAAGGAACTGGAGGCAGAGGGCAAGCTGCTGGAACGCCAGCGGCTCGAACAGCGCACCCATTTCGACCTTGAGATGATCGCCGCGACCGGATCATGCGCCGGCATCGAAAACTACTCGCGCTTCCTCACGGGCCGCCTCCCGGGCGAACCGCCGCCGACGCTGTTCGAATACCTGCCCGAAAATGCGCTGCTGTTCGTTGATGAAAGCCACCAGACCGTGCCGCAGATCGGCGCGATGGCCAAGGGTGACCACCGCCGCAAGCTGACGTTGGCCGAATACGGCTTCCGCCTGCCGAGCTGCATCGACAATCGTCCGCTCAGGTTCAACGAGTGGGACGCGATGCGCCCGCAGACCTTTGCGGTCTCGGCGACGCCGGGCCATTGGGAAATGGACCAGACCGGCGGCGTCTTCGCCGAACAGGTGATCCGCCCCACCGGCCTGATCGACCCCCCGGTCGAGATCCGCCCGGTCGAGGATCAGGTGCAGGACTGCATCGTCGAATGCAAGGCAACCGCCGCCAAGGGCTACCGCACGCTTGTCACCACGCTCACCAAGCGCATGGCCGAAGACCTCACCGAATTCATGCACGAAGCCGGCGTGCGGGTGCGTTACATGCACTCGGACGTGGAAACGCTCGAACGTATCGAGCTGATCCGCGACCTGCGCCTCGGCGTGTACGACGTGCTGGTCGGCATCAACCTTCTGCGCGAAGGCCTCGACATTCCCGAATGCGGGCTGGTGACGATCCTCGACGCCGACAAGGAAGGCTTTCTGCGCAGCGAAACCTCGCTGATCCAGACCATTGGCCGCGCCGCGCGCAACGTCGATGGCCGCGTGATCCTCTATGCCGACCGCATCACCGGCAGCATGGAACGCGCGCTCGCCGAAACCGACCGCCGCCGATCCAAGCAGGAGGCTTACAACACCGAGCACGGCATCACGCCAACCACGATCAAGCGCAACATCCACGATATCGTCGCGCATTCGGCGGCGCAGGATTCTGTGCTGGTCGACACCGGCGATCCGGAGCGCAACAACCTCGTCGGGCATAACCTGCGCAGCTACATCGAAGACCTCGAAAAGCGGATGCGCAACGCGGCAGCGAACCTCGAGTTCGAGGAAGCGGGCAGATTGCGCGACGAGATCCGGCGACTGGAAGCGGATGAACTCGGCATCCCCGACGGCGAAAAACGCGCGCCGATCGTCGGGCGGAGCAACGAGGGCAAGCCGGGGACGCGCAAGACCCGCTTCGGCAAGACGCGTTACAAGAAGATGGGTGGGAAGCCTTAGCCCCGCCCCTTGAATGGCCCGCGCAACCCTGCCAACCCTCACCGGCATGAACGCCCGATTCCTTGCCGCGCTGGCCGCTGCCAGCACTCTCGCCCTCACCGTCCCCACCCTTGCGCAGGACGAACCCAAGTCCGACGCTGCGGCCAAGCCCGCGCCCACCCCGCAGGTGCGCACCCGCGATCTGGCGGGCACGTTCGGCGGGCAGCGCATCACCTACCGCGCGACCATCGGCGATACGATCCTGACCGACGATGCGGGCAAGGCCGAGGCGGTGATTGTTACCACCTCGTACATCAAAACCCCCGCTGACCCGACGCGCCCGGTGTTCTTCATCTATAATGGCGGGCCGGGTTCGGGCTCCGTCTGGTTGCAGATGGGCGCTTTCGGGCCCAAGCGCGTCGCGATCCCTTCTGACGCGCGTGATGATGGCGCGCCCCCCTATCCGCTGCTCGACAACCCCGACAGCCTGCTCGACGTCGCAGACCTTGTGTTCATCGATCCGCCGGGCACCGGCTTCAGCCACCTGACACAGGGGACCGATCCCAAGAAATACTACGGTCTTCGTCAAGATGGCCGCGCCGTTGCCAAGGTGATCCGTCGCTGGATCAACGATAATGGCCGCTGGAACAGCCCCAAGTTCCTCGGCGGAGAAAGCTACGGCACCACCCGCACCGCGATGGTCGCCGACGAGCTGGAAGGCGGCACTTATAACGACGTCGGCCTCAACGGGCTGATCCTGATTTCGACGATCCTCGATTTCGGCGTGGAGGACACCACACCGGGCAACGAGATGGCCTATGTCGTTACCCTGCCCAACATGGCGGCTGCCGCTTTTTACCACGGCAAGGTCAAGGCGGAGTCGGTCGAGGCGATCAGCGAGGAGGCCCGCCGCTTTGCCATCGGTCCTTTCGCCACCGCGCTGCTCAAGGGGCAGGACCTGCCCGCCGAAGAACGCGCCGCGGTGCGCAAGGAACTCTCGCGACTCACCGGCCTGTCCGAAACCTATCTCGATGCCGCCAATCTGCGTGTCACCGACCAGCGCTTCTACAAGGAGCTGCTGCGCGACCGGGGCCAGACCATCGGCAGGCTCGACGCGCGCTACACCGGCACTGATTACGACAGCGCGGGCGAGACGCCAGACAATGACCCCAGCTTCTACGGCATTGATGCGGGCTACACCGCCGGGATCAACAGCTGGGCGCGCGATACGCTGGGTTACCGGACCGACCGCGAATATCAGTCGATCGGGCGCGAACCCGGGCGCAATTGGGACTGGAGCCTCGACGGGTCGTTCCGCGGTGCCTATCTCAACGTCGCGCCGCTGATCGGGCAGGCGATGCGCCAGAATTCGCAGCTGCGCCTGTTCAACGCGCAAGGCTATTATGATTTTGCCACGCCCTTCTTCGGCGCGGAATATTCGCTGAAGCGGCCGGGCATTCCGCAGGACCGGATCACGTGGAAATATTACGACGCGGGCCACATGATGTATATCCGCGACGAGGACCGGGCGAAGCTTTCGGCCGATATCCGCGACTTCATCCGCGCCCGATGAGACCCACGCGTGTGCGCCTAGGCGCGTTGCTGGCAGGGCTCGCGCTCTGCGCCGGACTGGCAGGATGCAAGCCGCCGCCGACCGATGCGGCCGTGGCGCGGGTTTCGCTGGATGCGCCCACGCGCGGGCCTTCCGCGCCGATCCCCTCGCCCGACACCACCGGCGCGGTCTGGGCGAGCACGGCTAATCCGCTGCGGCTGGTTTACGGCATTCCCGGCCAGCCGGTGTTGCTGGCAATCGAGTGTCTCTCCCCCGCCACGCCCGAAGCCAAGCTGCGGATCACCCGCCACGCCCCGGCTGACGAGGGTGCATCTGCGTTGCTGGCGCTGATCGGCAATGGCTGGATCGGACGCTTCCCGGTCGATGCGACAGAGATTGCGGGCAAATCTTTCTGGCAGGGCGATGTGCCTGCGGGCCAGCGCGAATGGACCGCGCTGAAGCCCGAACGCGAGGCGACCGTGACGGTGCCGGGCGCGGGGCTGGTGCGGCTCAATCCGAGCCCGCTGCCGATGGCGCTGGTCGAAGCGTGCCGTGGTGAACCGCCGAAGTTGCCGCCGGTCGAGACCGTGCAGTTTACGCCGGAGCTGTCACCGATCCCCTGAGGCCTGCGCCTCAAGCAGGTCTGGGGTGAGCACCTGCGGCAATTGCTGCGGCGCTGACGCTCCCGGCGCGTACCATAGGTAGAGCGGCACGCCCGCTGCGCCTTGCTGCGTCAGGAACTGCGTGATCGCCTCGTCGCGCTTCGTCCAATCGCCCACGATCGTTATCACGCCCGCCTTCTCGAAGGCATCGCGCACGCTCTCGCGCTCGATGGCGGCGGCCTCGTTGACCTTGCAGGTGACACACCAGTCAGCGGTGAACCACACGAACACCGGCTTGCCGGACGCGCGCGCCTTGGCAAGCGTATCGGGGGTGAAGCTTTGCGGCTTGTGGATGCTCGCCTTCGGAGCGCTCGCTTTGCTTTCATAGACCGAAGGCAGCGCGATCAGGGCAAAGGCGAGGAACGGCGCGGCGACAAGGCCGAAGGCGGGCCAGGCCATCTTGCCCCCGCGTTGCAGCTTGCCCACCACAAACAGCGCCAGCACCACGCCCGCAACCAGCACCAGCGCGATCAGGCCGAAGGGCTTGCCCCCCAGTTGTACCGTCAGCCACAGCAGCGCGAGCGCGGTCAGCGCCATGGGCACCGCCATGATCCGCCGGAACCGCTCCATCCAAGCGCCGGGCTTGGGCAGCATCCGCCGCAAGGGCGGCACGAAGCCCAGAGCAAGGAACGGCAGCGCCAGCCCCAGCCCCAGCAACGCGAACAGCAGCAGCGCCTGCGGGATCGGCAGCAGCAAGGCCGCGCCCAGCGCCGCCGCCATGAACGGGCCGGTGCAGGGCGTCGCCACAAACGCCGCCAGCAATCCGGTGGCGAAGGCGCCGGTGCGCTCGCCCCCCATGCTCATCGAGATCGTCGGCAGCTCGAACAGTCCGGCAAAGTTGGCGGTGATCGCGGCGGCCAGCACCAGCAATGCAACCACGACGCCGGGTTCTTGCAGTTGGAAGGCCCAGCCGACTTGCTCCCCCGCCGCCCGCAGCGCCAGCAGCAGCGCGCCAAGTGCGAGGCAGGCGACGACGACGCCCGCCGTATAGGCCAGCCCCTCGGCGCGCGCACGGCTCTCGCTTTCGCCTGCGCGGGCCAGCGCGATGGCTTTCAGGCTGAGGATCGGGAAGACGCAGGGCATGATGTTGAGCAGCAATCCGCCCACCAGCGCGCCGAGGATCAGCGTCCACAGCGGCGGCGCGGGCGCGTTCTGCGCTCCGGCGACGATGTCCCCGCCCTTGGGCACCGCACCCAGCGCCGCGGTAAAGCGCACCCCGCCCCCGTCACCAAAGGCGAGGATCCCGGACAGAGACTTGGCCTTGCCCGTGCCATAGGGGTCGAGCGGAATCTCGGCCACCAGCACATCGCCGACCCGGCGGAAAGTCTGCGGCGCGGCATAGGCAACCAGCCGCTCGTTGCCGATGAACACGTGCGGATCGCTGAGGCCCATGCCCACCGGAAGCGGGATGGCGATGCGCAAAGTCTTGCCGGTGATCGCAAACCGCGCCTTGGCATCGAGCAGCGGCGCGACCTCGGCCCGCCACCGCGCAAAATCGCCGCCCGGTTTCGCCTCGAGCAACGCATCCTGCGGGACGCAGATCTGGTCGGTGCAGGCGAGGTATTCGATATGACCCTTCACCGCGCCTGCGGCAAAGCCTTTGACGCTCGGCCCCGGGGTGACCGGCACCAGCACGGTATAGGGGCCTTCGTAGATATGGTTCATCAGCCCGCTGATGGTGAGCCGCTTGGGCACTGGATAGCGCGCCTCGCCCACTTCCCAATCGGGCGGCAGGTCGAGCGTCAGCCGCATCCCCTGCCCCGCATCGCCGGGGTTCGACCAATAGCCGTGCCATTCGGGCGCGCTGGGTGTGAAGCGCAGCGCGAGCAGCCATTCCTTGCCCTCGGCAGGCGCGCCCTCGGCATGGAGTTCGACCGCGATATTCTCATCGCCGAACTGCGCCTTGCGCGGCCCAGCCTCCTGCCCGAACGCAGGCAGCGCCAGCACCAGACTTGCGGCAAGCGCAAGCACCCATGCAGCGAATTGTCGGGTGAGCGAAGGGAAGATTCTTGCGTGACGCACGGATAGAGCTCTAGGCATGACGGGATAGTTTCGCAATCGGAGCGGCCAAGGTGACAGCGACTTCAGACAATACGCAGGAACCCCGCGATCTGGTGATCCTGGGCGGCGGCCTCGTCGGCATGACGCTGGCGCTGGCGGCGGCGAAGAAGGGCATGTCGAGCCACGTGATCGACCGCGCCGATCCGGCCGAGCTGACCGCAGAAGGCTTTGACGACCGCGCCACCGCGATCTCGACCGCGAGCTGGCACCTGTTCGAGAATATCGGGATTGCCGAGGGGCTGGAGCAGTTCGCCTGCGACATCGCGGCCATCGCGGTGACCGACCAGAACAAGCCCGGACGGCTCGATTTCGTCCCCGGCGAGGGCGGCGGCACCTTGGGCCGGATGTTCCCCAACCGCCGCTTGCGCCTCGCGCTGTTCGAGGCGGCCGCGCGCGAGCCGCTCATCAACTGGGTCGCCAAGGCTCATGTGACCGAGCGGCAGCGCAGCGAATATGGCGTCGCCGCCGTGCTGGCAGACGGGCAGAAGCTGAAAGGCCGGTTGATGGTCGCCGCCGAGGGCCGCCAGTCGCCCACCCGCGACGCGGCGGGCATTTCGATCGCCAAGTGGGATTACAAGCACCGCGCGATCATCGCCGGGCTGACCCACGAAAAGCCGCACGGGAACGTCGCGTGGGAAATCTTCTACCCGGCAGGCCCCTTCGCGCTGCTGCCTCTGAACGATGATGCCGATGGCACGCACCGTTCCTCGCTGGTGTGGACCGTGTCCGAAGCGGACGGCGCAGGCGTGATGAAGCTGGGCGACCGCGCCTTCCTCGCCGAGGTGGAAAAGCGCATGGGCGGCGTGCTGGGCAAGGTGAAGACCGTCGGCCACCGCTCAAGCTGGCCGCTGGGCTTCCACCACACTGCCAAGATCACGTCCGAACGCCTCGCGCTGATCGGCGATTCGGCGCACGGCATTCACCCGATTGCGGGTCAGGGCCTTAACCTCGGCCTGCGGGATGTGGGCGCGCTGGTCGAAGTGCTGGCAGACGGTGCGCGGCTCGGCCTCGATCCGGGCGATCCGGAACTGCTCAAGCGTTACGAGACCTGGCGCGGGCTCGACAGCTTCATGGTGGCGCTGGCGACCGACGGGCTGACGCGGCTGTTTGGCGTTCCGGGGAAGGCTGCATCGGCGGTTCGGCGGCTCGGCATGGCCGCAGTGCAGCGCACCCCGATGCTCAAGAGCTTCTTCATGGACGAAGCGCGGGGCGTTTCGGGCGACCTGCCGGAAATCCTCAGGGCCTGATCAGCGGGCTCAACTGCCGCACCGGATTGCCCGCCCCGTCACGCAAGCCGCGCTGGTCGAGCACGGCGGCGGTTTCGATCACCTCCAGCGCGTCCATCGCCTTCTTGTAACGTTCGGCATCCTTGATCCAGGCCTCGGCCTTGGCCGCGCCGGGCATGCCCTTCACCTCGTCGATTGCCGCCTGATAGCGGCCCTGCTCCAGCGCCCAGCGCGCACGGTCGAGCCTGCGCTGCGGCTCGGGCGAAGGGGTGCTTTCGCGGCGGAACACGAACAGCTGCTTCATCTCGCGCTTGAAGGCACCCCACGACGGGCCCTCGCCGCTTTCGCGCAGCTGCGGGGCGAGGCCTTCAAGCCGCGCGACGAGGCTGTCGAGCCGGATCGGATTGCGCGAAAATTCGATGATGTTTCCCACCGCATTGGGCCACTGGTCGCCAAACCGCAGCCGCAATTGATCGGACAGATAGCCAAGCTCGGCCCCGCGTTCGACAGCGCGGCGGGTGGCAAAGGCGATCAGCAGGCTCTCGGCGCGGGCGGCATTGCCGGCGGCGGCCTGCGCCTGAAGATCAAGCTGGGTGAGCCGCTGCTCGGCTGCAGCGAGACGCTGGTCAAGCCCGCCCTGCTGTTCGGCCACACGCTCGACCGCCTGCTCGGCCTCCTTGGCAGCGGCAAGCGGCGTCGGGCTGGCGGTGAGCGCAGGCTTGGGCTCTGCGCCCGCACCCGCATCGGCCACGACTCCCTGACGCGGTGCAGGGTCGCTGCCGGGCCCGACATATTGCCATACCGCCCAGCCCACCAGCGCCCCGCCCGCGAGAAATGCGAGCAAAACGGCAAGCAGAAGCGCCCGGCCCGATCCGGGCTTGCGGGCGCTATCTTGCAGCGATGGTCCCGGTTGCGATGCCATCTGTATCCGTTCTTGCGACCATGTTTTTTGCGTCTCCGACGCCGTAGTTACGGCTGCCGGGGCGATGAGTGGGGAATGGAGCGCGGCTGGCTGCACAAGTCAAATGCCAATTGCAACAGTGCAGCCTCGTCAGGGCGTGCGGCGGTGTGAACCGCGCGCCATCCTGACGCCGCGGCATCGGCAATGCGCGGGCCGAGCGCGGCGAGCGTGATGTGTTCCCGCGCAAGGCCCAGCCGGTCGCATTCGGCGGCAAAATGGCTCGCGGTGGCGGCGGAATGGAGCAGCACCAGCGCATCCCCCTGCGCCAGCAGTTGAGCCACCGGATCGAGCGGAAGCATCACGCTGCGATAGGCGATCACCTCGGCAAAAGTCACGCCGGGCGGCGGGGTGAGCGGCACGTGCTCCTCGCCAGCGATGCGCAGCAGGTGGCAAGGCCCGGCAATGGCATCGAGCACGCCTTGAAGTCCCCCGCTGCCGGTCATGGCAACGGTGAACCCCGCAGCGCGCGCGGCCGCAGCCGTCGCCTCGCCCACGGCATAAACGGGCTTGCCGGTCAGCAGCGCGAGATTGTCGCCGCCGTGCAGGATCGCGTTGGCGCTGCCGATCAGCAGGCCGTCAATTGCCGCCACATCAGGGCAAACCCAATCAAGCGCACGGATTTCGGACAATGCCTGCCCCGTGATGTCGAGGCCCAGCGCGCGGGCTTTGTCCAGCGTCGCGGTCAGCCCCGGCTCCGGGCGCAGCGCGAGCAGGCGGAAGCTCATCCGCCCTTGTGGATATCGGAAGCGCGGAAATGCGCGGCGATGGCAGGCGTGGCGCGGGCCAGCAGGTCGGCAGCCAGCGCCTTCACCGGTGCATGGTCGCCAGGTGCGAAGGTTGCAGTGCCTTCAATCCGTTCTGCCCCGTCCGGGCTGAACAGCGCGGCACGCATGGCGAGTTCGCCCTCTGCCAATTCGCACAGCACCGCGACAGGCGAGTGGCAGGTGCCGCCCAGTTCGGCGAGCAGCGCACGCTCTGCCTCCAACTCGGCGCGGGTCGGCGCGTGATCGATGGCGGCAAGCAGCGCGGTGGTTGTGGCATCATCGGCGCGGCATTCGATCGCGATCACGCCCTGCGCGGCGGCGGGGATCCATTCGTCCGAACCCAGCGGCACGCCGACTTCGGTCTGGTCCAGCCGCTCAAGCCCGGCGGCGGCAAGGAAGGTCACTTCCGCCTCGCCCGCTGCCAGCTTGGACAGCCGCGTCGCCACGTTCCCGCGGAAGGTCACGACCTTGCAATCGGGCCGCAGGTTGAGAAGCTGCGCGGCACGGCGCGGCGCACTGGTGCCGACGACCGCACCTTGCGGGATGGCGGCAATGCTGGCTGCGCCCACCAGACTGTCACGCCGGTCGGCGCGCGGCAGGAAGGCCGGGAAGTGGAATTCACGCGGGCGGATCGTCTCGACATCCTTGGCCGAATGCACCGAGAGGTCAATCCGGCCTTCGCCGAGCCATTGATCCAGTTCCTTGGTCCACAGCGCCTTGCCGCCGATTTCCGACAAAGGCCGGTCGAGCACCTTGTCGCCGCTCGCCAGCACGGGGACGAGTTCGATCTCGTCCTCGCTCCAGCCGTGGGCGGCGCACAGGCGCGCGCGGGTTTCGACCGCCTGTGCCATTGCCAAGGGAGAATTGCGGGTGCCGAGGCGAAGTCTCGGGCTCGTTGAGGATGCTTCTGTCATAGCCGCGCTTGCTCTAGCCTCCACAGGCACTAGATGGAAGCCGGATGGGATCGGTCACGCACACCTCTGAAACGCCGCTCGTTCTCGGGATCGAATCGAGCTGCGACGAAACCGCCGTTGCGCTTGTGCGCGGCGACCGCGTGATCGTGGCGCAGGCCATCGCCAGTCAGGAAGCCGAACACGCGCCCTATGGGGGCGTCGTCCCCGAAATCGCCGCACGCGCCCATGCCGAGCGGTTGGCGCCGATGCTCGAAAAGGTGATGACCGAAGCGTGCGTGGCGCTGGATGATGTCGACGCGATTGCCGCAACCGCCGGGCCGGGACTGATCGGCGGCGTGATGGTCGGCCTCGTAACCGCCAAGGCGCTGGCAATGGCGGCGGACAAGCCGCTGCTGGCGATCAATCACCTTGAAGGCCATGCGCTCTCCCCGCGGTTGGCGGATGACGGGCTGGAATTTCCCTATCTGCTGCTGCTCGTTTCCGGCGGGCATTGCCAGATCCTTGCCGTCGAAGGCGTCGGCCAATACCGCCGCCTCGCCACGACCATTGACGACGCACTGGGCGAGGCTTTTGACAAGACCGCCAAGATTCTCGGGCTCGGTTACCCCGGCGGACCTGCTGTGGAGCGGCTGGCGCTGGAGGGCGATCCCAAGGCCGTGCCGCTACCGCGTCCCCTGAAGGGATCGGGCGAACCGCACTTCTCTTTCGCCGGGCTGAAAAGCGCGGTGCTGCGGGCCTCTGACAGCGGCGCGCACAGCAATGCGGACATCTGTGCCAGCTTCCAGCAAGCCGCCGTCGATTGCCTGATCGACAGGCTCCAGCGCGCGATGGACACCGCAGGCCCCTTCCCGGCATTGGTGGTTGCCGGGGGCGTGGCCGCGAACAAGACTGTGCGCGCGGCGCTTGAAGCACTTGCCGCCAGGCACGCAATGCGCTTCACCGCACCGCCGCTGGCGCTGTGCACCGACAATGCAGCGATGATCGCCTGGGCGGGATGCGAGCGGCTCGCGCTTGGCGGCGAATTTGCCGCTGGCGACCCGCTCGATTTCATGGCGCGCCCGCGCTGGCCGCTCGACATGAGCGCCGAGGCGGTCCGCGGTGCGGGGGTGAAAGCATGAGCCAAGCGGAAACCATCGGCGTGATCGGCGCTGGCGCGTGGGGGACAGCGCTGGCGCAGATGCTCGCCAGCGACGGGCGCGATGTGGTGCTGTGGGCTTACGAGCCGGAAGTGGTCGCCGCCATCAATGCCGATCATCGCAACCCGCTCTACCTCCCCTCTGCCGCCCTCGCCCCGACGATCCGCGCGACGGGTGATCTGACCGATCTGGCTGCGATCGACACAGTGCTGGTCGTCACACCCGCGCAGGTGCTGGGCAAGGTGCTTTCCGGCCTCGCCACGCCGCCGCGCGATCTGGTGCTGTGTTCCAAGGGGATCGAGGCGGGGACCGGCAAGCTGATGAACGATGTCGCGCGCGAAGCCTCGCCGCACAGCGCCATCGCCGTGCTGTCGGGGCCGACTTTCGCGCATGAGGTCGCCGCTGGCCTGCCCACCGCCGTCACGCTGGCGTGCGGCGGCGGACGTGTGCAGTGGGAACGGCTTGCCCCCGCCCTCGCGCGGCCTGCCTTCCGGCCCTATTATTCCGACGATGTCACCGGCGCGGAAATCGGCGGCGCGGTCAAGAATGTGCTCGCGATTGCCTGCGGCGTGGTTGACGGTCTTGCGCTGGGCCAGAACGCCCGCGCGGCGCTGATCGCGCGCGGCTATGCCGAGATGCTACGGTTTGGCGAGGCGCTCGGCGCGCGGGCCGAGACACTCGCCGGTCTGTGCGGTCTGGGTGATCTGGTGCTGACCTGCTCCAGCACCTCCAGCCGCAATTTCTCGCTCGGCAAGGCGCTCGGCGAAGGGGCCAGCGCCGCCGACCTGATGGCGGACCGGCGCACCGTCGCCGAAGGCGCCTTCACCGCCCCGGTTCTTGCCGATCTTGCCGAAAAGCGCGGCGTGCCGATGCCGATCGTCGCCGCGGTCGATGCAATCCTGAAGGGCGAGGACGCGCGCCACGCCGTTGCCGCGCTGCTGGCCCGCCCGCTCAAGGCCGAACGCGACCGGCCCGAGGGTGCGGGCGCATGACCGCCCCCGCCGCCGACTCGACCGACGACATCGCCCGGCTGGCCAAGGGCGGGCGGACGAACACGATGGGCTTCGCCGTCCGGTTGATCGCGCGTATCCCTTTCCTCGTCATCGCCACCCGCCTTTACGGGGCCGAGGCGCTGGGCCGCTTCGCCTCGGCACTGGTGCTGATCGAGATTATCGCGCTGATCTGTTCGCTGGGGGAAAAGCGCGGACTGGCGCAGCGCCTGTCCGAAGGTGCGGGGCAGGACCGGGCTGCGGAAACCAACCTCGTCTATGACGGCTTGTTGCTGGCGCTCGGCTTTTCCACCGCCGCGGCGTTGTTACTGCTGAACTTCCCCGACCCGATGTTCCCGAACGGGATGAACAGCCAAACGGATATCTGGCTGGTCGCTGCCATCCCCGCCTTCGCCGTCACCGAGATCCTGCTCGCCGCGCAGGCCTATCGCTTCGACATCGCCACCATGGTTCGGGCGCGGGCGATCGTCGAGCCGTGGACAATCTCGATTTGCGCCGGGGTGTTCTTCTTCATCCCCGCGACCCGCGACGGCGGCCTTGCGCTGGCCTTCATCACCTCGATCTATGCCGGATTGCTGACCGCCTTGTGGCCGTTCCTGCGCGGATATGGCCTTCCCAAAGGCTGGAACCCCCAGGGCCGCGCGCTGCTCGCCATGTCTTCGCGCGCCTTCCCGCTGGTGGGGGCCGACGCGATCGAACGCGGCACACGGCTGCTCGATATCTTCATCCTCGGCCTGCTTGCGCCCCCGCAGGCGGTCGGCATCTATTACGCCGCGCAGCAGATCGCATCGCTGCCGCAGAAGCTGAAAACCAGTTTCGAACCGATCCTCTCGCCGGTCATCACCAAGAACCTGCGGATCGGCAACATGGGCGCGATTGCCGCGCAGGTGCAGCAGGTGGGGTTCTGGATCATCGCCGTGCAGCTCGGCATCGCATTGGTGCTGGGCGTGCCGGGCGAGGCTGTGATGGGGCTGTGGGGGCCGGACTATGTCGCGGGCACCGCTGCGCTTGCCTTCCTCCTCGCCGCCGAGGTCGCCGCATCGATGGCGGTCGTCTCCGAGAGCGTGCTTGTCTACATCGCCCGCAAGCGCAACCTTGCCATATCGGTCGGGATCATCGCGCTTCAGGCAGGGCTGACCATAGGACTCATCAAGGGCGCCGAACGTATCGGGTTTGGCGAAGGCTTCGAGACGGCCAGCGCGGCGGGCGCGCTGCTGATCGCGCTGTCGGTGTCCAGCCTGGTCAAGGCGCTGCTGCTCAAGCACCTGCTCAAGGCGCCGGTCAGCAACTGGCGCTGGGCGCTGGTCTATGCCGCCGCACCGGCGGTGGTGGTCGGATACGCCTTCACATGGACGCCCGAGTGGATCGAACTGGTGTTCGGCATCCCCGCGATCCTTGGCACCTATGCTTTCACCATCTGGCGGCGCGGTTTCGACGATGGCGACAAGGTGCTGTTCCGCAAGCAGGTTGTCCCCGATCCGGTGGCCGACCTGCCCTAGAGCAAAAGCAACCTGCACTTGGGCGAAGCGGGGCGAGGCTGCTAGAGGGCACGAAACCATTCCGATTCTTGCCGGAGAGACACGCATGATTGCCGCCGATCTGACCTCCTATCTTCCGCTGATCCTGCTTGGTCTGGTTGCGCTGGTGCTGGCCATCTGGCTGTTCACGCGCGCCAGCCGCAAGGCCCGCGTGATCGATGAAGATGGCACCGCGCCTGCCATCGGCCGTGACGTGCTGGACGAAGGCGCCGCGCCTGCCGCCCGCAATCAGGCGCTGATCGATGCCCCGCGCGGGATCGAGATCATTCAGGGTGCCACCTCTGCCGCAGCCAACTCGCAGGCTGTCGCCGCATCGCCGCTCGGCACAGATGATGAAGCCGGCCCCGAAACCGCCCCGGTTGTGACCACCCCGGCGCCCGGCGCAGGCGATGATCTGACCCGCATCAAGGGCCTCGGCCCCAAGATCGCGTCCTTGCTGGGAGAGTTCGGCATCAATTCCTTTGCGCAGATCGCTGCCATGACTCCGGATGAAGTCGAACGCCTCGACGCAAAGCTCGGCCGCTTTTCAGGGCGCATTACCCGTGACCAGTGGGTCGAACAGTCCAAGTTGTTGGCCGCAGGCGATGAAAACGGCTTTGCTGCACAATTCGGCAAGAACGGATAGAATTCTCGCAAGCTTGACGTCCAATCCGTGTTACAGTCCCGCTCGTGGGATTCGATAAGACGGGAGAATACCGATGGCTTTGCGAATCCTTGTGGCCGAAGACGAGTACATTACCGCCTTCGATCTGTGCGACACATTCGAGGAAGCGGGCTACGAGGTTGAAGGACCGCATGCCGGAATTTCCTCCGCGATGCTCGCCTGCCAGAAGGAAAAACCCGATCTTGCGCTGCTCGATATCGAGCTGGCCGACGGGCTGACCTATGAACTGGCGCAGAAGCTGATCGACGACAATGTGCCGGTGATCCTCCATTCCGAACCGGCCAACGCAGGCGCGGTCGCGGCGCGCTTTCCGGGCGCGACGATGCTGGCCAAGCCCTGCCCGCCCGCGCAATTGCTGGATGCCGTCAGCCGGGTGCTGATGCCGGCCTGAGGGGCTAATGCAGCCGCGTTTCAAAAACCCACACTTCTCCGCGGGTCAGGCCCGGGGAGAAGTGGAGGACAAGATCGATCCGCACGACCCTGAAAGGCGCACCCCCTTGCCCCTCAATGCCAAGCCTGCGAAGGCAAGCGCATGAGCACGATGAAACTCTACGGCTATTTTCGCTCCTCGACGTCCTACCGCCTTCGCATCGCCCTCAATCTCAAGGGCCTCGCTTTCGAGAATGTGCCGGTTGATCTGCGCACCGGCGCAAACAAGGACGCGGCATTCACCAGCCGCAATCCCTTCGGCTCTCTGCCCATGCTGGAAGCCGGTGGGCGCGACCGGGCGCAGTCGATGGCGCTGCTCGAATGGCTGGACGAGGCCTATCCCGAACCTGCGTTTCTGCCCCGCGATATCGAGGCGCGCTACACGGTGCGCGAGCTGGCCTATGCCATCGCGACCGAGATCCACGCGGTCAACAATCTGCCGGTGCTGAAATACCTCAAGGACCCGCTCGGCCATTCGCAGGACGAGATTGACGTCTGGTATCGCACCTGGCTGGCACGCACATTGGACCCAGTCGAGGCGCGTCTGGCGCAGCTTGGCGCGGGCGATTTCCTGCACGGCGATGCCCCCGGCTTTTTCGAGATCGTGTTGATCCCGCAGCTCGCGAATGCGCGGCGGTTCGATTACGATCTGACCGCCAGCCCGCACATGACCCGTATCGAGGCCGCCTGCCTCGCGCTGCCCGCTTTCGCAGCGGCGCATCCCGATAACCAGATCGACGCAACATAGAACAACGTCTTGGGAGGACACCGCAAATGAAACTCGCAACCCTGAACGACGGCACGCGCGATGGCAGGCTGGTGGTGGTCAGCAAGGATCTGACGCGCTGCTCGGCGGCGGGCTATATCGCGCCGACGCTGCAAGCCGCTCTCGACGATTGGGACCGCATCGCGCCGGAGCTGGAACTGCTCGCCCGCGATGTCGAGCATGAAACCGTGCCGTGCGAACGCTTCCACGAACGGCAAGCCCATTCCCCCCTTCCGCGCGCTTACCAGTGGGCCGATGGCAGCGCTTACATCAACCATGTCGAACTGGTCCGGCAGGCGCGCGGTGCGGCGGTGCCCGAAAGCTTTTACCACGACCCGCTGATGTATCAGGGCGGATCGGACAGCTTCCTGCGCCCGCGCGAGGATATCCCCTTGGGCGATGCCGCATGGGGCTGCGACATGGAGGGCGAGATCGCCTGCATCACCGGCGATGTGCCGATGGGCGTTTCGGCGGAAGACGCGGCGGGGCACATCAAGCTGCTGATGCTGGTCAATGACGTGTCCCTGCGCGGGTTGATCCCCGCAGAGCTGGAAAAGGGCTTCGGCTTCTTCCAGTCCAAGCCCGCGAGCGCCTTCTCCCCGGTGGCAGTGACGCCGGACGAGCTCGGGGATGCGTGGGCCGACGCGCTTATCCACTTGCCGCTGATGGTGGACCTCAACGGCCAGCCTTTCGGACGGGCCAATGCGGGCAAGGATGCGACCTTCAATCTCGCGCAGCTGGTGGCGCATGCGGCCAAGACCCGCAATCTGGGTGCGGGCACGGTGATCGGCACCGGCACGGTTTCGAACAAGGGCAAGGATGGCGGCCCCGGAACGCCGGTGGCCGAGGGCGGCGCAGGCTATTCCTGCATTGCCGAAATCCGCATGATCGAAACGATCCGCGATGGCGCACCCAAAACGCCGTTCATGCAGGCCGGTGACACGGTGCGGATCGAAATGCGCGATACGCACAACCATTCGATCTTCGGGGCGATCGAGCAGCACGTCGTGGCGCTCTAGACCCTTGTTTGACCCCGTCTAGACCCCACCTAGACCCCCGTTAGCGCGCTTTTGCGGCAATGTTTCGCGTGAAACATTGCCGCCCGTCCCGATGCCGAGGAACTCACTGATGATTGCCTATCCGACCCTCAAACTGTTCATCAACGGCAGCTGGATCGAGAATGGTGAGGCCGGGACAATGCCGGTGGTGAACCCCGCCACCGGAGCGGTGATCGGCCAATGCCCCAAGGCCTCCCCCGCCCAGCTCGATGCTGCGCTGAAGGCGGCAGACGATGCCTTCCCGGCATGGAGCCGCACCTCGGGCGCGGAACGACACGCCATCCTGCGCCGCGCCGCCGATCTGCTGCGCGAGCGGGCTCCGGAGATTGCGCGGGTCATCACCGCAGAGATGGGCAAGCCCCGGGCGCAGGCCTTGGGCGAGATTACCGGCTCATGCGATGTGATTGAATTTCTTGGTGAAGAGGCCAAGCGCCGGGGTGGCCGGCTGATCCCGACCCGCGGCAATCAGCTTATCGCGCAAATGGTGACGCATGAACCCATCGGCCCGGCGATCCTGCTCACGCCATGGAATTTCCCGGTCAATCTGCCCGCCAAGAAAATCGCCGGCGCGCTGGCGGCAGGCTGCACCGCGATTTTCAAGCCCGCCGAAAACACTCCGGCCTCCGCGCAATTGCTGGTCGCATGCTTCGTCGATGCAGGGGTGCCCGCAGGCGTGCTCAACCTCGTCCACGGCGATCCGGGCCCGATTGCCGAGCACCTGATCGTCTCGCCCGTCACCCGCAAGGTGAGCTTCACCGGATCGACCGCCATCGGCAAACAGCTCGGCGCGCTGGCGGCAACCCATATGAAGCGCTTCGCCCCCGAACTTGGCGGCCATGCACCTGTAATC
This sequence comes from Porphyrobacter sp. ULC335, assembly GCF_025917005.1. Lineage (NCBI taxonomy): Bacteria > Pseudomonadati > Pseudomonadota > Alphaproteobacteria > Sphingomonadales > Erythrobacteraceae > Porphyrobacter > Porphyrobacter sp. ULC335. The sequence continues at coordinate 3,081,500 of NZ_CP078091.1, forward strand.
GTGAGCAAACATGCCGATGTGGACCGCGCCGTGGCGATGTGCGCGGCGACCAAGTTCCGCAATGCAGGCCAGGTCTGCGTCTCGCCCACCCGCTTCCTTGTGGCCAGGGAAATCTACGACACCTTCGTCGCCGAATTTGCGGCACGGGCGGGCAAGCTCAAGGTCGGTGATCCGGGCGTGGATGAAAGCGTCGACATGGGTCCTTTGGCCCACGGCCGCCGGATTTCCGCGATGGAACAGGTGGTTGCCGACGCGGGAGGAAACCGCGGCGAGGTTGTTGCAGGCGGATCGGCCATCGCGGGCAGCGGGTTCTTCTTCCAGCCGACCGTCATCGCCAACCCCTCATCCGACAGCCGCTTCATGACCGAGGAACCCTTCGGCCCGATCGCCGGGATCGTGCCCTTCGAGCATATCGAGGACGCGGTGCGGATCGCCAACGGGCTGCGCTACGGCTTGGCCGCCTATGCCTTCTCGGGCGATCTTGATGAGGCGCACTACCTCGGCAAGAGCCTGCGCGCGGGGATGGTGGGGATCAACCAGTTGATCGTGTCATCGCCCGAAACCCCGTTCGGCGGGATCGGCGATAGCGGCTTCGGATCGGAAGGCGGCGAAGAAGGCTATCTCGCCTTCACCGATACCAAGCTCGTCATGCTGGCCAAGGCCGGCGGCTGACAATCAGGCGATGAAGCTGGCGAGGCGCGACAGCAGCGTCTGATGACCTTGCATCGGCTGAAGGCGCCCATATCTGGCCCGACGCGAATGTTCGTCATTCAGACACACAGTGCGGCGCATCGGGTCTGGCCGATTGGACCAGATAGTCGGTCGTTCCATGTCGCGCGTTCCCGAATCACTTGTTTTTATGCTGCGTGAGCTAACACAAAAACTGTGGATAAAAGGAGTCCTAACGCGGGTCTGCGCGAAATTGGTCACTTTTCCGTAAACGAATTCGTAGATTCCTGTTCCGGTCTGGCACGTAGAGGCACGAGTTAGCGGTCGGTTCGGCGCACTCCGGCCGCGCGGACGTCTGCCAGAGTGGGATAACCGTTGACGGCCATCAGCAGGTCCGCCTCGGCGAGGATGGATCGCAACACCCACGCGGCCCCCTCCGCGCCGCCCAGCGCCAGACCGTAGGTATAGGGCCGCCCGACGCCGACTGCGCGCGCGCCCATCGCCAGCGCCTTGACCGCATCAGTGCCCGAACGCACCCCGCTGTCGAACAGCACCGGCGTGTCGCCGGCCGCCGCGACCACGTCGCCGAGCAGATCAATCGTCGCTATCCCGCCATTGGCCTGCCGACCACCGTGGTTCGAGCAGTAGACCGCGTCCGCTCCGTGATCGACCGCGCGGCGGGCATCATCGGGGTGGCAGATGCCTTTCAGAACGATGGGGAGCTTGGTCACCGACTTGAACCAGGCCATGTCGTCCCACGTCAGCACCTGCCCGAAGGTTGCCGCCCAGGTGAAGATCGCCGCCGCCGGATCCTCCTCGGGCGGCTTGGCGAGCAGCGAACGGAACACGGGATCGGTGAAGTAGTTCTGCAAGACCTTGCCGCGCAGCTGCGGAAAGTTCGAAGCGTTAAGGTCACGCGGCCGCCAGCCGGTCACCCAGGTGTCGAGCGTCACCACCAGCGCTTTGTAACCGGCGTTCTCCGCACGGCGGATCAGGCTTTCCGCCAGCTCGCGGTTCTTGGGCGTGTAAAGCTGGAACCATGCGGGCGTGTCCCCGCAGGCCGCCTTCACGTCCTCCATCGGATCATTGGCGAGGGTCGAGGCGCAGAACGGCACCCCTGTCAGCGCCGATGCGCGGGCGGCGGCCATATCGCCGTGGCGGTCCTGCGATGCTTCGCCGTTGAGGCCGATAGGGGCCATGAACAGCGGGGCGGGATAGGTATGGCCGAACAGCTCAATCGACAGGTCGCGCACCGCGCAATCGACCATCATCCGCGGCACCATGCCCCAGTGATGGAAGGCGGAGGCATTCTGGTCCTGCGTGTGTTCGTCGCCGCAGCCGCCTGCGACATAGTTGGTCAGGCTCGGCCCCAGCGCTTCGTGCGCGCGCTTTTCCAGCGTGGCGAAATCGACCGGGAAGGTCGGCAGGATGCCGCGCAGGCCCGCGTTGTAAACTTCGTTCTGCATCGCGCCGAAATTGCTCATGGTGTCTGTTCTCTCCCGGCATTTTGTGTTCGCACCGCTTGAAGCCGAAAACCGGTTCCCACTTTTCGGCGCGATGCTTGTTTGGCGGGCAGATCAGCCGAAGCGCCGCGTCAGGGCAAGCGGTTTCTAGGCGAAGAAGCGTTGCAGGCGCGGGCGCACCTTGAGGAACTGGATGTAAGCCGCCTCCAGCACCCGCAGCACGGTCTGGTTGCGCGCCGCAAGGCCAAGCGGGCGGAGCAGCGGGATGGCGCGCCACATCGCCGCGAAGGCCGCCGCGCCATCATGCACCACACCGTCCTCTTCGGCATGGAACCGGGCGAGCAGTGCCGCGCGGTCGATGGGGCAGGACGGATCGCTACCCTCCGCCACGTCGATGAAGGTGATGCTCCCGCGCTTGTCCAAGCGCCGCATCAGCGCGATCTCGCGGGTGCAGAGCGGGCAGGCACCGTCGAACCAGACCTTGACGCTCACGGCGCGATCCACAGCCGGATGATATAGGCAACAACGCCCAGCACCGCGACGCTCGCCGCCCAGATGCCCGCCATCCAGAGCAGGCGCTGCCAGAGCGGGGCTTCCGGTGGTTGCTCGGGTGGTGCAAGCATTATTGCTGTCCTCCCGCTTCGCTACATGAGGGGGTTCTTGGTTGTCCTACCGCTTCGCTACATGAGGACATCAGTGATACCCCTCTTCGCCCACCTTGCCGCGGAACACCCAATAAGCCCATGCGGTGTAGGCGATGATCAGCGGCAGGGTCAGCGCGACGCCCACCAGCATGAATTCCTGACTCCGCTCGGGCGCGGCTGCGTCCCAGATCGTCACGCCCGGCGGCACCACGTACGGCCAGATCGTAACGCCCAGCCCGCTCATGCCGAGGAAGAACAGCGCCAGCGCCAGCCAGAACGGCGAGGAATTGCCCTCGCCCCGGATCGCCCGCAGCATCGCCACCGCGATGATCGCCGTCACCACCGGCACCGGCGCAACCCAGTAAAGCTGCGGGGTCGCGAGCCAGTGTGCGGCATACTCGGCGTTGAGCGTGATGTTGTAGAGGCTGACCGCGCCCATCAGCACGATCGTGGCGATCGCGGCCCGAAACGCGACATAGCGCGCATGGGCCTGCACCCCGCCGTCGAGCTTCCAGATCAGCCAGGTGCTTCCCAGCAGCGCATAGCCCGCCACGGTGCCGATCCCGGTGAGGAAGGTGTAGGGGGTGAGCCAATCCCACCAGCTTCCGGCATAGGCGCGCCCTTCGACCTCGATGCCCTGCAACAATGCGCCAAGGATCATCCCCTGCGCCATCGCCGCCATCAGCGAACCGCCGAAGAACGCCGCATCCCAGAATTTCTCGTGCGCCGGATCGCGCCAGCGGTATTCGAACGCTACGCCCCGGAACACGAGGCCGAGCAGCATCGCGATAATCAGCGGATAGGTTGCGGGCAGGATCACCGCATACGCGAGCGGAAAGGCCGCAAACAGCCCGCCTCCGCCCAGCACCAGCCAGGTCTCGTTCCCGTCCCACACCGGCGCGATCGAATTCATCGCGCGGTTGCGGCCCTTGCCGACACGGAAAGTCGGGAACAGGATCCCGATACCAAGGTCAAAACCGTCCATCACCACATAGGCGAAGACCGCAAAGGCAATGATGAACGCCCAGATGACGGTAAGGTCCATCACACCGGCTCCTTCTCGGACGGGGCTTCGGTCGGCAGCGGTTCGTCGCCGCCCGGGTTCTGCGTCGGGCCGGGGGTGATCCCGGCGGTGCGGATCGGGCCATCGATATCGCGCTTGATATCGGTTTCGCCCGCGTGCGGGGCTTTGCTCATCAGCTTGAGGATATACCACACGCCAATGCCGAACACGGCGAAATACACGACGACGAAGGCGAGAAGCGATGCAGCGACCGCAGGCGCATCGAGCGGGCTTGCCGCATCGGCGGTGCGCAGCAGGCCGTAAATCACGAAAGGCTGGCGGCCGACTTCGGTGGTGATCCATCCGGCAAGCACGGCGGCAAAACCGCTCGGCCCCATCAGCACAGCCGCGCGGTGCAGCCACGGCATGTCATAGAGCGTGCGCCGCACCCGTCCCCACAGGCTCCACAGCCCGATGCCGAGCATCGCAAAGCCGATCCCGACCATCACGCGGAAGCTCCAGAACACGACACCGACCGGCGGCTCGCGATCATCGGGGATCGTGTCGAGCCCGGCCATCGGCGCGTTCAGATCATGCTTGAGGATCAGCGAGGACGCCTTGGGTATCTCGATAGCGTAGCGCACCGTCTTCGCCTCGCTGTCGGGGATGCCGAACAGGATCAGCGGCGCGCCTTCGGGGTGGCTTTGATAGTGACCCTCCATCGCCATGACCTTGGCGGGCTGATGTTCGAGGGTGTTGAGCCCGTGCATGTCGCCCGCGAAGATCTGCAAGGGCGTGACGATTGCGGCCATCCACATCGCCATCGAGAACATTGTGCGCGCGTGCGGATTGGCGCGGTCCTTCAGCAGGTGCCACGCCCCCACCGCGCCAACCACGAAGGCGGTGGTCAGGTAGGCGGCCATCACGGTGTGGACGAGGCGATAGGGGAAGCTGGGGTTGAAGACGATGTCCCACCAGCTGGGGCCGGGCAGGAACTGGCCATTCGCAGCGATCTCGTAGCCCGTGGGAGTCTGCATCCAGCTGTTCACCGACAGGATCCAGAACGCCGACACGAACGTACCCAGCGCCACCATCAGCGTGGCAGCGAAGTGCAGGCGCTTGCCAACCTTGTTCATTCCGAACAGCATCACGCCAAGGAAGCCGGCTTCAAGGAAGAAGGCGGTCAGCACCTCGTAAGCCATCAACGGGCCGATCACCGGGCCGGCCTTGTCCGAGAACACCGACCAGTTGGTGCCGAACTGGTAAGACATGACGATGCCGGACACGACGCCCATCGCAAAGGCGATGGCGAAGATTTTGAGCCAGTATTTGAACAGATCAAGATAGACGCTCTTGCCGGTCTTCAGCCACAGCCCTTCGAGCACCGCGAGGTAGCTCGCCAGCCCGATCGAAAAGGCCGGGAAGAAAAAGTGGAAGCTCACCGTGAATGCGAACTGGATGCGCGCGAGCAACAGGGCGTCGAGGTTCTCAAGCATGATCCGCAGCTAGTTCCTTGCCAGCGGCGATCAATTGCAATCGCTGCACCCAATATACGGTTTGGAGCCGAAAGGGTTGCAAGGCGTCGCTGCGGGCGGGCAGGACAGGCCGAGAGGTACGCAGAACAGGTGCCGCCGGAATGGCGCAATCAGGCGGGTGTCGCGGTCTCCGGCACACTGGCCAAAGCTGCGCGCAAGCGTCGCCGGACCAGCCACGGTTCCAGCCAGCGCCCGACCAGATAGATCAGCGCGAACAGGCCCGCCATGAAATAGCCCTGATCAGGCGAATGGCGGCCCTCGTCCTCTTTCTTCTCGTCCTTTTTCTTCTTGTTCGGGTCCTCGGGCGCGGGTGCGCCGAGGAACTCGTCGACCGGGTTGAGCTTCTTCACCGGCTTTGGTTTCTCGTCCTTCTTCTCCGCCTTTTCGGCAGCTTCGGGACCGGAAGCTTCCCAGGCATTAAGGGCCACGGCCAACTGCGCAAAGCCGAGGAACAGCAGCGGCGCGAGGAAGCACATCAGCAGCGCGTGGCTGAACAGGTCAAAGCGCAGCACCGCCCCCGCCCCGGCCGGCTCGATCCACATGCGGCCGCGGGTGAAGGTGGCCAGCTTGTCCTGCGGGTTGGGGTTGTCCTTGGTATAAGCCAGGGTGTTGCCATCCGCCGACAAGGTCGTGCCGGGGGTCCGGAGCAAGGGCTCAAGCCGGGCGAAGGTCTCCGCAGGTGTCAGCTTCGGGTCGAGCGGCACTTCGCCGCGCACCCGCCAGATGAGGTCGATGTAGGGCAGTTTCAGGCGCGGCATCAGCGCGCGTCCGGCAGAGAGTTTTCCCGCAACCTCGCCGCTCACTCCGCCGGTTCCAGCTGCGGCGCAGCGGAGTTACCGAAGCGCTTGGCCAAAGCGGCCTTGGTGCTGCGCCAGCCTTCGCGGAAGGGGAACACCATCGTCTCGCCGATGTGCATCCGCCGCCCGCCTTCCATGCCGAGCAACTCGGCCTCGCCATCGACGCAGGTGCCGAAGATGCGGTCCCAGATGATCCAGGTGCCCGAGTAGTTGCTGCGCGTCGCCTCGTAATCCTGCGAGTGGTGGACCGAGTGGTGTTCGACGGTGTTGAAGATGAAGCGCCACCAGCGCGGCGTGTTGAAGCGCACATTGATGTGCTGATAGACCGACACCGTCATCCCGATCGCACCCGCCAGCAGGAAGGCGCGCGGCAGGAAGTCGAACAATCCGCCGATGCCCAATCCGATCAGGAACAGCTCGACCGGATTGCCGACCGCGCCCTTGTTGATGTTGAGCTGGGTGACATAGTGGTGCGGCGCATGGGTCAGCCACAGCGGATGCCAATTGTGCATCCCGCGGTGCATCCAGTACTGGCCGAAATCGAAGATCATCGAGATCAGCACCGCCTGCAACAGCAGCGGCAGGCCGGTGAACCAGCTGAATTTCTCCCAATCGAAGGCGCCCTGCACCGCCTTGATGATCACGCCGTCGCCGATGTAGCTATCGACCATCCCGAGGAAGGTCATGCCGAGGCCCACGTAGAAGGCGTCAGAGGCGAACTCCTTCCAGGTCAGTTGCCAGCTCTCGTAGCGCGGATTGACCCATTCGAGGACCAGCAGCAGGATCGTCCAGCCGAGCCGGATAGCAATCGCGGTCGAAGCGACGGCGAGCCAGTTGGGCGCGTAGTACCAGAACAGGATCGCGGCAAAGAGCATCGCGGGCTGGAAATAGGTAAAGACGAACTGCTTGATCGGCCCGCCTTCGACCTTGCCGATGTTCTCCCAGCCGACAATCACGGGCGCATCCGCACCAATGATCCGCTTGCCCACCTGTACTCCGGCCATATCGCACTCCAGTCGAGAGAATTGCCCTTTTCCCCGTCGCAACAGCCATGGCGACCTCGCGCGTGCGAGGAAGTGGCCAAATGACGTAGAATTCTGCGACCCCGAACCAAGTGCTTGTAATGCAAGCTTTGAACGTATCAGTCAGTCATGTGCCGCACGGCAATTGCTGTGGCCGCTGCGCGCGTTTCAACCCCCAGTTTGCGAAACACCTGTTCGAGGTGCTTGTTGACTGTGCGCGGGCTTATACCAAGAACTTCGCTGATCGTCTTGTTGGTTTTGCCATAGCTTACCCACAGCAGGACTTCCGCTTCGCGCCGGGTGAGCCCGCCCTGCTTCTGGAGCGCGTCGATTTTCCCGCCCTCGCGCACTTCGGTGATGCGCAGCAGCACCTCGCCCGTCCGGTCGCTTTCGACCGTGGCGAGGTCGATGTCCATGCCGCGCACCGTCGTGCGGACGCTGGTGGAGGGTTGCGCAGGATCGGCAGCGAGCAGCGCCTGCACCGCGCCGATCAGCGCTTCCGGCAGGGTCCCGCGATCTGGCAACCAGGCCGGGTCAATCGCCACGAACAGGCTTTCGGCTTGCGGGGTGCACCAGATCAGCGCCGCATCCTCGCTCACCGCGGCAAGGCTGCGTCCGGCCAGCCCCAGCGCCAGCCGCGAACGATAGGTCGCGCGGGCATTGGCGAGATGGACACGGATGCGCGCGAGCAGTTCCTCGATCACGATCGGCTTGCGCACATAATCCACTCCGCCCGTGCCGAGCGCGGCGACAACGTGTTCGGGATCATTGAGGCCGGTCATGAAGATCACCGGGATATGCGCGGTTGCCGGATTGCGCTTGATCGCCTGCGTGGTCTCGATCCCGCTGATGCCGGGCATGATCGCATCCATCAGGATGAGGTCCGGCTGCACCTCGCCGAGCAGTTCCAGCGTCGCCTCGCCGCTGCGCGCGATCAGCACGGTCATGTCGCCGGCGTCCAGCGTATCGACCAGGAAGCGGAGCGATTCCGGATTGTCGTCGACGACGAGGATACAGTCCTTAAGCTGCATCGGCTTGCACCGCTTTGGCGAGGCTGGCGAGCGCCTTCAGATCGAAACTGTCGAGCGCGCCGCGCATCCGGTCCGCCAGAAGTGCGGCTTCGGGAGCGAGCGCGGCGATGGCGTCAATCTCGGCCTCGATCGCGCGGACATGGCCGATCCGCACCAGCCGTTCGATCTCGGCGCAATGGGCGGCAGCGCGCGGGGCAATCGTGAAAGGCAGCGGCGCGGCGCCCCCCGGAGCTTCGGCAGCAGTGCCGGACAGACCGGGCGCGCGCACCCATTCCATCCCCAGCTGCGCAGCGATCACATCAAGCAGCACGGTGAAATCGAAGGGTTTCATTATGAAGGTATCATTGGCCGGCCCATCGGCGAGCGGACCGCCAGAGCGCGGCCCTTCGCCCGACAGCATGACGATCTTCAGCGCCGCGCCGTGGCGGCGGCGCAGCCGGGCGGCGACATCCCATCCGCTTTCACCCACCAGCATCACATCGCACAGCACCAGATCGGGCTGCACCTGCGCCGCCAGCGCAAGCGCGCCCTCCCCGTCACTGGCGGTGCGCACCTGAAAACCGAGTGGTTCGAGCAACCCGCGCACCATCGCGAGATGTGCCGGATCATCGTCGATCAGCACCACCCAGCGTTCGCGGCCGAGATAGCCGGTCACCGCGCCCGGTTCCGGCGCGGGATCGGTCGGCGGGGCAAGCGGCTGGGAGAGCATCAGTCGCACCGTGAAACGCGAGCCTTCTCCCAGCGCACTTTCGACGCGGATTTCTCCGCCCATGATGTGCACCAGCGCCTGCGTAATGGCGAGGCCGAGCCCGACGCCTGCCCGCTCACCCGCCTCTCCGCCGACGCGTTCAAACGGGGCAAAGATACGCGCCGTATCCTCGGGCGCGATGCCGATGCCGGTGTCGATAACGGTGAAGGTCGCCAGCTGGTTGCGATAGGCGACCTTGAGCGTCACCGCACCGTGATCGGTAAACTTGATCGCATTGGCGACGAGGTTGATCAGCACCTGCCGCAAACGCTTGGGATCGGCATGGACGAACTCGGGTAGGTGTTCCTGACGGTCGAGAACCAGCGCCAGACCCTTGGCCTGCGCCTGAAGCTCCAGCATCGCGATCAGCTGGTCGAGAAATTCGGGAAAACGGATCGCCTCGCGGCTCAATCGCAGCGCTCCGCCTTCGACCTGCGATATGTCGAGCAGGCCTTCCACAAGGTGCGACAGGTGCTCGGCGCTGCGGCGGATCACCCGCGCGGCGCTGACCGCGTCCTTGCCCTCGTTGCGCTCGAGCAGTTGGGCATAGCCATAGATCGCGTTGAGCGGCGAGCGGATTTCGTGGCTGACACTGGCGAGGAAGCGGGTCTTGGCCTCGTTGGCGGCTTCGGCGGCTTCCTTGGCGGCGCGCAGCTGTGCGACGGCATCGTCCGGCGCTGCCGTCCCGCTCCCGCCCTCGCCCTGACCTTTCAACCAGTTGGTAAGCCGCCCCGCCATCAGATCACCGTGAAGCGATATAGGCGCGCCAGCCGCCCAGATGCGTAATGTCCTCTGCCCCCGTCAGGGCGCGCGGCTCGGCCACGAAGCCCTTGACGCTGCTACCATCGGCCAGCGTCACCGTGCCGATCGCAAGCGGCGACGGCACTTCGGTGACGAAGCTGCCGAACTCGGCCACGCCCAGCTCGTAAACCTCCAGCGCGATGGCCGCGCCTTCCTCGCTGTGCACCAGCGCGGGCTTGGGCGGCACAGAATCAGCCATCGCATAGAGCCGGTAGTTGGGCGCAGTGGTGAAAGCGCCGACGAAGCTCGCGTTGCGGCTGGTCAGCTGCCAGTGCAGCGGCATGCCTTCAAGGTGAGCGCCGACGACGGCGAGTTTGACGGTGTCCATGCGTTCTCCAATATCAAGCTGTGGCGGCAGGGGAAGATCGGCTGCACGCAGGTAAGTGTCCGCAAGCGCGATCAGCGCCGTATCGCTATGCGCAGGCCCGATCAGCGTAATTCCGAAGCCGGTGCCATTGTCCCGCGCACCGGCAGGGACGGCGACAGCCGCCATGTCGAGCAGGTTCACGAAATTGGTGTAGAGCCCGAGATTGCTGTTGAGCGCCACGGGCGCTGCAAGCAGTTCGGCAACGCGGTAGGTGGTGCCGGTCGTGGGGAAGGCGAGAACATCCACCTCGCCCCACATGCCTTCGGCGTGGCGCTGCAATTCGGCGAGGCGGTAGATGCCGTTCCACAGATCGGTCGCCAACATGGCGGCTCCCGGCGCGACGACCTCGCGCACGACCGGGTGGATCGCATCGGGATTGCTTTCCAGCAGCTGCGCGATGGCTGCGGTGCGTTCTGCCACCCAAGGCCCGCCGTACAGCAGCCGTGCGGCCTCCAGCAGCGGGGCAATATCGATCTCGACGATCTCGCCCAGCTCTGCCAGCACGCCGAGCGCGCGGTCGTAGAAATACTCCGCGTGAACATCGCCAAAGAACACCCGCTGGTCGCGGCGCGGCACGCCGATACGGCGCCCCGTCAGAGGCACGTCGGCGGTAGGGCGGGAGAAGGCATCCTCGGCATCGAACCCGGCCAGCACCGCATCCACCGCCTGCGCATCAGCGAGCGCATCGGTGAACACCGTGATGCAATCGAGCGTGCGGCAAGCGGGCACCAGCCCGCGTGTGCTCCACCGGCCCTTGCTGGGCTTGAGGCCGACGAGGTGATTGAAGGCGGCAGGCACCCGGCCCGATCCCGCCGTATCCGTGCCGAGCGCGAAGGCCACCAACCCCGCCGCCACGGCCACCGCCGAACCGGAGCTCGACCCGCCGCTCACGTAGTCGCGGTTATAAGCGTTGCGCGGAATGCCATAGGGGCTGCGCGTGCCGACGAGGCCGGTGGCGAACTGATCGAGATTGGTCTTGCCCACGCAGATCGCGCCTGCCGCTTCCAGCCTTTCGATCACCGTAGCCGAACGCTCGGGCTGATAGGCGAAAGCGGGACAGGCGGCAGTCGTCTCCAGCGCCGCGACGTCGATGTTGTCCTTCGCCGCATAGGGCACACCGGCAAGCGGCAGATGCTCCCCCGCCGCCACGCGCGCGTCGATGGCGCGGGCGGCAGCACGCAGTGCGTCAGGCGAGGCGCGGCTGATCCACACCTGTGGCTGAAGCGCGTCATAGGCGGCGAGGCGGGCGAGGCTTTCTTCCATGACCGCAAGCGCTGTCGTCTCGCCGCTGTTCACGGCCTGCGCGATCGCGTTGGCGCTGAGGCGGTTCATGTGGCCCTCCGCAAAGCCAGCATCGGCGCGCCGGGTTGCAACGACTGGCTTTCCGCGATGTAGACCGCCTCCACCGTGCCGCTGGCGGGGCTTTCAAAGGGGCATTCCATCTTCATTGCCTCGATCACGGCGATCACGTCGCCTTCGGCCACGGTATCGCCGGGGCTGACGAGCAGCTTCCACACCGACCCGCCAAACGGCGCTTCGATGAGGTCTGCCCCCTCGGGCACTTCGATGGCGGCCGCATCGCCCGCGCCTGCATCTTCGGACAGCAGATCGCTGACCCGGTCGAACTCGCCCGAGGCTTGCCACGCAGCGCGTTCGGCGTCGAAGGCGGCCGTGCGGGTCGCTTCAAAGGCGGCGATGCTTTCGGCATTGTCGCTCAGGAACGCGCGGTAATCGGCGAGGCGGAAAGTGCTGTCCTCGACCCGGATTGCGCGCCGCCCATGCGGGAAATCGCGCCGCCAATCGGTCAGCTCTTCCGCTGACACGGGGAAGAAGCGGATCTGGTCGAAGAAGCGCAGCAGCCACGGCTTGCCATCAACAAAGGCGTCGGTCTGGCGATGCGTGTTCCACACCTGAATGGTGCGCCCGAACAGCTGGTAGCCACCCGGTCCCTCCATCCCGTAGATGCACATATAGGCCCCGCCGATCCCGACCACGTTCGGCGGCGTCCAAGTGCGCGCGGGGTTGTACTTGGTGGTGACGAGCCGGTGGCGCGGATCGACCGGCGTGGCGACCGGCGCGCCGAGGTAGACGTCGCCCAGTCCGAGCACGAGGTAGCTCGCGTCGAAGATCAGATCCTCGACCGCCTTAGCATCGGCCAGCCCATTGATGCGGCGGATGAATTCGATGTTGTCAGGGCACCACGGCGCATCGTCGCGCACGGTGCCGATATATTTCTGGATCGTCTCCTCGATCGCCGGATCGCGCCAACTCAGCGGCAGGTGGACGATGCGCGACGGGGCAGTGAAATCCTCCAGATCGCCCATCGCCTCCTCGGCAGCCATCAGCGCGGCGAGTGAGCGCGGCTGGTCGAGCGTGGTGCCGTCGAAATGCAATTGCAGCGAGCGGATGCCGGGGGTGATGTCGATCACGCCGGGAAGCGCGGCCTGCTCAAGCGCCTGCATCAGCGCATGGACGCGAATGCGCAGTTCGATATCGAGGACGATGTCACCATACTCGACGAGGATGTTGCGATCACCCTGCTGGCGGTAGGTGGTGCGCGGGCGCTGCCCATGCGCGGGGATTTCGGCGAGGATCGGCGAAAGGTCGGCGATGGCGCGAGCGGGCGCGCTTGCGGTGGGCGCGGCGAGCGGCGCAGCGTTTGCCGTCATGGCGTCGTCGATGCTCACCGGCACGAAACGCACCCGGTCGTCAGGGCTGAGCTGGCCGATTTTCCAGCGGTCGGCTGCGATCACCGTGACGGGGCAGACAAAGCCTCCCAGCGACGGGCCATCGGGGCCGAGGATGATCGGCATGTCCCCGGTGAAATCGACCGCGCCGATGGCGTAGGGATTGTCGTGGATGTTGGAGGGGTGCAGCCCCGCCTCCCCGCCGTCACGCCGCGCCCATTCGGGCTTGGGGCCGACGAGGCGCACGCCGGTGCGGTTGGAGTTGTAATGCACCTGCCACTCGGCTTCGAGGAAGCGCGCGATATCGCCATCGGTGAAGAAATCGGGCGCGCCGTGCGGGCCGTAGAGCACCCGCACCGTCCATTCGCGGCCCAGCGCAGGAAGTGTCGCTGCCTGCCCCTCGCCCGCCTTGCCCGCGCCCAGATGCAGCACGTCACCTGCCACCAGCGCGCGCGCCGCGTGGCCGCCGAACTGCCCGAGCGTGAAGGTCGCCGACGACCCGAGATAGGGCACCACATCGAGCCCGCCCGCGACCAGGATGTAGCCGCGCATCCCCCCGCCCGCAGCGCGGCCCATCGCCAGCGTCTGTCCGGGGGCGATGGCGAGCGGGACGCCCCGCGCCACCATCACGCCGTCCACCGTCGCGCCGAAATCAGCGCCGGTCAGGCAAATCGTCGCCGCGCTTTCGAACTGTAGCGTCGGACCGCTCGCGGTGACTTCCAGCCCCGCCGTGCCTTCGGGATTGCCGAGGATCAGGTTGCCGAGCCGGAAGCTGCGATCATCCATTGGCCCTGACGGCGGCACACCCACATCCCACAGCCCGAGCCTGCCGGGGAAGTCCTGCACCGATGTGGCCGTGCCGCCCGCAATCACCCGCACCGCGCGGCGCGCCGTGGTCACGCTGTCGAGCATCCGGGTCGAGACTGCGCCGCTGGTGAAGCCTTCATGCCGCACCACATCGCGCAGCCACCTGAGGTTGGTCTCGATCCCGTCGACGCGGCTGGCATCGAGCGCCGCCTGCATCGCCGCAATCGCCCCGTCGCGGGTGGGCGCGTGAGTGATCAGCTTCGCCAGCATCGGATCGTAAAAAGCGCTGACCTCGCTGCCCGCCATCACCCACGTCTCGGCGCGGATATTGTCCGGGAAGGCGACGTTGACGAGTGTGCCCGTGGTCGGGCGGTAATCCATTGCCGGGTCTTCGGCATAGAGCCGCACCTGCACCGCATGGCCCGTGGGCGTCGGCGCAGGCGCATCCATGAAGGCGAAATCACCGCCCGCTCCGCGGATCATCCATTCGACGAGGTCGATCCCCATCACCTCCTCGGTGACGCCGTGTTCGACCTGAAGACGCGTGTTCATTTCAAGGAAGAAAAAGTCGTCGCGCGCCGCATCGTAGAGGAACTCGACCGTGCCTGCGGAGCGATACCCCGCCGCCTCGCCCAACCGCACGGCGGCGGCGATCAGTTCGGCGCGTTTCTCGGCCGAGAGGCACGGCGCGGGCGCCTCCTCCACCACCTTCTGGTTACGGCGCTGGAGCGAACAATCGCGCTCGCCCAAGGCCATCACCCGGCCCTGCCCGTCGCCGAAGATCTGCACTTCGATATGGCGCGCGCGGGCGATGTAGCGTTCGAGGAATACGCCCGCATCGCCGAAGCTCGCCTCGCCCTGACGGACCACTGCGGCAAAGCCTTCGCGCACCTGCGCCTCGCTTTCGCAGATGCGCATGCCGATGCCCCCGCCCCCGGCAGTCGCCTTGAGCATGACGGGGTAGCCGATCCGCGCGGCCTCTTCGGCAGCTTCATCCTCGCCGGTCAAAAGCCCGGTACCGGGAGCTAGCGGGAGGTCATGCGCCGATGCCAGAGCGCGGGCGGAATGCTTCAATCCGAAGGTGCGGATATTGTCCGGCGTCGGCCCGATGAAGGCGATGCCCGCCGCGGCGCAGGCCTCGGCAAAGTCAGCGTTCTCGGCCAGGAAGCCATAGCCCGGATGGATAGCCCCCGCCCCGGTCGCCTTCGCTGCGGCAAGGATGGCCTCGACGTTGAGATAGGACTGCGCCGCCGGCCCCGGCCCGATGCACACCGCCTCGTCTGCTGCGCTGACATGGAGCGAACCTGCGTCAGCATCGGAATAAACCGCCACCGACCGCAGCCCCATCCGCTTGCAAGTGCGGATGATCCGCGTCGCAATCGCGCCCCGGTTGGCGATGAGGACGGTATCGAAGCTCATGAGGCTGCGTTTTGGGCGACGATCATGCGCACCGGCGTCGGGTTGAAACCGTTGCAGGGATTGTTGATCTGCGGGCAGTTTGAGACGACCACGATCACGTCCATCTCGGCGCGCAGATCAACCGTCAGCCCCGGCGCGGAAATGCCGTCAACGATGCCGAGCGTCCCATCATCCTCGACCGGCACATTCATGAAGAAATTGATGTTGGAGACGATATCGCGCTTGCCGCGCCCTTGCGTCAGGTTCGCTTCAAGGAAATTGTCGACGCAGGCGTGCTGGTATTTGGTGTGATGGCCGTAGCGCAGTGTATTGCTCTCGCACGAACACGCGCCGCCGATGGTGTCGTGATACTCCACGGCAGAATCGACGATGGTCATCAGCGGGTTGCCCTCGTTGGACAGCAGCACGCTGCCCGTCTTGAGGAACAGGTTGCCCTGCGCCGCGACAGTATCCTGCGCCGAGTAACGCTCGGCATCATCGGCAGCGGAATAGATCAGGAAATCGACCGCCTGGTTGCCCTCGACATCGACGATGCGCAGCGTTTGCCCGGCGGCGACATGATGCAGCCACGGCGCGCGCGCAGGCACGATTTCGTCGTGGACAATGGAGCCGGAAAGGCCGGAAAGGGCCGGATCGCTGGTCATGGTGTGCCTTGCTTCGGAAGAGGGGTCAGCGGCGGTAGTTGTCCTCGGTGTTGAGGAAGGCGCGCAGCCCTTCTGGCGTGGCGTTGCGCACGGGGTCGTGTTCGGGCGTGACGGGACCGCGCCATGCGGTAAGCCGCAGCGGCGTGCTGTGCCATTCGGCGCGCGGGTCGAGCACGTGGGGGCAATTGGCGATGACGATGACGAGGTCCATCTCGGCGCGCAGCAGCACTTCGCGGCCCGGTGCGAACGGCCCGACGATCGGCGTGATTGCGCCGCCCTCCTCGATCTTCGTCCCCTTGAACAGGGTCACACAAGGGTGGACATCGCGGCGTGTAAGGCCGTGCTTCGCCGCGCCCAGGATCAACCGGTCACGCCCGTTGGGATAGGCGCCCGAATTGCGCCCTTCGCCATATTTGCGCGCATTGCTCGCCGCGTTGGAGACACCGCAGAAAGTGTCATGCGTGCCCGCATCGTCTTCGAGGATGCTGGCGAGCACGCGGCCCATATCGGAGAGCAGCAGCTTGCCGGCGCCCAGATAGGCGTTCCACTGCACCTTGACCGTATCGGCAACATTCAGCCGCTCGGTCGGCATCTCGGCGTTGAAGATGTTGAGGCTGGCACAGGCATCGCCGCCTTTGTCGATCAGCCGCAGCCGCGTGCCGCGTGCGATGCGCCGCGAAGCATAGCCGCCGGGGGCGAGGGTCTCCTCCCACAGCAGGTCTTGGGCCGCCACGCCTTCGGGAAGATCATCGGCGACCGGCGGAAGCACCGGCATGGTCTCGACCTGCGTGCCACCTTGCGCGCGGGCGTGGTCACGCGCGGCTTTGGGATCAGCAGTGCTGCTCATTCCGCGGCCTCCTTGGTCGGCGGCGCGTCCTGCTCGTAGAGCGGCGGGAGCAGCGCGGTGGTGGTGACGAGCTGCAATTGCTGCACGCCCCTGATGGCCCGCAAAGCGTCGCACAGCTGCTTCAGCCGCACCGCCGGGCCCTGCACAAGCAGCACCTCCAGCGACTGGTCCTCCTCAAGGAACACGTGCTGCGAGGAGATCACTTCCTTGAGGTAAGCGGTCTGTGTCTCGGCCAGCTGCTGGCGCACGCGTCCACCCCCGCCCGCGTAGACGATGGTGACGGTGCCAGCGAGCATGTCATCGGGCCGGGTCAGCGCCTCATGCTCCGCGAGCGCATGGCGGATCAGCTCGGCGATCAGCTGCGAGCGCGAAGGCAGGCCGCGTTCCTCGACCATGACATCGAGCTGACGGAACAGCTCGGCCGGAAGGCTCATGCTGAGGCGCGCGAGGCGCGAAGGTTCGGGGCTGCTCATGGGCGGACCTTTTCAGGTATTAACTTTCGTGTCAATCGTAATACCGGACTCATCCTCGGGCGTTTCCTCCGCCTGCTTGCGGGTCAGCGCGAGGTCATAGACTACCCCCGCCC
The DNA here is from genome assembly GCF_025917005.1 of Porphyrobacter sp. ULC335. NCBI lineage: Bacteria > Pseudomonadati > Pseudomonadota > Alphaproteobacteria > Sphingomonadales > Erythrobacteraceae > Porphyrobacter > Porphyrobacter sp. ULC335. Next base: position 3,098,570 of record NZ_CP078091.1, read on the forward strand.
CGTAGCGGTGGGGGGCGTGCGGATCGTGGCGGCGCTTGTCGAGCGTCAGCACCCGCGTACCGAGGCCGAAGGCTTCCTTGATGTCATGCGTGACCATGATGATGGTCAGCCCGTGCTCGCCCCACAGCCGCGTGATGAGCGCGTGCATATCCTTGCGGATGCCGGGATCGAGCGCGCCGAACGGCTCGTCGAGCAACAGGATGCGCGGCCGCTTGATCAGCGCCTGCGCTATGGCGAGCCGTTGCTGCATCCCGCCCGACATCTGCGCTGGGTAGAGATTGCGGCTGTCCGCCAGCCCGACCGACTCCAGCATGGCTTCGGCCTCGGCAATCGCGGCACGGCGCTTGCCCCCGAACAGGCGGGCAGCAAAGGGGGATGCGCCGAATTCCAGCCCCAGCAGCACATTGCCCAGCACTGTCAGATGCGGAAACACCGAGTAGCGCTGGAACACCACGCCCCGGTCTGGCCCGCACTCCGGCGGCAGCGGCGCACTGTCCAGCGTGATGCGTCCCCGCGTCGGCTTCTCCTGTCCCAGGATCACGCGCAGCAGGCTGCTCTTGCCCGCGCCCGAAGGCCCGATGATCGAGACGAAAGAGCCTTCCTCGATATCGAGCGAAATCCGCTCGAGCACGACCTTCTCGCCATATTCGACCCAGACATTGCTGAGGCTGAGCAGCGCCATCAGTGCGCCCCCGCGTGGGCCCAGCCGAACAGGCGGCGGCTCGTCTGCGAGAGTGCAAGGTCCATCACCACTGCGAGCACGGCGATCCACGCGACATAAGGGAGGATGACATCCATCGCGAGGTAACGGCGCACAAGGAAGATGCGGTAGCCCAGCCCCACATCCGCCGCGATCGCCTCGGCCGAGATCAGGAACACCCATGCGGGGCCAAGTGACAGCCGCAGCCCTTCGATCAGGCGCGGCATCGCCTGCGGCAGGGCAACGCGCAGGATCACGCCCCAGGAATTCGCGCCGAGTGTCAGCGCCTTGATCACCTGTTCGCGCGGCAGGGCGCCGATGTGCCCGGCAACGTCGCGGATCATGAAGGGCGCGACCCCGACCACGATCAGCGCCACCTTTGCGGTCTCTCCCAACCCGAAAACGATGAACAATATCGGCAGCAGCGCGATGGGCGGGATCACCGCAATCGCCGTCACCAGCGGACCGAGCGTCGCTCTGACAGGCGGCAGCGCGCCCAGTACCAGCCCGACCAGCAGCGCCGAAAGCGTGGCGATGCCAAGCCCTGCCCCCAGCCGCCACAGGCTCGCGAGCGTATCGGCCCAGAACAGGAATTGGCCCGAGAGCGGATCGGCCTCGAACAGCAGCCCTGCCATGGCTGTCGCCATTGCTCCGGGCAGCGGCAAGATCTTGTCGGCGGGGTTATCCGCATGGCGCGCGGCCGAAGCAATCACATAGCCGATAGCCAGCACCAGCAGCGGCGCCGCGCCGAGCAGGAAGGCCCCGCGCCGCCCGGTGCTGGCGGTCACCCAGCGCATGCGCCTAGAGCTTTCCGTCGGCGGCGAGTTGCATGAAGGTCGGATCGAAGCGCAGCGTGATCGCCGCCTTGTCGCCGAGCGTCCCGCCGCCCGGGAACTCCATCCCCACCGCATCGGCCGAGCGCGCGCCCTGCCCGAACAGGCCCTGGGCAAAGCTGAAATCGCGCACGCGGGTCATGGTGGTGACAAGATCGGGCGAGCCCATCGCCGCCACCGCCGCCTCGGGATCAGTATAGAGGAAGGTGGTCGCCAGCTGCCCTTCGAACTCGGCAGGCGTGGTGCCGGCCAGCTTGGCCATTGCCGCGCGCGCTGCCGCGCCTTCGGCGTCCTGCTTCGCCATCAGCGCCATCGTTTCGAACCAGATGCCCGCCAGCGCCTTGCCGAGGTTGGGGTTGGCTTTCAGCGTCGCGGTATCGACCACCATCAGGTCGAGGATTTCGCCCGGGATATCGGCCGAGGTGAACACGGCCTTTGCCCCTGCCACGCCCTTCATCGTCGTGACCTGCGGGTTCCACGCAACCGCAGCGGTGACATCGGGCGAAGCGAAGGCGGCGGCGATATCGGCGTCGGAGGTGTTGACCGTCTTCACGTCGGTCAGCTTCATCCCCGAAGTCTCCAGCGCGCGGGCGAGGAGGTAGTGGGAGACCGAAAGCTCGGCGAGGTACACCTGGCGGCCCTTGATCCCCGCCACCCCGTCCGCACCCTTCAGCAGCACCGCATCATTGCCGTTGGAATAATCGCCGAGGATGATCGCACTGGTATCCTTGCCGCCCGCTGCCGGAATGGTCAGCGCATCCATGTTGGCGACCGTCACGCCGTCCAGCTTGCCTGCGGTGTATTGGTTCACGCTTTCGATGTAGTCGTTGACCTGCACGAACTTGATCGTGATGCCGTACTTGTCGCCCCACTTCTTCACGATCCCGACCTGTTCGGCATAGGGCCAGGGCATCCACCCGGCGTAGATCGACCAGCCGACATTGAATTCGGTGCGGGGCGCGGCAGCTTCTTCCTCGCCCCCCGAACAGGCGGCCAAGGCAAGCGCGCAGGCGATGAGAAGGAAACGGGCTGCGCGTCGGGCCAATTGGAGCATTGATTCGTCCCCTATGTTGCGCTTGCGAACATCCGCGCCTTTGGGGCGTTTGTCCACCACGAATTATTACGATTGATTGGAAACGTAATATAGGAGACATTGGCTCCACGATGGCAGGAAATGCGCCCGCCGGGTGCGCCCTCTCCCTCCCCTGCCGCGCATGGAGGCACATGCCATGATCCGCAAAACCGTTGCCCTTCCGCTTGCCGCAATTACCGCCGCCGCACTGGCCACTGCATCCTGCGAGGAAGCTCCGCCGCCCGCCGATGCCGTCGGCCCCGCGCCCGATCTGGTCGAAAACGCGCTGAAGGTGCCCGGCTTTGCCGATTTCCTTGCGGTCGATGGCGACGCGGTGTGGGTCACCAATGACGGGCGGGTCGAAAAGTGGTCGCCAACCGGAAAGCTTGCCAGCACCGAAGTCCCCCGCCCCTGCGGCACCATGGCGATTGCAGCGGGATCGCTGTGGGTCGCCAATTGCGACGGGGCCGAGGTGTGGCGCATCAACCTTGCCACCGCCGCGGTCGAGGCGAAAATCGCCACCGGCCTCGCCAATCCCAAGGGTGAGACCAACGTGGTCGCAGGCGCAGGCGCCGTCTGGGTGCCGAGCGACGCGGCGGGCAAGGTCGCGCGGATCGATCCCGCCACCAACGCCGTCGTCGCCACCGTCAGCGTGACGGCAGAGACATGGTACCTCGCCTACGGATTCGATGCCGTCTGGGCGGTGAGCAGCGAGGGCAAAACGCTCGAACGGATCGACCCCGCCACCAATGCCGTCACCGGCAAGGTAACGCTCGGCGACACGCCCGGCTTCCTTGCGGCGGGTGAAGGCGCGGTATGGGTTCAGGAACAGGGCGATGGCACCGTGGCCAAGGTCGATCCGGCCAGCCTGAAAGTGGCAGGCCGCGCCAAGATTGGCGATGCGCTGAAGTGGGGTGATATCGACACCGGCGACGGCGCAGTGTGGCTGCGCACCACCGAGCAGCAGACGATGGTGGTGATCGATCCCCAGACGCTCAAGATCCGCGCCCGCATGGGGCCGAGCGTGGGCAGCGGCGCGCTGCGGTGGACGCCGAAGGGCGTCTGGACATCGGCGCATGACAACCAGACACTGTCATGGTGGAGCGCGCCCGCCGCCGCGGCGGAAACGCCCGCCCCGTAACGGAGCGGATCAAATCAACGGACAGCAAAAAGCGCGCGGGGAGGGTCGCATTTTCCCCGCGCGCTTCGCTTTTCTGTTCCCGGATCGTTTACCCGAAGGGCCCGGAAATCAGAACTTGTAACCCAGCTCCACCCCAAACCGCTGACGACCGCCGGGCGAGATGAATGATCCGCCGAATTCAACCGCAGTAATCACCTCGTTCAAGTACTTTTCGTTGAACAGGTTCTCGGCAAAGGCGGTGAGCGACCAAGTCTCGCCCTCGATCCCGACGCGCAGGTCCATGACCGCGAAGGTATCACGCTGCGAGACCGAGTAATCGGCATTGCCCACCACCGCCGGCAGCGCCAGCGCCGAACCGGGCAGCAGGCCGCTGAACAGCGTCGGGTTGGTATCGTCCTGCAGCGTGTGGAACCACGTCGGCCCGGTGATGCGGTAATCCGCGCGGGTGACGAAATCGATGCTGTCATTCACCGGCAGATCAAGCTGGGTGCCCAGATTGATGGTGTAATCGGCGGTGTAAGGCGAATTATTGCCCACCGTGACGGGCCGCGAGGCGTTTTCCTTGATCTCGCTTTCGGTGATGTTGCCTGATCCGAACACCGTCCAGCCTTCAAGGATTTCCGCCGTCAGGTTGAGTTCGGCGCCATACAGTTCGACCTCGTCGATGTTCGAGACCACGCGCAGCAGGCCGAAGCCGCCGACGAAGAATTCGAAGAACTGCATGTCTTCGACCTTGGTGTAATAGCCCGCCAGATCGAAGGTGACCGCACCGTCCAGCAGAGTGCCCTTGACCCCGGCTTCGAAGGCGCTGGAGACTTCCTTGCGGTATTGGTCATCGATCAGCACATTGGTGCCGATGAAATCATTGAACGCGCTGTCGACAATCGCGGCAGAGCCCTGGTTGTTGAACCCGCCCGATTTGAAGCCGATCCCCCAGTTGCCGTAGGCATTGATATCGTCGGTCAGTTCATACCGCAGCGAGATCTTCGGCTGGAACTGCTTGAAGGTTTCGGACTGCGCGGCGATCGGTTGGACATTGCCGCCCACCACCGTCTGACCGGGGTTGATCGGCCCACCGGTGATCGGATCGCGCACCGCCGGCACCAGGCTTTCGACCTGGCGGTCCTCGATGTCATACCGGCCCGCAACGCTGATGTTGAAGCGATCCGAAACGTCGGCATCGACCGAGGCGAACAGCGCGTAGACATCGGTCGTAAAGGCATCGTGATAGAGCTGCGTCGTCGGGTTGGTTGTCCCCGGCGCGTTGTAAAGCTCGCGGATGATCCCCTGCCCGAGATCCGCGCCAAGGCTGATGCCCACTTCGCGGTCGATATGCAGGTAATAGGCGCCGACCTGCCAGTTGATCGCGCCATCCCCGTTCGAAGCAAGGCGGATTTCGCCGCTGATGTCTTCCTGCTTGCGGATCTGGAACTGGGTGCCGTCACAGGTTGTGGGGCTGTAGGGGCCGAAGGTGGATCCGTTGACCGGATCGAAGATGAACGGAACCGGATTGTTGCCGATGAATGTCGGCGCGTTGAGCTCGAACCCGGTCAGCGCAGCGGTGCTGGCAAAGCAGGCGTTCGACGCCGCCACCGATGCCGGCGTCGCGCCGGGGAAGGTGAAGCGCGCGAAATCGGCCGAGGTGCTGTCAGCGGTCAGCGACTGGTCGACATCGCTGTACAGCACCCATGCGGTCAGCGTGGCGCTTTCGAATTCATGCTCGATCTTGGCCGAGCTTTCGAAGGTCACCTGATCATTGGTGGGGCGGATATTGGAATAGAAGCCGAAGGGATGCTCGTTCACATCCTCGAAGAAGGCCGGATCGACCGCCGCGAAGTTGGGCAGGTGGAAGGCGGCGTTGAAGTTGATCGATGCGCCGCGCAGATCGGCATAGCGCGCCTTCACGTCGAGTTCGGTATTGGGGCCAAGCTCGGCCACGAACCGCGCGTCGACGCCGAACACTTCCTGATCGTCAATCGTCTTGGAATTGCCGAGGAAGCGGTTGCGGAAGAAGCCGTCGGTCGTCGAATAGTTGGCCGACAGCACCAGACCCGCAGTCTCGCCGATCGGGGTCGAGATGAAACCGTTGGCGAGATAGGTGTTGTCCTGCGCCGCGCGCACCAGCATCCCGCCTTCAAGGCTGTCGCCCGGCTTCAGCGTCTGGAGCACAATCGCGCCCGCCGCCGCGTTGCGGCCGTACAGCGCGCCCTGCGGGCCCTTCAGGATTTCGACCTGCCGCAGCGTGCCCTGGTTCTGGTTGAGCTGCGCGGTGTTGGTCTTGAGAATACCGTCGACCACCAGCGCGACCGAGCTTTCCGCATCGCGCGCGCCGTTGATGCCGCGGATGTTGATCTGGGTGTCGCCCGCTTCGGCCGTACCGGTGACGATGGTGACGCCGGGCGTCAGCTGGATGAAGTCATCGGCGCGCTGCACGCCGGTCTTGGCGAGCGTTTCCGCACCGAACACGGTGATCGCGGCGGGCACATCGGCCACGCTTTCCGATTGGCGGCGGGCGGTGACGACGATGCCGCCTTCCTCCTCTGCGGCAGGATCACTGGCAGGGACATCCTGCGCGAGGGCAGGCGAGGCAAGGGCAATGGCGCCAAGAGCCGCGCCAGAGGCAAGAACCAAACGGACATTCATGGGACGGCTCTCCTGAAAGGAAACGAGAGGATAAACGAAGGGATCAGACGAGGACGTTGGCCCCGCTCATGTAGACATAGACTTCCTGGAACTTCGGGCCTTCGGGGCCGGGGCGCAGACGCCAGAAATTGGTGTTGTTGAGCAATGTCACCTGCCCGGCTGCATCGTGCAGTTCAGCGGTGAAGCTGGCGGTGATGCGGCCATTCGCCTCGTCCACGGTGCAGGTGAAATCGCGGTGGATGATGGTTTCGTAGGCGCCGAAGAAATCCTCGAACATGCGGCGTATCTCGGCCTTGCCGCTGTGGCGGGTGAAGGCGGTCTGCACACAGAACAGCGCGGTATCATGGAAGCACGACAGCGCGCCTTCCATGTCCTTGGCATCGACGCGGGCGAAGTATTTGTTCAGCGCGAAATCGATCAGCTCGGCGCGCGTCATGACGGGTTCGTACTGCATCAGGCGTCCCCCTCTTTCAGCAGGTTGTCACCCGACATGTAGACATAGACGCGGTGGAACAACCGGTCCTTGAGATAGAAGCGGTTGCAGTTTTCGTACCGCAGTTCCTCTCCGCCATGGGGCGTGATCAGCACCGTGAACTGCGAACAGACCGCGTTGGTTTCGGGATCAGCCGTGTGGACGAAATTGCCGTGCCAGATGCTCTCGAAATCGGCGAACAGCTTGACGAACATCGCCCGGATCGCCTCGCGTCCCTGATGCACCGTGTTGCTGGTCACTTCGGTCAGCACCGCGTCAGGCGTGAAACAATCCAGCACCTTGTCCATGTGCTTGTTATCGACCCCGTCGAAATACCGCTTCGTGACGATATCGACATAGACTGGATAGGGCAGCGGCGTCTGACCCGCTCCGCCTTCTTGCCATTCGCTCATCAGTACCAGCCCTTTCGGATATCGGCGTGCTTGGGCACTTCGGGTGCGGGGAAGGCCTTTTTCGAATGGGTGAGGCCCAGTTCGATCAGGGTTTCCAACTGCTTGTAGGCGACCTGTCCGGGGTTCAGCACCGGCACCGGAAGCTCGCTGGCGAGGTAGGCGGCCGACTGGTGCATGGTGGTGGAACCGAGTACGATCACGTCCGCCCCGTCTTCATTGATGGCGCGCAGGGCCTCGGCCTTGAGCTTGGCAAAGACGACCTCTTCCTTGCCTTCGAGCAACTCGGTGACGTCGGGCCGCGTGTCGATTGATCGGACGCTGGCGCAGCGGTGTTCCCAGCCGTGCTGGCTCAGCACCTTCTCGTAAAGCGGGAACCATTGCGGCCACATGGTAATGACAGAGAACTTCTTGCCGAGCATCATCGCGGCGGCGAAACTCGCCTCGCCCGGGCCGACGACGGGGATGCGCAATGCCGACCGCAAAGGCCACAGTCCGGAATCGCTGACCGTATCGATCAGCACCCCGGCGTAACCTTCGTCCTCGGCCGTCACGCCTGCCTGGAACACCGTCCAGTCCATAAGCAAGGTGTCATGATAGGAATCGCCGAGCGCCGCGCCCCAGCGCACCGCCTCGAAGGTTGGCGCAAAGCCCGGGCGGACGAAATCGGCCGGAAGCTGCTGGGCGCGATTGGCGACCCCGGCTTCATCCATTGCGATCGGTACGATAACCTTGATGCGGTTCACGGGCACTCCCCTGTTGCCTCGGCATGCGTGGTTATTGTATACAAATCGTCGCCGTCAAGCACTTTGCACAAATGCGACGAAACGCATTCGTGGAGTGTGTTTTTGCCGCCGCAGGGCTTGCGGGGGGAAGCTGCTGATCGCACAAGGGAACCGCATGACCGCAGCCGCATTGCCCCCTTTCCACAAGGTCACCCCCCGATGAGCCGCGCTTCCGAACAGGCCTATGCCAAGATCCGCGCCCATCTGCTGAGCGGGGCGGTGAAGCCGAATGAGCAGCTGACCGAAGACCAGTTGGCGCAGATCACCGGGGTCAGCCGCACGCCAGTGCGCGATGCGGTGCGGCGGCTCGAGGACGAATTGCTGCTGGTGCGCAGCGATACCAAGCGCCTGTTCGTCGCCGATTGGAGCCGCGACGATATCGAGGAAATGTTCACCCTTCGGCAGATGCTCGAATGCCATGCTGCCGAACGCGCGGCCAAGCGCCTTTCACGGGGGCAGATCGCCGAATTGGAGCGCCTGAACCGCGAGCTGAAGGCCGCGATCGAACAGAGCGCGCCGGACGTGGGCCGCTTCCTCGATGCCAACCGCGCCTTTCATGAAGTGATCATCGACGCCGCCCATTCGCCGCGCCTCGGGCAGCTGCTCGGCAAGCTGGTGGAAGCGCCGGTGGTGCTGCGCACGGCGCGCACTTACTCGGCCCAGGACCTGCGCCAATCCGCGCGCGATCATGACGAGTTGGTCGCGGCTTTCGCCGCCCGCGACCCCGATTGGGCACGGGCGGTGATGGGCAGCCACCTGCGCCGCGCGTTCCACACTTTTGCCAATGCGGTCGGCCCGAAAACCAATGGCCATGACACGGCGAAGCCGTAACAACGCAGCCCGCGCGTTACGGTTCCTGACCTCAACCTTGGCTGCATGCATGATTGCAATTGTATACAAACCGGGTAATTGACGATCCCCGGGCTCCGGCAACAGCAACAGGCGATTCATCATGTCAGGCGGACAGATCGAACTGGTCGAAGTGGGCCCGCGCGACGGGTTGCAGAACGAGCCGGACATCATTGCCACCGATGTGAAGCTCGAACTCATTAACCGCATGATCGGCTATGGCGCGCGGCGGCTGGAGGTGGCGAGCTTCGTCCACCCGCAACGCGTGCCGCAAATGGCCGATGCCGAGGCGGTGATCGCTGGCCTGCCATCTCGCGAAGACTGCACTTACGTTGGCCTGGTCCTCAACAAGCGCGGCGTGATGCGCGCGCTCGCCACGCGGGATAACGGAGCGCGCGGCGTGGATCAGGTCGGCTGCGTCATCGTCGCCAGTGACACCTTCGGCCAGAAGAACCAGGGCCAGACCATCGCCGAAGGCATCGCCGAAACCCGCGCCATGCTGCGCTTCGCCCGCGAGGAAGGCTTGCGTGCGCAGGTCACCATCAGCGCCGCCTTCGGCTGCCCGTTCGAAGGCGAGGTGAAGCACGACACCGTGCTCGCCATCGCGGAAGCTATCGCCGAAGATCACCCGGAAGAAATTGCGCTCGCCGATACCATCGGCGTCGGCACACCGTGGGAGGCGGGCGAATTGTTCGGGAAGCTCGGCGCATTGCTCGCTGACAAGATCCCGATGCGCGCGCATTTCCACAACACCCGCGGCACCGGCGTCGCCAATGCGTGGGAGGCTTACAAGGCGGGGGTGCGCATCTTCGACGCCTCCCTGGGTGGCCTCGGCGGCTGCCCCTTCGCCCCGCGCGCGACGGGCAACATCGCCACCGAGGACCTTATCTACATGATGGGACGTTCAGGGGTGGCGACCGGCATTGATCTGGACGCGGCAATCGCCGCCAACAAATGGTTTGCGGGACATCTGGGGCGCGAATTGCCCTCGGCTGTCGCCCGCGCAGCATAACAAGAGGAAACGGCATGACGTACAGGCTGGGTGTGGATGTAGGCGGGACGTTTACCGACCTGCTGCTGTTCGACGAGGCGAGCGGCGCCTTCTGGCGGCACAAGACCCCTTCGACCCCGCATGATTCCTCCGAAGGCATCCTCAACGGCGTGAAGGCGATTCTGGCGCAGGCCGGGATCACCGCGGCGGAGATCAGCTATTTCCTGCACGGCACCACGGTGGCCACCAATGCCGTGCTGGAGGGCAAGGGTGCGAAAGTCGGCCTCGTCACCACGCAGGGCTACCGCGATATCATGCAGATCGCCCGCAGCTTCGTGCCCGGCGGCCTTGCCGCGTGGATCGTGTGGCCCAAGCCGCAGCCGCTCGCGCGGTTGGAACACACGGTCGAAGTGCCGGGCCGGATGGACGCGCAGGGCCGCGAGGTTGCGCCGCTTGGCGAAGACGCGGTGCGCGTGGCGTTGCGCAAGCTGAAGGGTGACGGGATCGAAGCGCTCACCGTCTCCCTGATGAACGCCTACCTCAACGGTGCGCACGAAGCCCGCATCGGTGCCATCGCTGCCGAGGAGCTGCCAGGCATTCCGGTTTCGCTCAGCCACGAAGTCCTGCCGGAAATGCAGGAATACGAGCGCACGCTTTCGACCGTCGCCAATGCCGCAGTGCGTCCGGTGGTGAGCAAATATGTCTCCAACTTGCGCGACCGCTTGGCGGCCGAGGGTTTCAAGGGCCGCCTTTCGCTGCTGCGCTCGGACGGGGGCCTCATGTCGAGCCAGAAGGCCGAGGAGCACCCCGTCAACATCCTCATGTCCGGCCCCGCGGGCGGCGTCACCGGCGCGCTGTGGGTGGCGAAGAATGCGGGCTTCGAGAATATCCTGACGCTGGATGTGGGCGGAACCTCGACTGATGTGGCGCTGATCCAGGGCTTGGAGCCGCGCCGCCAGCGCACCACCGAAGTCGGGCACTTGTCTGTCCGTGCCTCGGCGCTCGACGTGAAGACCGTCGGCGCGGGCGGCGGGTCGATTGCCCACGTGCCGCAGCTGACCGGCGCGCTCCGCGTCGGGCCGGAGAGCGCGGGCGCTGTGCCGGGGCCGGTCGCCTACAACAAGGGCGGCACGCTGCCGACCGTGACCGACGCCAACGTGGTGCTCGGCTACCTGCCCGAAGACCTTCTCGGCGGCAGCTTCAAGCTTGACCGCGAGGGCGCGAAAGCAGCGGTGCAGACCATCGCCGATGCGCTGGGCATCAGCCTGATGGAGGCAGCGCGCGGGATCATCGATATCGTCAACGAGAACATGTTCGGCGCCTTGCGGATGATCTCTGTCCAGCAGGGCTACGACCCGCGCGAATTCGCGCTGATGGGCTTTGGCGGGGCTGGCCCGCTGCATGTGAATGCGGTCGCGCGGCTGATGGGCAGCTGGCCCGCGATCTCGCCGGTCTCCCCCGGCGTGCTTTGCGCGCTGGGCGATGCCACCACACGCATGCGCACCGAGACCGCGCGCAGCTTCTCCCGCCTCGCCAAGGATACGACCATCGCCGATCTCGTCGCGGTGCTCGACGAGATGGCCGCGCAAACCCGCAGCGAATTGCTCGCCGACGGCATTCCCGAAGACCAGATTACCTCGTTGTTCGAAATCGACGTGCGCTATGCGGGGCAGGCGTTTGAAGTGCCGCTGACGATCACGCAGGATATTCTGGAAGCGGACGGAATCGCAGGCATCCTCGCCCGCTTCGACGAGGAGCATCTGCGCCTCTTCACCTTCAACATGGATACCCCGCACGAGATCGTGAACCTGCGCGCGGTGGCGCAGGGGCAGGCCCCCGCCCTGCCCGCCACAGAATTGCCCAAGGGTGATGGCAATCCCGCCGCCGCCAAGATCCGAGATCATGCGGTGTGGATCGACGGGGCCGAGCGTCCGGCGGTGATCTATGACCGCGCCAAGCTGCGGCAGGGCGACGTGATCGAAGGCCCGGCGATCATCACGGAAATGGATTCGACCACTCTGGTCGAACATGATTGCCGCGCGGTCGTCGACGCGGTCGGCAACATCCTCATCACTCTGAAAGCGAAGGGCTAAGACCATGCCGGCTCGCATCATCGAACCCAACACCACCCCTTTTGCCAAGATCGCCATCGATCCGGTTACGCTCGACATTATCGAGAACGCCCTGCGCAACGCGCGCATCGAAATGGACGCGACCCTTGTGCGCACCGCCATGTCGCCGGGCATCCGCGAACAGGGCGACGCCTTTCCGCTGATCTCCGACCCTGCGGGCAAGATGATCGTCGGTCAGTTCGGCAGCTTCATCGACGGTTTCCTCAAGCAGTTTGACGGCACCATTGAGGACGGGGACATGATTTTTCTGTCCGATCCCTATTCCTGCGGCGGGGCGGTCAGCCACTCCAACGACTGGCTGGTGATGCTGCCGGTGTTCAAGGACGGCCGCCTGCTCGCCTACACGGCGATGTTCGGCCACCAGAGCGACATCGGCGGCTCCGTGCCCGGCTCCATGCCGATCGGTGCGTCCTCGATCTTCGAAGAGGGCGTGCGCATTCCTCCGGTCAAGATCTGGAAGCGCGGCGAATATAACGAAGACCTGATGAAGCTGGTGATGCACCAGACCCGCAAGCCCGACTGGTGCCAGGCGGACCTCAACGCCCTCATCGCATCCTGCCGCGTCGCCGCGCGCCGCGTGGTCGAGATGGCCGACCGCTTCGGCGATGATGTCTACGTCTCCGCCACGCAGGAGCTGCTCGCTCGCAACCACCGCGCGATGAAGTCGCTGCTGGCGATGGCCGTGGCCGAGGAGCCCGTCAGCTTCGAAGATTACATCTGCGACGACGGCAAGGGCTACGGCCCCTACAAGATCCGCTGCACCATGTGGCGCGATGGCGACCGCGTGATCCTCGATTTTGAAGGCACCGATCCGCAATCGGCCGCGTCGATCAACTTTTTCCTCAATGAAAACATGTTCAAGATGTTCTTCGGCATCTACATGATCATGGTCTTCGATCCGCAGATCCTGTTTAATGACGGGTTCTACGACCTGATCGAGGTGCGCATACCGGAAGGCTCGCTGCTGAAGCCCCACTTCCCCGCTGCGCTGTCGGGCCGGACGCACGCTTTGGGCCGCATCTTCGATATTCTGGGCGGATTGCTCGGCCAGAAAACGCCGGAGTTTCTCAACGCCGCCGGGTTCTCGTCCAGCCCCCACCTGTTCTATTCCGGGTGGGACAGCCGCGAAGACGGGACGCGCGACTGGTTCCAGCTGTTCCAGATTGGCTTTGGCGGAATTCCGGGGCGGCCCTTGGGCGATGGGCCGGACGGGCATTCGCTGTGGCCGGGCTTCACCAATGTGCCGAACGAGTTCCTGGAACGCTACTTCCCGCTGCGGATTGAGCGTTATGCTACCGCGCCCGATAGCGGCGGGGCGGGTCTGCATCGCGGCGGCAACGGCATCCACATGACCTACCGCTTCCTCGCGGACGGCGAGATCGCGATCCATGATGACCGCTGGTTCGTGCCGCCGTGGGGCGTCAACGGCGGCCATCCCGGAGCGCGGGCGAAGAAGGTGCTGGAACGCGCAGACGGCTCGCAGGAAATCGTCGGCAATAAGGTCGAGAGCGTGGCCGTGAAGGCGGGCGACCTGCTCCACTTCATCACTTGGGGCGGCGGCGGCTGGGGCGACCCGCTGGCGCGCGATCCGGAGCTGGTGGGCCTTGAAATCCGGCAGGGCCTCGTCACTTCCGAAGGCGCGCGCGCCTATGGGGTGATCGCGGATGAAAACGGCACGGTCGATGCCGCCGCCACCACAGGTTTGCGCGCGGACATGACTGCATCGCGCGGCGAACTTCCGCTGTTCGATTACGGCCCCGGCATCGACGTCCTGCGCGCCAATTGCGAGGCAGAAACCGGCCTCCCCGCGCCCGTCCAGCCGGTCTGGAACGCCCTCAACGGCCTGCGGGAGGCCGCCGAATGAGCGCGCTTCAGGGGATCAAGGTTGTCGAGATGGGCCAACTGCTCGCGGGGCCGTTCTGCGGACAGCTGCTCGGCGATATGGGCGCGGACGTCGTCAAGATCGAGCCGCCCGGCGCGGGCGATCCGATGCGCAACTGGGGCCAAGGCGACGAGAAAGTGCAGTGGGAAGTGATCGCCCGCAACAAGCGCTCGGTCACATGCAACCTGCGCGTGCCGGAAGGTCAGGCGCTTGCGAAGCGTCTCATCGCCGAGGCCGATGTGCTGATCGAGAACTTCAAGCCCGGCACGCTGGAACGCTGGGGCCTGTCCCCGGCGGAGCTTCACGCCGTGAACCCGGGCCTCATCATCGCCCGCATGTCGGGCTATGGACAGGACGGGCCCTATTCCGACCGCGCCGGGTTCGGCGGGATCGGAGAGGCGATGGGCGGTTGGCGATACATTGTTGGCGAGCCGGACCGTCCACCCAGCCGCATGGGCATCTCCATCGGCGACACCCTGTGCGCCACCTATGGCTGCATGGGTGTCCTCGCAGCGCTTCACCACCGCGAGAAGACCGGCGAGGGTCAGGTGGTCGACTCGGCGCTCTACGAAGCTGTGTTGCAGGTGATGGAAGGCCTCGTCCCCGAATATGACCGCAACGGAGTGATCCGCGAACGCTCGGGATCGGTGCTGAAAGGCATCGCTCCGTCCAACGTCTATACTTGCAGCGACGGCAGCTACATGATCGGCGCCAATGGCGATGCGATCTTCGCGCGGCTGTGTCAGGCGATGGGGCGGCCAGAATTGTCGAGCGACCCGCGCTATGCCACCCACATCCCGCGCGGGGTGCATCAGGACGAACTGGACGCCCTCATCAACGATTGGACGGGAACGCTGACGGTCGACGAAGTCGATGCGCTGATGATCGAGTATTCGATCCCCGCAGGCCGGGTCTACCGCGCGCCGGACATGCTCGCCGATCCGCATTTTCAGGCGCGTGAGGCAATCATCGAGGTCGAGACGCAGCAGCGCGGCAAGATCAAGATGCAGAACGCCTTCCCCAAGCTCTCCAAGACCCCTTCGACCATCCGCCGCCCCGCGCCCGCTGCGCCGGGCCAGGACAATGCCGAGGTGTTTGCCGAAAGGCTGGGCCTCGATGCGGCGGAACTGGCGCGGCTTGCGGAAGCAGGGATCATCTGATGGGCGGCCCCTCGGCAGCCGACAATTACGCCGGGGTCTATGAAGGGCGGCTCCAGCCGGGATCGCGCCCAGCGCTGCTGATCGTCGATGTGGTGACGGCCTACCTGACCGAAGGCTCGGCGCTGTTCATGGACACCGCCGCAGCCGCAAAGGACAGCAACCGCCGCTTGGCCGCAGCGGCGCGCGCGGGCGGCGTGCCGGTGGTCTTCACCAACGTCCAGTACAAGGCGGATGGATCGGATGGCGGCGTGTTCTACCGCAAGGCGCCGGTGCTGAAGGCCTTCATCGAAGGCTCGCCGCTCGGCGCCTTTCCCGCTGACCTCACCCCGCACGCGGGCGACAGGGTCTTCACTAAGCAATACCCGTCAGCCTTCTTCGGCACCGGGCTGGCCAAGGCGCTGCACGCTGACGGGATCGATACGCTGCTGATCGGGGGCTATTCCACCTCGGGCTGCGTCCGCGCCAGCGCGCTCGATGCGATGCAATACGGCTTCGTGCCGCTGGTCGTGCGCGAGGCTTGCGCCGACCGGCACGCGGCCCCGCACGACGCCAACCTGTTCGACCTTCAGGCCAAATATGCCGAGGTGATCAGCGAGGCCGAGGCGCTGGCCTATATCGGCCAGTGCTCCTGACAAACCTCCGTTCGTGCTGAGCCTGTCGAAGCACCGTCCTTCTTAGGGTCGCACGCGGCGCCAAAAGAGAAGTGCAGCCCTTCGACAAGCTCAGGGCGAACGGGAAATGGACGCTTGCCTCAGCCCCGCCAGCCGATCGATACGAAGAAATTGCGCGGTGCGCCCGGATCGAACCCGCCGCCGCCGCCCGGACGCACGCGTCCCGCATACTCCTCGTCGAGCAGGTTATTGATCCCTGCCCCCACGGTGAAACCGCCCGCCACCGGCCATTCGAACGAGGCATCGACCACCTCGTAACCCGGCAGGAAGAAGTCCGCGACGTTGTTGTCCGCACCCTGCTGGTCACCCACCGAGGTGAAGACCAGCGCCGCGCGTTCGCCATCCTTGCCGATATAGGCAAGCGTGGAGCGCAGCAGGTGGCCGGGGGCATATTGCGGGGTGAAGCCTTCTGCCACACCATCGGTGAAATCGGCATCGAGCAATTGCAGATTGGTCGAAAGGTGCAGCGTGTTCTCGCCCTTGGCGATGCCCTCCGGCCCGACCAGATCGAGCCGCAGCGCCAGATCAACGCCCTGATTGCGCATATTGCCGACATTCTGCCGCCGCGCGCCGCCCGCGCCCACTGCGCCGAACGGGGCCGATGCAGGAAGCGGACCAGAAATGAAGCCGACCTGATTTTCGAACTCGACCCGGAACAGGCTCGCATCGATCCGCACCGGCGGCACCGGTTCGGCCTGAAGGCCCGCCTCGACCGTGAAGGCATAGGACGCATCGAAAGTGCCCGCCGCGTCGATCCCGGCCTGGAAGGTCACGCCGTCATTATAGAGCAGCGGCTTGAACCCGCGGCTGGCATTGGCAACGAAGCGCAGCGATTGCGAGGCATCCCACGTCACGCCGATGCCATAGAGCGGAACGGTCTGCGTATCCTCGCGGTTGCCGAGCGTGCCGTTGGCCGTACCCGGCGCGCCACCGGTGGCACTGCCAAGGCCAAGATCGAGCGTTTCGACCACGCTCTGGCGCAGACGCTCAAGCCGGAAGCCGGGGACGATCTGGACATTGCCGAAGCCGAGCTTCACCTCGCCGAAGATCGCTGCGGTATCGCCGCTGCGCTGTGCCCGCGACAGCGCGCCAGCCGTGCCGTTGAAATCGGCATTGCTCGCACCCTTGTCGACAAACACCGGCGCGTTCGAAGTGTGACCCAGCACGCCTACGGTGACGCTGTGCTGGCCCTGCCCGCCGAAATCACGCCGGGCGCGCAGATCGACGCCCGCCGTGTCGAAGACCTGCAACTGGCGGATGATCACGTTGGCGGTGGGCGTTACCTGCCCGAAGCTGCCACCTGCCTGCCGCCAGCTCTCCCGTTCGAACCGGCTGTAGAAGGCGCGCGCGGTGACCTGAGTCGCGTCATCCACCTGCCAGTCGATCGCCAGCGTCGGGGCGAAGCGTTCAAGGCGGATGCGGTCTAGCGCGGTGGAGCTGTCGCGACGGTCAGCCTCCATACGCGTGCGGGTCAGGCCACCGGGCTCGCCGAAGCGGCCCTGATAGTAATCGAGCGAAAGCGTCGCCGTGACATTGTCGCCCAGATAATGGCCGCGCACGCGCGCGGTGGTCTGTTCGGAATCGCTATTGACGCGGCGCGGGCCATCACCCTCGGCGTACTGGATGAAGCCGTCGGCAGCGATCTGGCCGTTGGAACCGGCAATGCTGGCGAGCCCTTGTCGTGCATCCCAGCTGCCGATTGTCATGCGCGCCTGCCCTTCCACGCCCGCCTCACGGCGCGGCCCGCGCATCACGTAGTTGATGGCCCCACCCGGCTGCGGCCCGTAGAGCAGGCCAGACGCGCCGCGGATGAACTCGACCCGCTCGACCATCTCCAGCGGCGGGATGAAGTAGCCCGCGGGGTAGGAATACATGTCCGGCACGGCAGGGATCGCGTCCTGAAGCGTCAGGATGTTCCAGCTTTCATGCGGCTCGCCCAGCCCGCGATAGGACAGCGAGGCCCACGAACCGTTCGAGACTTCGGAGACCAGCAGGCCCGGAATATCGGCCAGCGCAACGCGCAGGTTGCGCGACGGCACGGGGGGAATGTTCTCGAGCACGGCGATGTCGCCCAGCTTGCCGGCGAAGATCAGGGTGCCGGACTGGTCGGGCAGGCGGTCGTCGTCACGGTTGGCGGTGACGATGATCGAGGTCGCCTGGCTGGAGCCCGTTGTGCTGGCAGTCTGCCCCTCGCCCACATCGGCAGCCGGCGCTTCCCCCGCAGCCAGCGCAGGCGCGGCAACGGTGGCAAGCAGAGCGGCGATGATAGGGCGGAAAGGCACAGGAGGAAGGGACATCGGGGCTCCGCGTCAGGTCAGATTCGAGGCCCGCATTTCTTGCTATTGCGAATGATTGTCAATGTAAAAAAGTGCGCATCGGCGGGTTTGGGCCATATTCTTGTGAGGGGGGATCAGCGGGCGTGCCAGGCCATCACCGCCTGCACCATTTCGTAGCCGTCCGGGCTTGGATAAACGCCGTCATAAGTCATGCCCGGGATGGGGCGTGCCCGGAGCGTCCGCCAGTGCTGGCGTGTAATCGACAAATTGCACACCTGAGGACGATGCCAAAGCCGCGAGAAGACGTTTGCGGGCGGCAACTTCGGCCCTTGTCTCAAGGCTAGGGCGCCATGGAAATCGGGCCGCAGGCAAGATCGTGCCGAGCATGACTCTGATGTCATGCTAACGTGCTATGGCAATCACTGCCCGAACGGCGTCTCACCTATGCACGCCATCCGCCTCACAGCCCGCTTGGGCGGCTAGGATCGTCAAGCGCAAGCCCGCCCGTCTCGGGCATGACCCGCAGCACCCACACAAGCTGCAGTGCCATCATGACGAAGAAGAACCCGAAGATCATCTCTGGCGCAAAGCTTGCCAATGCAAAGGGCAGCACCAGCGTGACCAGTGCAGCCAGAATCCAGTGTGTCCCGCTGCCCAGCGTCTGTCCGCGCGCCCGCGCGCTGGTCGGAAAGACCTCGGCGATGAACACCCAGATCACCGCCCCTTGCCCGATGGCGTGAGCGACGATGAACAGAAAAACAAACGGCACAACCAGCGCGCCGCTTCCTGTGGCGAATGCCAGGGCGACCGCGCCCAGCGAAATGCAATACCCTACTCCGCCGGCCAGCATCAGGGCACGCCGTCCGATTCTGTCGATCAGCAGCACCGCCATTCCGGTGGCCAGCAGATTGACCAGTCCGATACCCACCGATGCCAGCAAGGCCGCGCTTTGGGCCATTCCTGCAATTTCGAAGATCCGGGGGGCGAAATAGATGACGGCGTTGATCCCCGAAAGCTGGTTGAACAGCGCAATCGTGAAGGCGAGGCTGGCTGGCTTGCGCAAGGGCGGTTTAAGGTAGTCGGCCCACCTTGCATGCTGCGGCGCTCCCTCCGACCGCGCGCGCTCCCACATCGGGCTATCCGGGATCGCGCAGGCGGCAAACAGGAACAGCAGCGAAGGGACCGCTTGCACGCCCAGCATCAAACGCCATGCGTGCGGCCAGCCCTGCCCGCCGATGATCCAGTTGGACAGGTAGGCAAGCAGAATGCCAGCGACGATGTTGAACTGGTATAATCCAACCAATTGCCCGCGCCGCGCCGGGGGTGCGATTTCGCTGATGTAGGCAGGCGCGGCGATCGAGGACACGCCGATCGCCAGCCCGCCGATGAACCGGAAGGCGGCAAAGGTCCAAGGGTCCTGCGCCAGCGCGCTGCCAAGCGAAGCCGCGACATAGCCGACGGCAACGCCGATCAGCGCGCCCTTCCGGCCAATCCGGTCGGTCGGCCACGCGCCGCCCAGCGCCCCGATAACCGTTCCCCACAAGGCTGCCGACAGGATCAGGCCGTGCTGTTGCGGGCTGAGGTTCCAGTGGTGCTGAATGGTCTGTTCCGCGCCGGAAATCACCGCGACGTCGAACCCGAACAGTAACCCTGCAAGCGCGGCTGCGGCAGACCACAGCGCGATCCGTGCCGGGGTGGCGATGACGCCGGGGGCGACTTTCACGGGCGCGGTTCCAGCACGAACACCGCGTTGTCGAAGGGGGCGAGCCTGACCGACAGGGGCTGCGCCGTATCCCCGATCGCTTTGCCGCTCCAGGCGTCGATCAGGCGATAGTGCCGCTCACCGATCTTGGCGAAGCGTTGATTGAGATCGTCACCCAGCGGCTCGCGGCCCCAGTCGATGGTGTGTGCGCGCGCCGCAGCCGACCGGTTGACGATAGCGATGGCCCAGCGATCGCCGGTCAGTGGCCGTGCCCAGACATCGATCTCGGGGCTTTTGAACCAGGTGAAGCCCTGCAGGCCCAGCTTGTCCTGATTGATGGCGATAATGCCGGGATTGGTCAGCACTTCGGCGATCTGCGGGCTCATGCCGGTGACGTCGGTCCCGGCGATCAGCGGCGCGGCGAGCATGGCCCACATTGCGAAGTGCGAACGGTTCTGCGCCAGTTCGGGCAGATTGCCGACCTCCATCATGTCGGGATCGTTCCAGCGACCCGGCCCGGCGTGGCGCCGCAGACCTGCCTGCTTGTCGACAATGTCGAGCACGCCGAGGCTTTCCCAGCTGCCATGACCGATCCGGCACGACCAGCAATTGGTGATGTCGCCGGTCGTGCGCCACAGATGGCCGATTTCGCCAGCCCATTCCCATGGCTTGTTGTCGCCCCATTCGCAGATCGAGAACACGATCGGCCGCCCGCTGCGGTGCAGGGCATCGCGCATAGTGGCATAGGCTTCGCGCGGATTGCGCTGGGCCGGGCCGGTGCCGGTGTTGCACCAGTCATACTTGAGATAGTCGACCCCCCAGCGCGCATATTGCAGCGCGTCCTGGTTTTCGAACCCCTGGCTTCCCGCGCGCCCGGCGCAGGTCTTGCTGCCGGCATCGGAATAGATCCCGAACTTGAACCCGCGTTGGTGGAGATAATCACCGAGTGCTTTCATCCCCGAGGGAAAGCGCTTGGGATCGGGCTGGATGAAGCCATCCTTGTCGCGTTCGCCCTGCCAGCAATCGTCAAGATTGACATAGACATAACCGGCGTCGCGCATCCCGTTGGCGATCATCGCATCGGCGGTTTCGCGGATGAGCTGTTCGTCGATGTCGCAGCCGTGGTGGTTCCAGCTGTTCCATCCCATCGGCGGGGTCAGCGCAAGATCGGGTGCCTTTTGCGCGGCGGCAACCGACGAGGTGCCCAGCGCGGCGGCCAGCAGCCATGGCATCACTCTAGCCGCCATGGCTTGGCCTTGCGAAGGCGACCAGCGCCGCACAATCATCCGTGACCGACATCGCGGCAGCGTCTTCGAGATAAAGGCATTCCCCGCAGCCAGCCGACGCGCCGTCCGCCGCGGCCGTGCCGGACAGCGGAATGATCCAGCGCGCAGCTGCGCTTTCAGCCCGCTGCACAAGCGCATCGCCGCGCATGTGCCACAGGCTGAAATGCGGGCAATCGACCAGCGCCTGCTCGGCGGACTGATCGATCCGGCCCGAACGCGGATCGGTGTAGGGCTCTGCCCGGGATACGGCGAGGCCTTCGTCCAGATGCAAGGCGCGCGGCCTGCCGTAATCATAAAGCCGGTAAGTGATGTCGGCGTTCTGCTGGACTTCCACGAGGGTCACGCCCGCGCCGATCGCATGGACGGTGCCGGCCGGGATGAAGTAGAAATCGCCGGCACGCACCGGCTTCCAGTCCATCAGGTTTTCAATCTCCCCCGACAGCACGGCGGCGCGCAGTTCTTCGGCGGCGAGCGGGCGCAGCGTGCCGATACCGAGGCTTGCCCCCGGTTCGGCACTGGTCACCACCCAGCACTCCTCCTTGCCCGATACCGCACCGGCGGCGCGCGCCTGCGTGTCATCGGGGTGAACCTGAATCGACAGCCGGTCGGAGGTGAACAGCCATTTGACCAGAAGCGGCAAGGGCCGCTCCGGGGCATCGAACCAAACCTCGCCGGTCATCGCTCCTGCGCGGGCGGCGAACACGGCGGGCAGATCGGTCCGGCCCCACGGCTTTTCGACGTGATGGGTGGCCAGCTTCACTCGGCGGTTTCCCCGGCCACATTCCAGCCCCGCAGCTTGACCTTCGCCGTCACCGGGGTCGGTTTGCCGTCGGGCGTGCGCTCGGGCCATTCGATCGTAACCTGCGCGGTCTGACCGCCCATGATCGAGACGTAATTGTCGGAATAGAAAGCCGGCAGGATGCGCGCGCCGGCAGCGTCCACAAGCGTAAGCTTGGCCGCCAGCGCGGGTGTGCTCGCCGGGTTGCGAAAGGTCACCGTTACAGCGCGGTGGCCAGCGCGCGCCGGGGCCGGTGCCACGCTGGTCTCCAGATCGATCTGCTGCATCGCCGTGAGCGCGCGGTAAGCGGCGTCATCCTTGCCGCGCCAATAGACATTGCGGCTGGCCAGACTGCCGTCCGCCTTCGTCAGGCGCTGTTCGACCAGCACCATCGGATGCACGCCGAACAGATCGGCAAGCGGAACCGGAGCAAGCGTGGTGACCGCGTATGCGCCGGCATCCAGCCGGTCCTCGCGCGTCCACAGCGTCGCGCCATCCAGCGCGATAACTCGGGTGCTTGCCACCAGCCCGCTGACAGGCATCTGCGTTGTGTTGACCACCGCAACGCTGTTGTCAGGCAGGTTCATCTGGATATGCAGCGGCTCGCTTGCCGTTTTCACGCCGTAATAGGCGCCGTGCGTATCGTAGTCCCAGCTGTAGATCTGCCAGTGGTTCGACGGCCATGCCGGGTGGGTCATCCACAGCATCCGACCCGTGTTCTTCGTCCACAGATGCGCCTGCATCCCTTCGAACATCGCCTTGTAGGTCTCGATGTTCATAAGCTGCGACTTGCGTTCGAAATCGGCGAGGCTGGTGCCCGCCCCAAAGCGCTGGTCGAGCGTTGCCATGTACGTCTTGACGTCGCCGTTCCCGCCGAAGTGCCAATCGTGATAGGCCAGCGTGTCGCTGATCGGCCAGCGATCGGCCTCGGGCACGGTCGCCTCGATCGATTCCAGTGTGGCGAGCGAAGGCGTGCCGGTCTCGACCGAAAAGCCCGTCGCCAGATCGGTGAAGTATCCCACCGGCGGGCGATAGTTGTACGGCCCGGAATACTGGAGGTTCACCACATTGGATGAACCGGTGAACCAGCGCGTGCCGTCCAGTTCGAACACCAGCTTGTCCAGCCCCTCGTTCAGCAAGGGGTATGGCACGCCTTCATTGCGGCCAAACCACATGACGATCGAGGGATGGGTGCGATAGCGCGCGATGGTGTCGCGGGCGTTGGCGAGGAACAGGGCGGCATCCTGCGGTTCGACCTGGAAATTCTGCGTCGATTGCCAGAAATCGTTCTGGATCATCATGCCGTTTTCGTCGGCAAGGTCGAAGAAATCAGGCTGGTTGCTGTTGCCCATCCAGTTGCGGATAATATTCATTCCGGCATCGCGTTGCAGGCGGAAATAGGGTTCGAGCCGCGCCCGGTCGGCGCGTTTCATGGCGTCGTCCATGCCCCAGTTGCCGCCGCGCGCCGCGATCCGCACGCCGTTTACGCGCAGCGCCAGATGCGGCTCGGGGATGGCATAATCGGTGACCGGAACCACCGCAGCCGATCGCTCTCCGGCGGGCGTCAGCGATGCCGCATAGCCCCTCGGCGTCTGCCATATCTGTTCATGCCGCACATCGATCAGCTGTTCGCCCGCAAGCCCGCCGTCGGTGGTCTGGACATTGACCCGTTCCAGTTTGCCCGCTCCGGTCATCAGCCCGAGATCATAGCTGACCTCGCGGATGCCGAAGCGCAGCTTGCGGGTGTCGGATGCGCCATCCGGCCCGGCCACTGCGATGGCCATATCGTGGAGCACCGGTTCACCATAGCCGTTGGGCCACCACAGGCGCGGGTTGGCGATGCGCAAGGCGGCATGGGTCGCCGGGGAGAAGCGCAGTTCGCGCGTTGCACCGGGTGCGATGGTCTCACGCGCGGTGACGATGACATCGTCGAACCGGATCTCGACCTGCGCTTCAAGCGGCGCATCACCATGATTTGTCACCGGCACCAGCACATGCACATCGGCACTGTCAGTGCGAGGCAGAGGCAGATCGGTGATGACATGGGGGTCGCCAATGCTGAGCGCGCCCGACGTCCTCAGTTCGACCGGAAGCCAAAGCCCCGTGTTGCGATCGCGGATGCCGGGGATCCAGTCCCAGCCTTCGGTAGCAACGAAGGTGGGGCCGTCGATGGCCAGCTGCCCACCATTCTCGCCCGGCCCTGCTAGGATCGATTCCTCATGCGGCGTGCCCGGGTGCGGCGCGGGGTGGACAAGGATTGCCACGGCGTTGCGGCCGGCCCGCGGCACGAAGCCGAAGGTCCCGCGGATGAAGGCCCCGCGCGTCTCGCCCAGACGCTCGCCGTTGACCCATACCTCGCTGGCATAGTTGGCCCCGTTGACGACAAGCTCGATCCGCTTTCCTTCGGCGGCGGCAGGCACATCGAATTCGGCGCGATACCACCAGTCCTGCCGGGCAAGGCTTTCAGGGATCGCCATGTTGTTGAGCCCGCGATAGGGATCGGGATAGATGCCCCGGTCGACCAGTGTGGTCAGCACGGTGCCCGGCACGGTTGCGGCATGCCAGCCTGCCGCTTGCGCCCCGGCCCGCGAGAGCGCATCGCCCCCCTGCGTGACATCGGGCGCGGCGGCGAGAAACCAGTCATTGATCTGCCAGACCCCGTCGCGAATGGCGGCCAGCGGTTCCCGGCTGACAAGCGGCTTGGCAACCGGCTTGTCGAATGCGGCCTTACCCTGCGGCAAGGTCCACGGGTCCTGCGGACGCCAATATCCGGTGTTGGCGCGGTTCTGCCACTCCCAGCCCTTGCCCACGGTCCAGATGTGGACCAGCGCGAAATCCGGGCGGCGTGCGGCTGCGGCCTTGATCTGTTTGGCGTCGAGCGCTGCGTCATCGACGCCAAGACCAACAACAGTTGCCGAAAGGTGCGCTTTGCCTTCCTCCACCGGGGCGATGGCGATGCGCGGTGCGATGGCGACATCCTCGGCAGGCCCGCTACCTGCCACTGCCCCATCGATGTAGAAGGTCACGCCGGCGCCGTTGCGCACGACGGCGATATGGGTCCACTGACCGGCGGCGACGCTCGCCTTGCTGACCGCCGTGAGATTGCCGGTGCGCATGACCAGCCGGCCTTGCGCGTCGAGCGACAGCGCACGTGCATCCGCGCCCATCGCCACGATCGTTCCGGAGGTATCCGGATCGCGCTTCACCCAGCCCGAGATCGTCCATTGTGCGTTCGGCGCGAGCAGGGAGGATTTGGCCGGCAATTCGCGTTCGATGCCGATCCCGCCTGCGACGAAGCGGGCGTTCCATGGCCCGGCCGGAGGAAGCACTTCGGCAGCCACCACGCATGGCGTCGCCAGCAGTGCAGCCACAAGGGTCGCCCGCAAAGACATTCGCAATCTCCCTCTGTCAGGCCCTGTCGTCATCCGGCCGGTTGATCCCATGCTGCAAAAGCCCGCCGAATAAGGCAAGTAAATTTATTTAATCTGCGATCCAATCCGCCCCCGGCCAGATCGCGGGCTGCACGGCGTCCTATCCGCCCTGATCCGCGTAAAGGTTGGGTAGATCGCTGCCGAACCATGTGCGCGGGTCATCATAGAAGCGCTGGAAATCGGCCGCGCTCTTCTGGCCCGGGTAAGGGGCGTAGAAGTGGTCCTTGCGGTCGAAGGCCGGATTGGCATTTCGCCACACAAGGACGTAGCTGATTCCCAGTGCCTCCTGATCGGCGATGATCCCGTTCAGCAGACGCCCGGTCCACCAGTTGCGCGCCGGTATGGCCTCAAGCCCGGTTTCGGTCAGCGCCGCCAGCTTGCCGCGTTCGCGGGCCCAGCGGACCACCATGCGCAAGCGATGGGTCAGGACCCGTTCCGATCCGGACGGGGTGACGGACTGGTAGTCATCGAACCCCAGCAGATCGACATATTCGTCGCCGGGGTAAAACCTGAAATAGTCCTCGGCACTGTCGAACACATCGGTCGAATAGGCGTAGAGCAGGTTGTGCACGCCGTGATGGTCACGCAGATATTCGACCGTGAAGCGCCACAGCGCCTTGTAGTCATCGGGAGCGGCGTGGCCGTTGCCCCACCAGAACCAATCGCCTGTCTGTTCGTGAAAGGGGCGGAACCAGACCGGGATCAGCCGCCCATGCCGGTCCCTTAAGCTCAGGAAAAATGCGGCGGCGGCATCGAGGCGGGACAGATAGGCCTCGTGATGGTCGCCGCCCGGCAGGATCCGCGCGACCGCGGGGGTCTTGTCCCACGCATCGCCGCCCGTCACCGGATTGTCCATGTGCCAGCTGAAACTGTTGATGCCGCCGCGGGCATGGGCGCGCTGGACATAGCCGCGCAGGCGGTCTGCATCGATGACCGGGGTTGTCCCGGGCGCAGGCGTGCCGACCGCGTCCATCAGATCCCACCCATAGACAGCCGGAAAATCGCCGACCACATCCTTCACGTCCGACCGGTCAGGCCCCGCAGCACCCTCGTCGCGCCACGTGGTGCCATAGGCCAGCGTGTTCTGGTGGCCGAACAGCACAGTGCGCGGCGCGATGAGGAGCATGTTGCGGAACAGGTTGCGCGTTTCCGCCGTGGCTTGCGCGTCGATCGGTGCCGCCTCGGAAGGCGCGGCCAGCAGCGGCCCTCCACACAGCAGCACCGCAAGCAGCAGGGTGAAGGCGGGCGCCTTCACCCTCAGTGCCCACCGGCCTGCGCATCGACGTGCCGCTTGGGCGAGGTTCGGCCCGCCGCGATCGCAAAGCCTGTCAGCGCGGCATAGCACAGCGCCGGGACAATGAAGGACACCGCGTAGCTGGTCGCGCCCGAAACCGCGCCCGACACCAGCGGGATGAACGCCCCGCCGACGATGGCCGTGCACAGCAGACCCGATGTCGCTTCCTGACCGGCGGTCGAGCGTTCCAGCGTCAGCGTGAAGATTACCGGGAACATGATCGAGTTGAACAGCCCGATCGCCAGCGCGACAAACCCGGCAGATGTCCCGCCGATCATCATGATGTATAGGCACATCAACGCCGCCAGCACCGTGAAGATCGCCAGCAACCATGCCGCTTTGACGCGGGCCAGCAGCACCGAGCCCACCGCGCGTCCGACCATCGCGGCGCCCCAGTAGATCGCGGTGAACTTGCCCGCTTCCTCCAGCGAAATGCCGGGCACACCGTCATTGCCGAACAGCCAGGCGATCACCGGGAAGGACCAAGCTGCTTCCGATTGCCCCCAGACCTGATCCGAATTGAGGAACAACGCCATCTGCGTGCCGATCGCGACCTCCGCGCCGACATAAAGGAAGATCGCCAGCCCGCCCAACACTGCCCAACGCGAGGACAGCGCATCGGCAAGCGTGGCCCTGATCCCGCGTCCTGCCATGGCCCCGTCGGCAGGCGGCGCGGCCATGGCGACCACCCGCCGGCTGAGATGGAAGAACAGCAGCAGCACCGCGATCATGCCTGCGATCCAGAAATAGGCCAGGTCGATCCCTGCCAGAGCGGTGGCGCGGACGGCCTCGGTCACGACAGTCCCGGGCTTCACCTCAAGATCCTTGAGGAACAGGCTGGCCCCGATGATCGGGCCGATGAAGGTGCCGACCGAATTGAATGTCTGGCTCAGGGTCAGTCGGAAATGGCTGCGTTCTGGCGCGCCTAGCGCGGCAGCGAGGGGATTGGCCGCGACCTGCAGAACGGTGATGCCGCTCGCCAGAATGAACAGCCCCACCAGCACCAGCGGATAAAGGGCCACGTTGGCCGCAAACAGCATCGTCAGACATCCTGCGATCATCATCGCCAGCGCGATCTTGATCGTCGGCACCGCCGACAGGCGGGTCAGCAAAACCGCTGCCGGAAGGCTTATCACACCATAGGCGATGAAGAAGGCGAAGGCGCTGAGCTGGGCTTCGAAGTCACTGAGGGTGAAGATGCCTTTGACCGACGCGACCAGTGGATCGAGCATGGAGGTGATGAAACCCCATGCAAAAAAGAGCGTGGTTACAGCCGCAAACGCAAGGCTGGTCCGGCCATTCTGAGCCACAAAGTTCCCCTCCCAAGGATTAAATAATTTTGCTTATCTTATTGGATGGCGCAATAGGAAGGGTGAATCAAGCGGGATCGTGAAGCCGGAGGAGAGGGCCGGATGTTGCAGCCTTGGAATTGGCAGGTGGAGCGCCGCGTGCCGGAATGTGCGGGAGACCCTGCCGCGGCGCTGGCCGCGGCTGCCAGCGCCGGTGAACCGCTTGTGTTCCGCAAGCTGCTGCGTGACTGGCCACTGGTCGCTGCAGGGCGTTCCGGGCCCAAGCAGGCGTTCGATTACCTGTCGCAGTTCGATTCCGGCGCAGGGACCAAGACCATGCTTGGTGGGCCAGGCCTTGGCGGGCGGTTCTTCTATGCCGATGATATGCTGGGGTACAATTTCGCCGTCGACACGGTGGGTTTTGCGAAGGTATTCGAACAGATCCTCGCGCTGGCCGACCATACGGATCCGCCCGCGATCTATGCCGGGTCCAATCCCGTCGACACCTTTCTTCCCGGCTTTGCCGCCGCCAATCCGCTGCCGCTGTCAATCCCGCAGGCGAACGCCCGGGTGTGGATCGGCAATGCCAGCCATGTCGCCCCGCATTTCGACATCTCCGAGAATATTGCCGTTGCCGCACTGGGGCGGCGGCGGGTGACGCTTTTTCCGCCAGCGCAGACTCCAAACCTCTACGTCGGCCCGCTCGACGTGACGATCGCCGGACAGCCGGTCAGCATGGTAGATATCCGCAGGCCCGACCTTGCGCGTTATCCGCGCTATGCCGAGGCCATGCAGCACGCCATTCAGACCGAGCTTGAACCGGGTGACGCGATCTACATGCCGACCCTGTGGTGGCATTGCATCGAAGCGCTCGATCCCGCCAATATCCTGGTCAATTACTGGTACAATGCGCCGGTCAACTCGTCACCATTTGCAGCGCTTGTCCATGCGATGCTGGCGGTGCGCGATCTGCCGGAGACAGAGAAGACAGCCTGGCGGCACTGGTTCGACCATTTCGTGTTCGATCCGCAGGCCGCCGACGCGGCAAGCCATCTGCCGCCCCACGCGCGCGGAGTTGGCGGGGCGCCGGGTCCGGCCAGAGCGCAGGGCATTCGCGCCTTTGTGATGCGGGCCCTCGGGGTGCGCTAGCCCCGGGTTTGTGCGGCGATGAAGTCAGCCTGCATCGGTAGCCCCGTGACCGCTTTGGCAACGGCATTGCGCAGCATGGCCATGATCTCTTCAAGCTCGGGTTGCGGCACGAGATCGGCCATCGGCGAGTGTCCCCCGGGCGCAATCCCCTGCCCCAGCATCACCGCCAGCCAGCTTGCCTCGGCAAACAGGTCATCGCCCGCATGCGCGATCCGGCCGGTTTCCCGGAACAGCGCAATCCGCTCGCGGATCAGGCCGCCCGGCGGATCGATGGCGCGGCGTTCCTGCCAGAACGGCTCTTCGCGCCGGTTGGCCCAGTAGTGGAAGACCAGGAAATCGCGGATGCCTTCGTAATCTCTGACCGATAGCCGGTTGAACTCGGCCGCTGCCCCCGGCGCGGGAAGGCTGCGCGGCATCAGATTGAGCACCCGGCTGATCGCCAGCTGGATGAGGTGAATGCTGGTGGACTCGAGCGGCTCGAGAAATCCGCCGGCCAGACCAAGGCCAATGACATTGCCGGCCCAGAATTGCTCCCGGTGTCCGGCGACAAAGCGCAGCGGGCGGGGATCGGCAAGTGGCGTGCCGTCGACCGCGCACAGCAGCGTTGCCGCGGCCTCGTCGTCGGAAACATGCGCACTTGAATAGACATAGCCGTTGCCGGTGCGGTGTTGCAGCGGAATGCGCCACGTCCAGCCCGCGCCTTGCGCGGTCGCGCGGGTGTAGAGTCGGGGCTCCTCATGGCGCTCTGTCGGCACGGCCAGCGCCCGGTCGCAAGGCAGCCACGCCGACCAGTCGCGATAGCCCACCCCCATCGCCTCCCCCAGCAACAGGCTGCGGAACCCGCTGCAATCGAGGAACAGGTCGGCCGTGAGCCGTCTGCCATCGTCGAGAGTCACCGCCGTCATCAGCCCGCTTTCGCCATCGCGGTGGCACGTGACGATCCGGCCCTCGTGCCGCGTCACACCGCGCGCTTCGGCCACGCGGCGCAACAGGCGTGCGTACAACGATGCGTCGAAGTGGAAGGCGCTGAACAGCTTGGAAAGGGGAGAATTGGCGGGCGGCTGGGGGTTGATCTTGGCATAGCGTCCGGTAGCCGCGGCGACCGAATTGGCGTTGAATTCGTGCAGGCCCGCCAGATTTCCGCCGGATCTGATCCAGTAGTGCCAGAAATCGACCCCATTGATCGGCACGCCAAAGGCGCCGAACGGGTGGAGATAGCTGTGCCCATGATGCAGCCAGTCGGTAAACTCGATCCCGAGTTTGTAGGTCGCCTGCGTTTCGCGCAGCATATCGGCGTCGCTGATCCCGAGCATCGCGTTGAACAGGTTTATCTGCGGGATGGTAGCCTCACCGACGCCGACGATCCCGATGTCATCGGATTCGACCAGCTCCACCGCCATGTTCGGCATCGCGGTGCCAAAGGCCGCCGCAGCCATCCACCCTGCCGTGCCGCCGCCAACGATCAGCACCTTGCGGAGCGGCTGCCCGTTCATGCGTGCGCCTCCATCGCCGGAGCCAGGCAGAACCGTGCAATATACTCCGCATGCGAAGGCATGCGCTGTGCCTGTTCGGCATAGTTCCCCGACAGCGTCCGGAGCGCTGCCAGCACACGCTCGTCATCCAGCGCATCGGCCACGGCATCATAGCCGTCTGGAATGATGTTCTGGCCCAGCATCACCGCGACCCAGCTGGGGATGTCGAACAGGTCATGGTCATAACGCAGGATGCGGCCCTTTTCGCGGAACAGATCGATCTTGCGGGCAAGGCTGTCAGGGATCGCCATGTCGCGCACCATGCGCCAGAACGGCGTGTCGTCCCGCGCCGTCGCCTTGTAGTGGAGCACGATGAAATCGCGGATATAGGCGAACTGTTCGCGCATCATCCGGTTGTATTCGTCCCGCTCGACCGCGCTGCAACGCTTGTCGGGGAACAGCCAGAACAGCTTGGAAATGCCGGTCTGGATCAGGTGGATCGAGGTGGATTCAAGCGGCTCTATGAAGCCGCCCGAGAGGCCCAGCGCGATCACGTTTTTCTCCCACAACCGGTCGCGGACCCCGGCAGTGAAGGCGATCTTGCGCGGCTCGGCGAGGGCTGCGCCGTCCAAGTGTGACAGCAGCGTCCGGCAGGCCTCGTCTTCGTCCATGAAGGCCGAGCAATAGACATGGCCGTTGCCGGTGCGGTGTTGCAGCGGAATGCGCCATTGCCAGCCGGCGCCGTGTGCGGTCGACCGCGTGTAGGGCAGCAGCGGCGCGGTGCGCTCGCTGGGAACGGCGAAGGCGGTGTCGCAGGGCAACCATTCCGACCAGTCGTGATAGGGCACACCCAGCGCCTGACCGAGCAGCAGGCTGCGAAAGCCCGAGCAGTCGATGAACAGGTCCCCGGCGATCTGGCGCCCGTCCTCCAGGACCACCGCGGTCACAAAGCCGGTCTTGGCATCCTGCTCGGCCCCGGCAATCTTTCCTTCGTGGCGCACCACCCCGCCCGCTTCGGCATAATCGCGCAGGAACCGCGCATAGAGCCCGGCGTCGAAATGATAGGCATATCCCAACTGTGACAGCGGCGAGCGCGGATCGCTGGACGATGGCGCGAACTTTCCGGCCGCCGCCGCCACGCAGCCCATGGAAAAATCGGTGATCGGGCCAAGCTTCGCCCGCTCGCGGAATTTGCCCCAGATCTGGTGGAAGGCGACCCCGTCGAAATCGCGACCGATCGAACCGAAGGGGTGCATATAGCTCTCGCCCAAGCCACCCCAGTTCACGAACTCGATCCCGAGCTTGAACGTCGCCTGCGTGGCGCGGACGAAGTCCTGCTCGTCGATCCCAAGCTTGGCATTGAAACTGAGGATCGGGGGAATGGTCGCCTCGCCGACCCCGACCGTCCCGATCTCTTCGGATTCGACCAGTACGATCTTGCGGCGGCCATCGTCGAGAAACCGGCTTGCCGCCGCAGCTGCCATCCAGCCGGCAGTGCCGCCCCCGACGATCACCAGCGTTTCGATGGGAGAATGGGCGTTCATTGCAGTCCCCTGAGATAGGATGCCAGCCATTCGGCATAGGGCGGCGCGATGCGGACTGCCGACTGCGCCCGGGCCTGCTGCGCATCGGCAAGCGCGATCCGCTGTTCCTCAGACAGAGCAAGCGATCTGGGCGTCGGCGCTGGCTGTTGCCCGATCGATGCCATTGCGAAAATCCATGCCTCGCGCGGCATGAAATCTTCCTCGAAGAATGGCAGCCTTCCCCGCCGGGCGAATTCGCCAAGGGTCCGTTGCAGGCTTTCGGGACGTTCGAGGCTGGCGGCATGGGCCCAGAAGGGACCTGATGGCCGTTGCGGCGCACAATAATGCAGCGCCACATAATCGCGCGCTCGGTCAGCCATGGCTGCGGCACGCCGGTTGAATTCCGCTATCTCGAGCGGATCGGAGTCGCACCCCGGCAAAAGCTCCAGCAGCAGCGCGATCTGGGAATGGGCCAGTGCCTGATTGAGCCAGTGCAGCGGTTCTAGTCTGACGGCAGCATCGCCGATGCATACCACATTGGCTTGCCAGATACGGGTGCGTTGCCCCGGTCTGATGGTCACGATCTGCGCCGGATCAAAGCCCGCCGCCCTCGCCCATGCTTCGGGCGATCCTGCCGCCGAATGCGCGGCGAAGACGACGTGGGTGCCATCGCGCCCATGGACCTCGGACCGCCAGCCGAATTCTGTCGCCGTGACGCGATCGAGCGGGGTCAGGCAAGGGGGCCGCGGCGCAGCCGGCAGCAACAGGCGATCGCAGGGCAGGATGCGGGACCAGTCGACCTCGGCCCCGGCGGCGCACGCACCGGGGAGGGCGCGCGCGACCAGCGCCGCCGGTCCTGAACAGTCGACAAACAGGTCGGCCGCGAGGATTTCGCCGTCGGCAAGCCTGAGGTGCGCGATCCCGCCTTCGGCATCGGGCACGGCGGCGGACAATCCGGCGCGGCGGCTGACGATCCCGATCTGTGCCGCAAGGGCGGCCAGATGCCTGCGATAGGCCGGCGGGTTGATCCGCAAGGCGTAATCGATGTCGGACAAGGGCGAGGCTGGATCGTCCGAGGGATGGGCGAAGCGGCCCTCCGCCGCCAGAGCTGCGGCAACTGCCGGGGCCGCGGCACCTTCTGGCGGGGCGGCGCCATAGGGATGCAATGACCGGCTTTGCGGACCCGTCCAGCCGACCAGTTCCACCGCCACGCGATGGCTTGCCCCGGCCCGCACCACCAGTCCGCCCTCCCCGATCCCGATCCGGCTCAGGAAGCCATTGCTTTGCGGCGTGGATGTGATGGCATGATCGGCAAGCGCCGCGGGGTCAGCGGGGGTGGAGATGACGATAACCTCGCAGCGCGGCAGAGCGCGCCGCAGGGCGATGGCTGCCGCAAGGCCGGTCGGGCCATCACCAGCGACGGCCACTGTGCGCAAGGGGGCGCGCGCGTTACGCTGCATCGGCCAGCCGCTGCGCCTCTGCCTGCAGGAAGGCCCGGTGCCCGGGCATCGCCTGCACCAGCGCGCCGATTTCCTGCTGAAGCCCGTCCAGCGCCCGCACGAGTCCATCGGGTTCGGGCAAGGCGGCGCGTGTATCCCAGCCTTCGGGCACAATGTTCTGCCCCAGATAGACAGCGATCCAGCTCGGTTCGAAAAACAGCCCTTCGCCGTATTTCTCGATCCGGCCGGTGCGCTTCCACATCTCCATTTTGCCCGACAGACTGTCGGGTACGGTCATGGTCCGGACGTGGTCCCAGAAGGGCGAATCGCTGCGCGTCGTGGCGTGATAATGCAGGATCAGGAAATCGCGGATCCGGTCATACTCCTTGTCCACCATCCGGTTGAACTCGGCCCGGTCGGCGGGATTGATGCCGCCGACCGGGAACAGCTCGATCAGGCGCATGATTGCCATGTGCGAGAGGTAGATGCTGGTTGATTCCAACGGTTCGAGGAACCCGCTGGCAAGCCCGATGGCCACCACATTGCGCACCCATGATTGCCGCCGCCGCCCGGCCCGGAAACGCAGCAGCCGCGGATCGGCAAGCGCCGGGCCTTGCACAGTCCGTCGCAGGCTCTCTGCCGCCGTCTCGTCATCGAGAAACGCGCTCGAATAGACATAACCATTGCCGACCCGGTGCTGCAGCGGGATGCGCCACGCCCATCCCGCCTCCAGCGCGGTGGCGCGGGTGAACGGCTCGATCTCGCCCGGCGGCGAAGCGGTCGGCATGGCAATGGCGCGGTCACACGGCAGCCAGTGGGACCAATCCTCCCACGCCTCTTCCAGCGTTTCGCCCAGCAGCAGGCTGCGAAAGCCCGAGCAATCGATGAACAGATCGGCCGCGAAGCTTTCGCCGCTTTCGAGGGTGACGCTGGCGATGTCGCCCGTTTCCGGGTCCTGACGGACCTCCACGACCCGCCCCTCCGTCCTCTGCGCACCGTGTGCCTGTGCGAAGTCCCG
Source organism: Porphyrobacter sp. ULC335 (assembly GCF_025917005.1). Lineage (NCBI taxonomy): Bacteria > Pseudomonadati > Pseudomonadota > Alphaproteobacteria > Sphingomonadales > Erythrobacteraceae > Porphyrobacter > Porphyrobacter sp. ULC335. Next base: position 3,132,968 of record NZ_CP078091.1, read on the forward strand.
CATGAACGGACCGAACAGGCTCGCGTCGAACTGGTAGGCATAGCCATAGCTCGAGGCCAGCGAGAGATCGTCGTCCCGCGGGATCTGGAACCGGCCCGCCCGCGCGGCCTGCACGGCGAGCGAGAAGCGGCCGATATCCGGCGGCGAGCCGGTCTTCCGCGATTCCAGCCAGAAGTGATGGAAAGGCACCTGCGCCAGCTCGCGCCCGAAGGTGCCGAACGGGTGGATGTAGCTGTCCCCGATGCGGCCGAAGTCCCGGAAATCGATGCCAAGTTTGAACGTCGCATGGGTGGCGCGCATGAATGCGGCCTCGTCTATCCCGAGCTGCTGCACGAACTGCCGGACATGGGGAAGGGTCGCCTCGCCCACTCCGACGATGCCGATATCCGCAGATTCGATCACGCGAACATCTGCTATTCCGGGGAGCAGCCGAGCGATGGCCGCGGCGGCGGACCAGCCCGCCGTTCCTCCGCCAATAATGACGATTTTCATCGGCTTACGGCCCGCCACGATCGCTCCCACCCTCCACGATTTTCCACCGCGCTTGGCATCGGGTTATCAGGCCCGAATAAGAAAACCAAATTTTTTTATCTTGTCATCGCTGCCGCTTTATGATTTTTTGAAGGGAATGGCCCTGTGAACCAGCAGGGCCACGGGAAACTGCCGATACAGGCAGGGCATGAGGGGAGAAGATCGATGGCCGAACGGCGATCAAGTGATTCGAGCACCACGTTGGGGAAGCTGGCTTGCGGTGTCTCGCTCGCTGTTCTGGCCTTCGGGTCGCAGGCAGTGCTGGCGCAGGACGCATCCGATGGCACCGGCGAGGACGATCAGAACGCGTCCGTTGAGGCATCCTCCGAAGACGTGATCATCGTGACCGGCCTGCGGGCGAGCCTTCAGCGCGCTCAGGCTATCAAGCAGAACGCGGACACCGTTGTCGATGCGCTGACCGCCGAAGATCTGGGCGCACTTCCGGACCGCTCGGTCAACGAGGCGTTGCAGCGCGTCCCCGGCGTGGCGATCACGCGCTTCGCATCGGCCGAGGATTCACAGCATTTTTCGGTCGAAGGTTCCGGCGTCACGATCCGCGGCCTCAATTTCGTCAAGGGCCTGTTCAACGGGCGCGACACCTTCTCCGTGAGCGGTGGCCGCGAAATCAGCTACAACGACATCGCGCCCGAACTGGTCGGTTCGATCGAGGTTTTCAAGAACCTCACGGCCGACATGATCGAAGGCGGGATATCGGGGACGACCAGCATCAACACCCGCCGCCCGTTCGATTCGAGCAAGCAGCTCATCTTCCTCTCGGGTGAGTTGAATTACGGCGATCTGGTCGAGCGCACGGCGCCCAACGTGACCGGCCTTTACAGCAACCAGTGGGACCTGCCGAGCGGTGCGCGGGTCGGCTTCCTCGCTTCCGTGACCTACTCGAAGCTTTATTCCCGCGCGGACTCGGCGTTCATCGCCTCGCCGTTCGAACGCTTCAACGGTACGCGCACCTTCAACGTGGGCTCGCCCTTCCAGTCGACCGTGACGGATACCTTCAATTGCGGCGGCGGGCTAACCTCGTGTTATGCCCCGACCGGCGGCGGGGTGCGTACGCAGGACTTCGATCGCGAAAGGATCGGGATTGCTGCCGCACTGCAATTCGCTTCTGCGGACGACCGTCTGCAAGCAACCGCAGCGTTCCTGCGCACCGAGGGGCGCAATAGCTGGACCGAGCAGACGATCGAGCCGAACGTCTGGTATCCGGACGTCAACGCGACCTTCCCGGCCGCCGGCACCAACTACACCTTTGACCAGAACGGCGTTTTCCTCAACGGCTCCATCAACCGGCCCGGCGGCTTCAAGCAAGGCTGGAGCAATGGCAACTACCTTAACGAACTCCCCAACTTCCAGGAGGGTGGGATCTTCACCACCCAGTCGAACCGGGGCTTCCTGACCGACTACCGGACCGATGACCACAGTCTGGAAGTGAAGTTCCAGGCCACTGACCGGCTGCGCTTCATGTTCGATGCGCAATATGTGAAAGCGCGGGCGCTGGAGATCGACCAGATCATCGACACGGCCACGTGGTCCAATGTGCAGATCGATAATTCGGGGCGCATTCCCCAGATCAACTTCAGCATCGGCCGCCTGCCCAATGGCACCACGCCGACCGCCGCAGATTACTTCTCCAATCCCAATAGCCTGTATTTCCGCGATGCCTTTACCGATCGTGATGACAATAACGGCGAGGAATGGGCGTTCCGCGCGGATGCCGAATATGATCTGAGCGACGAAGGCTTCCTGCGGCGCGTGCGGGTCGGCGGACGCTATGCCGATCGCGATCAGGTGGTGCGCAACAACAACTACAACAACTGGGGCGCGCCCTCCGAAACATGGACCGGCCCGAACGGAGCACAAACCTACGCCACGATCGACTCTTCGCTGTACGAAGTGGTCGGCTTCGACAACTTCTTCCGCGGCGCATCCACCCAGCCGCCGGGTGCGGTTTTCCTCAAAGGCAACCTCGCCGAAAACTACGAAGGCACGCAGGAGCTTCTGCGGACCATCACCGCCCGCGCTGTCGGCAATTACCAGCCGATCGAGGATCGTGCCTGCGCCACGGTGAACACCTACTTCTGCCCCAATGAGGTGTTCCGGAATTCCGAGCGCACGATGGCGGGGTATGTCCGGGTCGATTTCTCGACCGACAAGGGCAACGGGTCCTACTTCGACGGCAATATCGGCGTGCGTTACGTCGATACGCTGGGCGTGTCCTTCGGCGCTCTGACGGCTCCCCTGCGGGAGACCGTTCTGCCGTCGAACTTCCCGAGCGTGACCGCCTATTGCTCCGCACCGCGTGGGCCGCAGGACCCGGTCCCGCCGATCTGCCGCCTCTCCGCGACCGAGCAGACCAACGTGCTGGCCTTTGCCAATGGCGCCAGCGAGCCCTTGGCGGCAAGGAACCAGTTCGGCCACTTCCTGCCCAGTCTGAACGTCCGCTTCCATGCCAATGACAAGCTGCAATTCCGCTTTGCTGCATCGCAGGCGATCTCGCGGCCGACATTTGACAACCTGCGTGCGTTTATCGGGGTGAATGCCGGGGTGACCCAGGCGGGCGATCTGGTGTTCCAGTCAAACTCCCGGAATCCCTATCTCCGCCCCGTTGAGGCAACGCAGTTCGACCTGACCGGCGAATGGTACTTCGACCCGGTCGGTTCGCTCACGGCGGCGCTGTTCTACAAGCGCCTGAGCAATGTGATCGACAATAATGGTCAGGGGGTCATTTCGGCGACCAACAATGGCCAGACCTACGATGTGGTACTGAACGGGCCTGCCAACACGGACTCCAGTTCCAGCATCAAGGGCTTCGAACTCGCCTACCAGCAGACCTATGACTTCCTGCCGGGCGCGCTTTCGGGTCTCGGGATGCAGGCATCCTACACGTTTATCGATCCCGGCCAGATCCCCACCAGCACGCCTGCCAACGGCACCGGCGATGGGGCACGCCCGCCGGGTGAAGTGAACGCACTCTACGGTCTGCTTCCGCTGCCGCAGTTGTCCCGGCACAACGTCAACCTGGCAGGTTTCTACGAAAAGAGCGGTTTCTACGCCCGTCTGGCCTATTCCTGGCGCTCGCGGTTCCTGCTCAGCACGAGAGACTGCTGCTTCCCGTTCCTGCCGGTCTTTGCCGAGCCGACGGGGCAGCTGGATGGTTCGCTGTTCTACACGTTCAACGAAAACATCAAGGTCGGCCTTCAGGCTAACAACCTGCTCAACGAAGTCACCCAGACAAGCTTCGCCCTGTTCGCAAGGGATGAGGATATCGTGCGGGCAAAACGCGGGGCATTCGTGAGCGATCGCCGCTACTCCCTGACGCTCCGTTTGACATTCTGACCGGCGCTCGGGCAAGCAGAACACACCTGTGTGGTCTGCTTGCCCCGTCGGCCCAGAACACAAACGTCGCTATCGACAGAAGGTGTGATCGTGACAGCCAGCAGCCATCTTTCCGAGTCATCCATGCCGATAGCAGGAGTGGAACTGGGCGGAACAAAGTGCGTCTGCACTCTGGCTGCGGGGCCAGATGCAATCATCGATCAGGCCGAAATCCCGACCTCCGATCCCGAAGAGACGCTCGGCGCCATCAAGCATATGCTGCGTAAATGGTGGGCAGAACGCAGGTTCCGCGCGCTTGGAATTGCCAGCTTTGGCCCGATCTGCCTCGATCCGGCATTGCCGCTCTACGGCCACATCCTTGAAACCAACAAGCCGCACTGGAGCGGCTTCGATGTTCTGGGCACCCTGTCCAGCGAGTTTCCCGTCGCCTGCGGGGTCGACACGGATGTCAACGCGGCAGCGCTGGCCGAAATGGCCTGGGGCAGCGGGCGCGGTCTTTCCGATTTTTCCTATGTCACGGTCGGCACCGGGGTCGGCGTCGGCCTGATCGTCAACGGCATGGCGACCAGAGGCCTGCTCCATGGAGAGCTGGGCCATATGGTGATCCCGCGCACGCCCGGAGACGACTTTCCGAGCATTTGCCGGTTTCATGATTGCTGTGTCGAGGGACTGGCATCGGGATCCGCAATCAAGGCGCGGCTGGGTGTCGAACAGATCGCCCACGTGGCACCGGATCATCCTGTCTGGGACATCGTCGTCAACGCACTGGCCGCGCTGTGCCACAACATGGTCTGCACCACCGGCCCCCGGCGCATTGCCTTTGGCGGCGGGGTGATGAACCGCCAGCCCCATTTGCTTGCAAGGATCGAAGCCCAGCTGGAACAAAGTCTGGCAGGCTATATGCGCCTGCCAACGGACCGGCCCTATATCGTCGCTCCCGAGCTTGGCGATCAGGCCGGACCGCTCGGCTCCATCTTCCTCGGCATTGCGGCAGAGGCAGGCGCAGCAACGAATCCGTTGGAGCTTGCCGCCGAATAGGCGTTCAGGCCCGTTGCATCCAGGCACCGGTGCTTTCGATGTCCGGCTCCACATCGTGCTCCTGTTTCCACAAGGTCGCGGCCTTGGGCAGGAGATAGTGGCTCAGCGGCAGGATCGCGGCGCCGACTGTGGGCGCGTCCTCGGCCAGTTCGGCGCGCTCGATCGGAGCGATGCCGGGCAGATGGGCGGCATGCACCGCGAGCGAGGCATTGAGCCGTTCCTCCAGCAGTTTGAGGTATTTGAGCGGCAATCGCCCGCCGATCAGGATGGCAGACGGGTTCAGCAGGCAATTGATCGCCAGAATCGGATCGAGCAACCGTTCGACGGCGCCATCGATCCAGCTGTCGAGCGCCCTGGTGAACGCCGGGCTCTGTTCATCGGCGAACAGTTCCGACAGTTTCAGACCCTGTGCCTGAAGGTGCGTCGACAGCCCGGACAGGGAAACCCATTGCTGCAAGGGTTCGGCCTGCCCCCCGGCTGTCCGGCAATTGAGGAAACCGATTTCGCCGCTGCGGCCGTCAGCCCCGCGCACATAGGTGCCATCGGCAAAGAAACCCCCTCCCAGGCCCCACGAGATCAGGATGTAGAATGCGCTTGAATAGCGCCGCCCGCTGCCCAGCTGCTGCTCGCCCATCGCCGCAGCGGCGGCATCGTTCTCGATGAACACCGGAAGAGCATATGGCACCACGAACAGTCCGGCAATGTCGGTCTTGTCCCACGCCGAATACTGCTTCGGCCGGCCGGCAAGTTCGATCGAGCCAAGGTCATCCGGAGTGGCCACGCCGATGCCGACAAGGCGGCTCACGTCTATTCCGGATTCCGCCACGAGTTCGGTGATCGACTGGCGGTAGAAATTGCGGACATCTTCGGGCAACGCAAAATCGATCTCGATCGCCCGGCGCGCCAGCGTGTCGCCAACGAAGTTCACAATCGCAATCGCGATGTGATCGCGGTCGATATTGACGCCGATCGCAAAGCAGGCGTCGGGATTGAGCTTCAGCTTGATCGCCGGTTGGCCCCGCCCTTCGCGGACTTGTCCGGCTTCGTGGACAAGGTCATCGGCGATCAGGCGTTTGGCGATATTGGCGATGGCCGGAGTGGTCAGACCCGTCAGCCGGGCCAGCTCGACCCTGGTGGTTGTGCCCTGAACCCTGATCGCGTGCAGCGTGATCCGCTGGTTGTGATCGGCTGCCCGCTCGAGATTTGTTCCCGACAAGCGGACGGCATTCCGGGACTGTTGGGGCATTGTTCGATCCTTGAGAGGGGCATTGGCTGTCGATTGTAGTTGCTACTTCCGCCGAAGCGAAGAAGCGATCTGAAGGCACGTCCGGTTCGCGTTCCGATTATAAAATCAATTTGATTGCTTTAACCTTGGCCATGGATAACCTCTGGCCAAGTTCGGGACAAGCGTCCGCATTCGCGGCCGAGAGGGACTCCATGCACCGTCACCCTGGGAGCCGCACCGTGAACCCGGCAGTGGGCGTTCGACCGGGGCACAGGGCGACCGGTTGGCGCGAGACGGGGGTTGGGCTTGTTTTGGGTCTGCTGCTGATAGGCGCGTCCTCGGAGGCGGCTGGACCGGGAAACCTGCCCGTCCGGGTCAGCGGCGGGATGGTTCAGGGGCGTCTCGGCGAGGCTGGCGATGCGCGCATTTTCGAAGGCATCCCTTTTGCCGCCCCTCCGCTGGGCGACCGGCGCTGGCGTCCGCCCGCCCCGGTCATTCCCTGGACGGGCATCCGCAAGGTCGACAAGCCTGCTCCTTCCTGCATGCAGAACGACTATGGATGGAACCGCGCGAACCATCTGTTCGCCTCGGAAGATTGCCTGACACTGGACGTGCGGGCGCCGCTGAAGGGCCAGCGGCTTCCCGTGATGGTGTGGATCCACGGCGGCTCCAACCGCGCTGGCGGGGCAGGCGGGACGGTTTCCAGTCGCATCACGGAGCAGGGCGTGGTCCTGGTCGCGGTGCAGTACCGGCTGGGTATCTTCGGTTTCCTCGCCCACCGTCAACTGGCTGCTGAACAAGCTGGGGCGAGCGGCAATTACGGGCTGATGGACCAGATTGCCGCCTTGCAGTGGGTGCAGGACAACATCACCCGCTTCGGCGGTGATCCGGGCAATGTCACGCTGTTCGGAGAAAGCGCGGGCAGCCAGGACGTGTCGTTGCTGCTGGCCACACCCCTGACGCGCGGCCTCTTCCACAAGGCCATCATGCAAAGCGGGACGCCCGGGTTCGGCATGGCGTTCCGGCCGCGTGACGCGGCCTTTGATCTTGGCGATCAGCTCGATGCCCTCACAGGCGGAGGCGATCTGGCAGCGTTGCGGCGGGCTGACGCAGCGGCACTGCTAGCGGCGGACCTGCAACTGCGCGATGCCGCCCTGTGGGACCAAAATTTCCTGTGGTTACGCACGACAATCGACGGACACGTGCTGCATCGTGCGCCGGACAAGCTTCTGGCCGCCGCGTCGCCGCGCCCCGTGATTGTCGGCAGCAACCGTTTCGAATTCGGGCCGTCGCCGGGAAGCGTCGATATCACGGCCTATGTCCAGCACTGGCTGGGCCGGAAAGCGACCAAGGCATTGGCCTTCTATCGCGCCGAGGAGAGCGCCGGCGCTGACCCCCGCCTTGGCCCTATCGAAGCCCGGATCGAGACCGACTTTGTATTCCGGTGTCCGGCAGGCAATCTGGCCGCCTTGCTTGCAGAGCGGAGATGGCCGGTGTGGCGCTATGAATTCGATGCCCCGGCGCCGGGCGCACCGCGCGACAATCTCACCGCGCACGCGGCGGAGATCGGCTACATCTTGAATCGTGAACCGCTTGGTCTATCCGGTCAGCAGGTGCAGTTGCAGGATTACTGGGTCAATTTCGCCAGAGCCGGTGATCCCAATGCCGACGGGCTTCCCGTCTGGGGCCCCTTTGCCGGCGGAGCCTATGCCGCGATCGGGACGGGCGGTCTGTCGATGCGACAGAAGCTGAGGCCGAAACCGTGCGATCTGATCGGGGCGCTCTAGAATGTGTCGCCGCAGCCGGGATCATCATGGAGATCGGCTTCAAGTCTGCGTAAGAGATCGCTCTGACGTACAACGGCATCGCGTTGTAGTTCAGTCTGCGGGCGCTCGATATCAGGGTATCTAGAACACCGTCATCCGGCCAGCAGCAGTACAGGCAGGCCAGTGGCAGAAGCTTGGTCGTTTGCGCTTGTTCCTGATTTTCGTCCTTCTCCAAGGACGCTTCAACGGCCCGTAGGCGGTCCGGTGTGGCAGCAGCGCAACATCAAGGTAGAGCCGGCTCGACCGAACCATGACGCTCCTTGGCATCAATTCGCTGAGCATCTGTGCCCCCAAAACTGCATTTTGATGCCCCCAGAAATGCCCCCAATCGTTACGGACGCCTACGGAGATATCGAAAAAATGCCGAACGCCATCCAGCACGAAATGGCTGCAAAAAAGGGAAAACAGGGGATTTTCGGACATCTGAGGACTGGTGACTGGCGGAGCTACCAATCTGATGGCAATCCGCCTCCAATTATGCAGAGCCTTACCCCTACGGCTGTGAGCTCTGCCCATCATGTTCCGCCAATCAGCCAGTGTAGCGCTCGATTGCTCGCCAGAGGTGATGCATCAGACGTGATTAACAAGTTCGTTCGCTACTGCGTTGACCCAAACTCGGAGCCAGCAGGTCCGACTACGTCATATGGAACTGTCACTGAACCGGCTTGCTGCCTGCATATGGGTCAAAGGGTTTGCCCTGTGACGGCTGCGGGGGTGGTTCAGGACCTAGCGCTGGGAGCCTCACTGTTTCGGCTCCAATTAGGAGGGAACCGCATCGGCAACAGCAATAACAGAACGCGCGGCATGCTCATGAGCTAAAGCTTTGACGGCCCCCGAAATCTTTAGTCCATGAAGTTTTTCTTAACCATAGTCCCTTAAGCTCGATCCGACCGAAACGAAAGGATGGGCAGTGCCGGTAAACCAGTCTCATGCAAACGTGCGCTCTGCGACCAAAGCTTACGGCTTGTCGAACATAACACAGCCTGGTTTGCATCATGATTGAAGATTTCAAGCTGCACAGCCACACGGCGCCGGCGGAACCTCTGATCTCGATCGTTGTGCCAGTTTACAACGAAGAAGATTCGGTCGGCCATTTCGCAGCCGCGATCAGGACTGTAATTGCCGAAAGCTGGCCGACCGGCGAGACCGCGCCACGCTTCGAGATCGTCTTTGTCGACGATGGCAGCTGTGATGCCACCGCCGCAATCGTAAGGGCGATGTGCCGGGTTGATCGCACAATCAGGCTTATTTCGCTTTCGCGCAACTTCGGGAAAGAAGCGGCGTTGTCTGCCGGGCTGAGAGCGGCCACCGGAGACGCCGTGATCCCGATGGACGTCGACCTGCAAGATCCGCCGGAACTGATCCGACCGATGATCGACAAGTGGCAGGCCGGGGCGCAGATCGTCAACGCCAAGCGGATCGACCGCCTCCAGGACAGCTTCCTGAAGCGCACCACATCCCGAATGTTCTACAAGACGATCAACGCCCTTGCCGAGCATCCCATCGCGGTCGACGTCGGCGACTTCCGCTTGCTTGATCGCGCCGCGGTTGCCGTCCTTAACGAGATGACCGAACGGTGCCGCTTCAACAAGGGCTTGTTTTCATGGATCGGCTTTCGCACCGAAACAGTCGAGTATGCACGGCCTGCCCGCCAGGCGGGCTCCACCAAATGGGGCGTTTCGCGGCTCGTGGCGCTGGCACTCGACGGGATCACCGCATCGACGACCTTTCCATTGCGCGTGTGGACCATGGTCGGGGCGATCATATCGCTCGCCGCCTTCGCCTACGCCGCATTTTTGATCGCCTATACGATTATCTCAGGAGCCGACACACCCGGCTATGCATCAATCATGGTCGCTGTGCTTTTCCTGGGCGGATTGAACCTGTTTAGCGTCGGTCTGATGGGCGAATACGTCGGTCGGATCGCTGTGCAGGTTCGCGGCCGCCCGCTCTATGTCGTCGCCGAAACAGTGGGGTTCTGAAATGGAACTGGCGGCCTATCAGTCGCTGCGTGCTTCGCAGGACCGTCACTGGTGGTTCGTGGGTCGCCGCCGGATTGTCGCGCAGCTGATTTCCATGTTTGTCCCACTTCCTGCCAACGCCCGTGTGCTCGAAGCAGGCTGCGGCTATGGCGGCAATCTTGCGATGCTGGATAAGCTGGGGGAGGTGCAGGCCTTCGAGTTCAACGATGATGCCCGGGCTCATGCCGCAAACCTGCTTCGGCGGCCTGTCGCCTATGGCAGGCTTCCCGACAAGATCGGCTTCGACAATGATCGCTTCGATCTGATCGCCATGCTCGACGTGCTCGAGCATATCGATGATGATGTCGCCTCGCTGCGCACGTTAGGAGAGCGGCTGGCACCGGGGGGGGCATTGCTGCTCACCGTGCCTGCTGTGCCGTGGCTGTGGTCAGATCATGACGTACTGCATCAGCACAAGCGGCGCTACACGCGGGCGCTCTTGGCGGAGCGACTTCATGCGGCTGGCTTCGAGATTGCGGGAATAGGCTACTTTAACACCTTGCTGTTCCCGCTGGCACTGGCCCAGCGGCTGATAGCGCGGCTGGTCGGCGCCGGAGGGGTCGATCACGCTGTGCCACCCGAGCCCTTGAACGCGCTTATGACCGGTATCTTCTCGCTCGAAGTCGGGCTCCTCGGGCGGATTCCTTTTCCGATCGGCTTGTCGCTCTTCGCGGTGGCGCGCAAGCGGCGCGCATAGCGTGGCCCTGTTGCGCCAGATCGCCTCATTTGGCGTAACGGGAGCCACTGCGACGCTGCTCCACGTCGGCGTGGCCTGGCTGTTGATCGACCGTGCCGCGCTGGACGGCTTGGTCGCCAATGCTTGCGGCGCGGCAGCGGCTTTCATCGTTTCCTATCTCGGCAACGCCCGCGTCACCTTCGCCAGCCAGCGCGGACTGTGGAACGGAGCTGCCCGCTATCTGGTGGTGACCTTCGCAAGTCTGGCGCTGTCGAGCGCGATCCTTGTGCTGACGCAGAGCAGCGGCCTTCCGACATACGCCTATGGTTTACTTGTAGTGATGACAGTTCCCCTGGTAACATTCCTGCTGGCGAAGTTCTGGGCGTTCAAGCGTCCCCTTCAGCAAGGCGAGCCGGAGTCAGCTTCGGGTCGCGCGTAGTGGCGCGGTCGCAAGGTCGTCAGCTGGATCCTGCGAAGGTGCCGTCAGATCAGCACCATCATCTTGTTGGGCAGCAACAGGACGGGATCGATCGCTCGATTTATCCGCGTCGCGCTCTTGCTACCTCGCACCGTGCGAATACATCAACCGGAACTGCGTAGATCGAGGGGCAGCGACATGACTTCAGTACACGCAACCCTGAAGCCGGGAAGTTCACTCGCCAGCGCGTGGTTTCTTGTCACGGTAGCCCTTCTCGCTGCGGTGATCTATCCACAATTCTCGCTCAACCACGATGCCAGTTGGTATATTACCGCGACCAGCATGTTTCTCGATGGATCGCGTCTTTACGAAGACATTATCGAGATAAATCCACCGCTTGCCTTCTACCTGACCATTCCGGCGATAACGGTTTCTCGCGCGCTGGGGAGCAATCCAACCACAACTTATTTCGTTTATGTCTGCGCACTCTGCCTGACTTCGTGCCTCTGGACGTTGAAGGTGCTGAACGCTGCGGCATTGCAGCGTATCGAACGGACCACCCTGCTGCTGTTCGTCACGGTCGCACTCTTCGTGCTGCCGATTGCGGAGTTCGGACAGCGCGAACATCTGATGCTCGCTTTCGCGCTGCCGTTTTTGCTGGGCCTTATCCTTCGTCCCGCGACGCCGCAGATTGGTGTGTCACACCAGATCGCGCTGGCCCTGTTTGCAGCGCTCGGCTTGTTGCTGAAACCCCATTTTCTCGTAATCCCTGCAAGCATCGCCATCGTGCGGCTATGGCAGGAACGCAACCTTCGATCGCTCCTCGATCCGGGACTGCTGGCACTCGCTGGGATAACGATCACTTACGTGGCGTTCGTGGTCATAGTTCATCCCGCATATCTTGTATCCATCGTCCCCGTCGCGCGTGACGTATATGCGGCTTACGGAGCAAGCGCAGAGCAAGTCCTGTTGAAGCCCGAACTCTTTGGGCTGGTATTGGGCATAGTCGCAGCGCGGCGTGTTGTTAGGGCATTCTCGGATCCGGTAACCCAGCTTTTTGCGAGCGCAAGTGTCGGGGCAGCCGCGGCGTATCTGCTCCAGTTCAAGGGATGGAACTATCACATCCTGCCTTTGTCGTCCTTTGTGCTGCTGAGCGTAGCGTGGCTCTGTGTCCGCAGGTGGCATGTAATCAGGCGTGACATGATAATAGTCTCAAGCTTCACTCTGATTGCACTTATCACACTTGGACAACAAATCGCTCGCGGGCCTTACCGAAGCGCTACGACTGAGGCCTTCAAGCCTTTCGTAAAGAATAATAATGAAAAAATTCTCGTGCTGAGTACGAATGTCTGGGCAGCATTTCCATTCGTCAACGAAGTTTCAGGTTCATGGGCAAGCCGGTTTCCAGCGCAGTGGTTTATTCCCGGCGCCTATAATCGCGCGCAGTCATTAAATTGCGCAGAAAACTCAGACGATTGCGTGAAGATGGTCGAAATAATGGATTACGCCCGAAATGCAATTATCGAAGACCTAAATAAATTTAAGCCTGACTTGGTAATTGTAGATGAACGTGATAATAAATCCTATTTTAAGTCCCCTAATTTTGACTATATTAAATTCATTTCAAAAGATCCCAAAATTTTTAATTTTTATGATTGCTACGCGAAAATTGGCGACCATGAAGGATATTCCGTTTTTGCTAGAAATTGCACAAACATACCATTTCCATCGTCACCGAGCTAGGCCGTAGACCCATTAGCGACGATCCATGTTTAGTCGTTCGGCTTCATCGGTCGGGATGCTGCCGACTGGCTCATCCCGTCGCTCACCTTCGGTCATGAGCGGGGCGAGGCTCATTCCCGAAAGCGGCATGGCGGCTCCGGGCGGAATCGGAAGTTCATTCTGGCGATCGTGAACGACTGAGTCTGGTTCGGGAGCAGACATTTATACTGACGATCGGGAGCAGACTGAGCCAGGGTCGCGAGGTGCGTTTGCTGATTGGCTGACCCAACGGCACCGCAGCGCACCGAAAAATCTAAATCTGACCAGCAAGGAGCTTTTCAGACTTGTTGGGGAGCGAGCTCTTGCCCGCTCGGATCATGGTCCAATGATCGACCAAGAGAGACCACTACATCCTGCTCAAAGTGTGGGATCGGATGTGGTGCCAACTTCCGCCAATGGGAAATTAATCATTTAGAATCAATTGGACAAATCGCTTGAATGGTAGCGGAGGAGGGATCGCGCGCCCGTGCACACTGCCACGACACCCTGTTGGATCTTATCAATCGTGCGCCATGCCGAAATGGGACCGATAGCGGGACCAAAACGATATCATGCAGAATCATGCCAATAAATCAGATGATTATTTAAGCTAATGGCGGGCCGTGACCGATGAAGATGATCACTACGGCTTCGCTATAGCACTATGATAAAGTCACACTGCAACATGAGCTCGCGTGTATGCGCGCTCGATCTGACGGACACCCAAAACCGGACGGGCAGATTTCCTGATGATATGGCAAAAAGCGGAATTTCTCGAAACGACCCCCATGCGGACGTTTGCTTGCGAGCGGCGACGTCCTGAAAGCGGCCACGTGTTCATGGGCCCGGAACCGCTGTAATCGGAACTTTGCCGCCATTCGGCCTAAGGTCTTCAAGGGCTAAGCTCGTAACTCGCCGCTTGCTCTGATCTCCCACTGCCTCCACAAGCGTCCGCGAAACGCGAGGGAGAAAGAGATTGCTGTTCCACACAATGGTAGGCTCCAACGACATCGAGCGGTCGCGGCAGTTCTACAACGCGGTTCTAGGTGTTCTGGGAATGCCAGAGCCAATGAACAATATTGCCGGAAGCGGGCATATGCGCCTCTTCTACCCGAACCCGGGCGGAACAAACTTCATCGTCACTCAGCCGATCAACGATGAACCTGCCACCGTGGCGAACGGGGCTACGGTAGCTTTCTCGTGCAATTCGCCCGAACAAGTTCAGCAATTTCATGATGTGGCCGTCGCCAACGGCGGAACGTCAATCGAAGACGCTCCCGGCCCGCGGGAGTCAGCGATGGGGACGATCCACCTGACCTACGTGCGCGATCCTGACGGCAACAAACTTTGCGGGATCCACATCCCCGGATAGAGTCTCGGCTCCTCTTTCGACCGGTCCACCAAGCGATTGGGCGTTTGGTAGGGCCGGGGTCAACCCTCCCCACATATGGTCAGTCAGCTGACCACCCATTTGAAGTCATCCGCCGCAGCCCAGCGCGGCTCTGAAACCTGCCCGGCAGCTTCGACGGGTTTTCCGCCGGAAGCTGAAATTCTCATACCGACCCCGATGCGGTCGTTGCGGTGTTTGGTCGTTTCCTGATTTTCAGAGCCTAAGGAGTTGTGATAGCGTGTGAATTCGATAGTTTGGGAGACTTGGAATGCGTATCGCGGCACTTTCGCTGCTGGCGGTAGCCAGCCAAGCTTGTACGCCCTTGGAAGAGCCTCGGTCCGCACCGGTTTCACAAACCACCGTTACGGTCGATCAACGGATCGAGCTTATGGGTGTCATACAGCTTCTGTCGGGCTACTTCCTCGTCTCCTATCTCGATTCCGGATACAAGCGCGACGCAGCAAGCTTCTTTGCGGCTTGCTCTGAACATGCTGCGGTGAAGAAGTTTTCGGCGCTGTCCGCAAACGGGTTCGACTTCAACAATGTCCCTGAAGCCTTCATTTCCCTTTCGGAGCCTCCAGAGCTTCAGCCTCGGTTCCCGTTGGGCGACAGCGTTATTGCCAGCGCTGGCGGCGAGGAGAACCTTGCCGGCTTTTGGGCGTCAGCGCGTGATTTCGCGCAGGAATGTCGGTTCGAAGAGTTCTATGCCTCCCATCAGCCGGAATACGAGCGGATGGTCGCACAGACCCGACCAACGGTGGTGGCTTCAACGCGTTCCCTAGTCGCCTACCTGGGGATTCCGCTCGGTTCGACGCAAGTTATTCTAGGGCCACTTCTGCACGATGGCGGCTTTGCCTCACGCGTCGATGGCATTCGAGGACAGTCGGCTGCATTTGCATTTATCGGGCCGAACGCACTTACAGCGGGTTCTGTTGACTTCGGTGATGCCGCAAGGCTTCAGCCTCTGGTGGCTCATGAGTTCGCCCATACCGTGATTAACCCGCTGACGGCGCGTCATTCTTCCCAAGTGGCAGCTACTGAGGGGAACTTCGGCCAGCTTCGCGAGGCCATGCGTCGTGAAGGCTATGGCAGTTGGGATCAGGTCATCAATGAGAGCATAATTAGGGCGATCACTTCGCGGCTCACTGCTGCTGATCGGGGAGAAGAGGCTGCGAATGCCGAGGTCGCCGAGGAGGTGAGGCGCGGCTTTGTCTATGTCCCCGCACTGGTGGACGAGCTTCGCCGCTATGAGAAGAACCGCGACGCCATGGCTAGGATCGCAGATTTCTACCCTGAGCTCTTGGGTGTTTTCAGACAATCACCGGCAGCCCTATCGTCTTCAATAGACACCAACGGCAGCAAATAGGCGGAGGAGCCGCCAGAAGCACCGCGCCCGAGCGCACGCACCGGTCCTACGCATTGCAGATGCGCTCTAACTGACTGAGATTCGTCCCGATGGAGAGTAGCTTTGGCGACCAAGCATATTGTCATCTCTGGTTGCTCGGGGGCCGGCAAGTCGACAATCTTGTCGAAGTTAGGACGTGATGGGTTCACGATCGTTTCCGAGCCTGGACTGAGGATTGTTGAAGAGGAGTTACGAGGCGAAGGTCGCGCGCTGCCTTGGGTGAATAAGGCAGCATTTGCCGAGCGAGCCATCGAGCTTGCCGCTGCCGATAGGAAACATGTTGCGAGTGAGACTGGCTGGGTTTTCTTTGATCGCGGCTTGGTTGATGCAGCTGTTGCACTCCAGCACGCGACGGGTAAATCAATTCATGACACCCTCGCACCGTTCGAACGCTATCATACACGTGTCTTTTTGGCTCCGCCTTGGCCGGAAATCTACGCGACCGATGAAAGCCGTCGGCACGATCTCGCAGAGGCGATTGCGGAGTATGATCGCCTTGTGAGCGCGTTCAGCGAGCTCGACTATGAGACGATCATCGTTCCGAGGGACAACGTTAGCGAGCGCGCGAATTTCATCAAAGGCCACTTTACGTGAGTGCCACCCTTGGCACTGATGCGAGGCAATTATTCTGCCAGTCCGAGCGCGAAGCAGCCATTCAGCTCCCCACCCACGACCGGCCATGAGCAGGGTCGATGCGACATCCCGAAAGCGGCACGGCGGCTTGACCCCGGTCGCGAAAAATTCCTGCCTTTCAGCTACCGACCCCGTTGCTGCCATACAGCTGCGCGACTAAGCTGAGGAATGTCCAAGGCACTTTCGCCACTTTTGCTCACTGCAATCGAGCGATATGCGGCAGCGCGCGAGGCGAAGGCCGATCTTGCGAAGCCCATTGCCGATTTCATTGCGGCAACGGAAAATCAAAGCCCGGCATCCATCGCCGATGCAGATGGAGCGATTGCCTCAGCTGCGGGGCTGTGGAGCTGGTCTCAGAAGCTAAGCTGGTTTGATCGCAACGTCCTTGGGAAAAGGAGTGATCGGGATCTGCTGGATGAGGTTCCTGGGCTGCCGTTTCTCTTTCTGTTCCACAAAAACGGATTCCTGCGACAAGCTGCACTTGAGAGAATATCAGGCCCCATCCCCAATGCCTTTCTGGTCGCCGCTTTGGCGTGGCGTCGGAACGACTGGGTTCATCAGGTTCGTTCTAGCGCCAAAGCCTGCATGGATCGGTGCCTACCGTTCACTAGCCCCGACGTGCTATCCGTATTCTTTCTTGAGACGGCAGGGCGTAGGTCGACTTGGCGGCGCTGGTCGGACGCCGAGCGACAGTCAATGGATGCGCTCGTAGCTCGCCCGGAGGCGGTAGCAGAGATCGTGGCGCAGCTTCTCAGGCAACGAAACGGACCACTACCCTCGTGGCTGCGGTCTCTACTCCAATACGAATGGATCGACCCCCACCTCAAGCTGCTCGCAGTGGAGGCGAAAATTTCGGGAGTGCGCGCCGTCGCCCTACAAACCTTGGCGTATGGCTATGCTCGCTCAACTGACGGCTCAGGGGAGCGCTTCTGGATAGATAAGCCGATGGGAATTAGCGGTTGGCGGCCACGTGTCTGGCAGCGGGCTCTGACCATCCATTCTGATCGTTCTGAAGCGATTCGCAGCGGCCTGCGTGATCGCTCAACCGCTGTGCGAAAGGTCGCGCTTGAGGCAATCATCGACCATGCTTCACATGATACGGACCTTATCGCTCTGGCAGGGTCATTCCTCAATGATCGCTCCACCAGCATTCGTTCGAAAGCCGCATTCATTGTTGAACGGATGAAGCAAGCACACTGAACGATTTGTCCGCTTCCCACCCACGAGCGGCCATGAGCGAGGCGGATGCGCGATCCCGATACCTGCCGGGCAGCTTCAGCGGGTTTCTCGCCGAAAGACGAAATTCTGAAAGCGACCCCAAGTCAGACGTCCAGTTATGACCTGCGACTTTCTGAAAGCGGCCACGTGTTCATGGAGCTCGGATCAGCTGAAATTGGGACTTTCGTGCCGTTCACGGGCAACCTGCCACACGGCGAGTTTTGTCAGGAGGCGACATCGAGCGTTCACCCTCCTGATCCGCTTTTAAATCTCGGCCCTTACCGCGGCGCAACAAAGACCGTGGGATCAAAAAAAATCTCGAAGATGTTTCCCTCAGGGTCGGTCATGAAGATCGCGTTGCCGCCGCGCTGGGTGTCCACTCCGATACCTTGATCGTCGAAATAGGCTTTCCAGCGATCGACCTCGCCCCTGCTGTCCAGCATGAAACCGAAATGCGCGGGCATCTTCGTCGGTTGGACCGCCTGTTCGCAGGCGATCAGCCAGCCATCGCCATAGGCGAAGGCACCTTCGACCATTAATTCGAAATGACGGCCATACCATGCAGCAAGGGCATCAGGATCACGAGCAGGGATGCCCACGTGGTTGAGTGTGACCGCGCTTCTCTTCACGATATCAGTTCCTCAGCATCAAACTCGCAGTCCTCTGCTGCCGTCGTCATGGCGATTCAGTAGCGGGGCCGCCTAGCACACGTCTAAGCGCTCAGGCGGAGCGAATTAGTGGGCCTTGCGCGCAAGGATTCATTCCATCTGTGGGAATTTTCGCAACGAGGCCAGATCGGTGCCAAGCCATGATTGTTCCGCCGCGCGGCACGGAGTGTTTCCCCGTTGTGCGATTGTTGCTCCAACCCCGCAGCCCTACTTCTCGCCCATCAACTGAACGAGCGAGATTGCGATGCCACAGACCGGATCCATCAAAGCCGATGTCGTGATTATCGGTGCAGGTAGCGCCGGAATGTCCGCCTACAAGTCGGCGCGCAATTTCACAGACTCGGTCCTCGTCATCGAGGAAGCGCATTACGGGACGACCTGCGCACGGGTTGGCTGCATGCCATCGAAGCTCCTGATTGCTGCAGCTGAGGCAGCGCATCACGCCAATCACGCGGGCCGCTTCGGTATCCGGGTCTCGCAGGTCGAGGTTGACGGCAGGGCCGTGATGGCCCGGGTCCGCGCCGAACGCGACCGCTTTGTCGGCTTCGTTCTGGAAGATGTTGAAGGCTGGCCGGATGCCCACAAGATCAGCGGATCAGCCCGCTTCACTGCCCCCGACCGTCTGATGCTGGACGATGGAACCGCAATCGAAGCTGGGCGCGTGGTGATCGCAACCGGATCGCGTGCCGTTTGGCCTGCGGCATGGAATGCGCTGGGCGATCGGCTCATCATCAATGACGATGTCTTCGATTGGGATGACCTGCCGGCATCCGTCGCGGTGTTCGGCAACGGCGTTATCGGTCTGGAATTGGCTCAGGCGCTTGGCCGGTTGGGCGTGCGGGTCAAGCTGTTCGGGCGCAGCGGGCGGGTCGGCCCGCTGACCGATCCGGGTGTGACTGAGGCCGCACACGCTGCCTACGCCGCTGAATATCGCTTCTCGCCTTGTGCTGAAATTCTTGCTGTCGAGCGCCAGGGTGACCAAGTCGTGGTGAGCGAAAAGGTCGATGGCCGGGACATTGAGGAACGCTTCGACTATCTGATCGCTGCCACCGGCCGCCGCCCCAATCTTGACCGTTTGGGTCTGCAACATGCGGGCATTGCGCTCGATGAAAACGGCACACCAGTCAGCTGGGATCGCCGCACGGCCCGGATCGGCGAGAGCACCATATTCCTCGCCGGCGATGCTGCGCCCGATGCGCCGCTGCTGCATGAAGCCTCGGATGCCGGACGGATCGCCGGGGAGAATGCCGCGCGCTTTCCCTTCGTGGCGCCGCGCCATCGCCGCACGCCAATCGGCGTGGTGTTTTCTGACCCGCAGATCGCCATGGTCGGACAAAGTCACGCGCAACTGAGGCAGGCCAAGGCGAGCTTCATCACCGGCTCGGTCGATTTCACCGGGCAGGGGCGTGCCCGCGTGGCGAAACGCAATGTCGGCAGGCTCAACGTTTATGCCCACCCTGTAACTGGCAAGTTCCTCGGGGCCGAAATGGTTGGTCCGGCAGCCGAACACATCGCCCACCTGCTTGCCTGGGCGGTCGAGGCCGACCGTTCGGTCCAGCAAATGCTCGACAGCCCCTTCTACCATCCGGTGATCGAGGAGGGAGTGCGCACCGCGCTGCGGGCCGCCCGTGATGCGATGCATGAACGCTCGCCCGCGCATCGCCCCTGCCTCGACTGCCGGCCCGCCGCGTGATCGTGAGCGGCCTGCGCCTCGTCCCCCCACAGCAAGGATAGAACCCCTGACCAAGCTAGTTGCCATAAACGGCTTCGGCCGGATCGGACGCCTTTTGGCCCGGCTCATCCTCGAACAGCGACCGGAAGGCATCGCGCTTGCAGCCATCAACGACATGATGGACCCGCACAGCTGCGCAGCGCTCTACAAACGCGACAGCGTGCATGGACCTGCGGCGGGCGAGGTTGCATTCGGCGATAACTGGATCATGGTCGACGGCCACCGGATAGCCGTGACCCGCATTCCCGATCCGGCAGCGATGGATCACCGAGCTGTCGGTATCGATCTTGTGATCGAAGCGAGCGGCCAGTTCACCGACCGCAAAAGTGCCTCGGGCCACATCGCGCGCGGTGCGCGGCGGGTGCTGATCTCCGCGCCTGCAAAGGACGCCGACATAACCGTGGTGCAAGGCGTCAATCACGGCTTGCTCCGCCCGGAACACGCGATCGTGTCCAATGCTAGCTGCACGACCAATGCCCTCGCCCCGATTGCGGCCGTGCTGGACCGGATGATCGGCATTGAACGCGGCCATATGACTACCGTCCATTCCTACACCAATGACCAAAGGCTTCACGATCAGTATCACCCCGATCTGCGGCGCGCGCGCGGCGGGGCAATGTCGATGATCCCGACCTCAACGGGCGCCACCAAGGCCGTGGCAGAGGTGCTTCCGCAGCTTAAGGGCAAATTGTCCGGTGCTTCAATCAGGGTGCCGACGCCGAATGTCTCGCTGATCGACTTCGTTTTTCACGCGGCACGGCCGACGAACGAACACGAGGTCAACGCAATCCTTGCCGACGCGGCTGCCGGCTCAATGAAAGGGATACTCGACACCACGGATGAGCCGCTGGTTTCGGTCGATTTCAACCACAATCCGGCGAGCGTCACGGTCGACTTGGCAGAAGCGAAAGTGACGGACGAACGTCTTGTCCGCGTTGTCGGCTGGTATGACAATGAATGGGGCTTTGCCAATCGCCTGCTCGAAACGGTCAGGCAGATGGCGCTCCAGCTTTAGCCTCGTTTCGTCACCGCCCCGGACAGAGGCCAAGTCACGGTCCGGGGCAGCAACATCAAATTCACGCATGCTGGGCTGTTCGCCCGGCTATTGCACAAGACAGCGGAAACACGGCTCATCCGTATCAAGGGTCGATCGCTCGCCTTGCAGAATGAGATCAAGCTGACCGCGCTCCTGCAGCAATGAAAGCTCGTCAGCGCCGCCGATCCCGACACCGCCGATGAAGCTCTGCGGCACGGATCTCCGGCCTTGCGCACGCCTGACCATGGTGTCGAACAGCTCGGGATTGTCACTGACGCTATGTTCCAGAAAAGCTGCGCCTTTGCGCTGCAGGATCGCCTTGGCCATCTTGCAATAGGGGCAGTAATCCTTGGTGTAGATTTCAATTTCGGGCATCGGATATCTCCTAGAAAGACTTGTTCGGACGAGCGGCGGCAACAAGCGGCCACACGATCCACGGGAACGCGGCGAGGAAGAACAGGCCCTGGAGCGCAAAGGCGGCAGGGCTGTCAGGGAGCAGAAAGACCCCCGCGCCATAGGCAAGGAGCGCCGCTGATCCCTTGCGATAGCGCTCGGTCCAGCTCGGGTTTTCGCGCTTGAGGCAATCGACGCACAGGTCCATCATTCTGCCTCCCCAAGCACCATCGCGGGCTGGCCGCACTTCGACGAGGGATCGTCCATGGCTATTCTCTTTCGGCTGGCGCGCATTGTCGTTCCCGAGAGGCCGGAAGCGTGAATGGGGCAGCGCTTGATCAGGCCAATCTATCCATTCGCCGGGCGATGAGAATGCGGGCCTATGGCAATGATCCATTGCGCCTGTGACAATGGTGGCTGCCTGATCCGCTCCTGATCCGCCCATGACCGTGGCGTTCCATTCTCCGGAATGATCTGCTGCACCGTTTCGCCGTTCTGGCGCAGCGTCGCGCGGATTACTTCACGCCTGAACCCGCAAGGCGCGGTCCATGCGAGCAGGAGCCTTCCGATGCAAAATCATACAGATGGGCTTATTGCAGCCTTGGCCGGCTTTGTGCTGACAGGTGCGGTGATGGCACCGCCGGTGCTGTCGGCGCGTGCCGAAAAGGCAGACCGGATTGCTGCCTATGAACAGGTATTGGGAAGCAGCACCACGCGCTTCGGGAGCGACCGGGCCGGCAGGCTCGCCAGCGCGCTTCGCGACAGTGATAATCGCGATGAGGCACGCCAGCAGATCGTCGCTGACCAACGCAAGGGCTCACAATGAAGTGGGGCGAACCAGCAGGCGTAACGCCGGCCTAGCAATCGTCCAGACTGGCCAGCATCGCTGTGATCAGGTCGCGGCCTTCGGTCAGGCCCGTGAAGCGCCGGGCGATCTTGCCGCCTGCAAACAGGATCATGGTCGGCACTGATTGCACTGCAAACAGCGCGGCCAGTTCGGGGTTTCGCCCGGCGTCGACCTTGAAGATCGTGGCCGTTCCGCGAAACCGGGATGCGAGCGCATCCAGCATGGGGGCCTGCATCTGACACGGGCCGCACCCGCCCGCGTAGAAACTGACGAGGACGGGATGATCGGCATCGATGACGGCGGCTTTGAAGGCCGAGGGGCTGAGTTCCACCGGCATGGCCGCGCCTACAGCCCCAGATCCGACAGGCCGGGATGATCATTGGGACGGCGTCCCAGCGGCCAGCGGAACAGGCGATCCTCCTCGCGGATCGGGTGTTCGTTGATGCTGGCGAAGCGGCGGCGCATCAACCCGTCTTCGACGAATTCCCAGTTCTCGTTGCCGTGGGCGCGGAACCAGTTGCCGCTGTCATCGTGGTATTCATAGGCATAGCGCACCGCGATGCGGTTTTCGGTGAAGGCCCACAGTTCCTTGATCAGCCGGTAATCGAGCTCCCTCGCCCATTTGCGTTCAAGAAACGCCTGCGCCTCGGCGCGCCCGCGGGGAAACTCGGCGCGGTTCCGCCACGCCGTATCCTCGGTATAGGCAAGCGCCACCTTGGCGGCATCGCGGCTGTTCCAGCCATCTTCGGCCAAGCGCACTTTCTCGCGCGCGGTTGCTTCGGTGAAGGGGGGAAGCGGCGGACGGGTCATGGCAGGCTCCATTGGCTGGGAATGAAAAAGGACCGGGCGGGGTAAAGGGGGGGGAAGCCCCGCCCGGTCAGCATGCGGATGGAATCGGGGGGAAGCATCCGCGCATGGTCATCGGGAGAGAGAGGGGGGATCCGATAACAACTGCAAGTTAGAGGTCGGCGGCTGGACCGAGAACCGCGGAAGCGCGAAAGGGATTATTCCGCGCCGAGCAACGCCGCGAGTTCGTTTTCCAGTTCAGCAATCCTCGCGTCGCGCTGATCGATCGCCTGATGCACATCATCGGCATGAAACATCTGCGGAATGTGCTGCGGGCAATTGGAGTCCCACGCCTCGACATCGAACAGGATGACCTGCTCAGGCAGCGCGCGGTAGCCTTCGGGCATCAGGCTTTGTTCGAGCGCGGCATCGCCCTCAACCGCCCGTGCGGTGCCCCAGATCTTGATCCGCTGGCGATGGGCGTAATCCATCAGGAAGATATAAGCCCGAGGGTTCTCGGAGAGGTTGCCGGTGGTAATGAACTGCCGGTTGCCCTTGAAATCGGCGAAGGCAAGCTGGCGCTCTCCGACCACGTGCAGGAAGCCGGGCGGGCCGCCGCGATGCTGGATATAGGGCTGGCCCTCCTTGCTGGCCGTGGCGAGGTAGAAGCTGCGGACGCTGGCGATGAAGGCCGCAAGATCATCCAAAGACTGGCCCATCTCCATCCCTTCGTAAATGGCGCGCGATCCCTTGCGCACCTGGGCGGCCTTGACCGCGGGCGTGAACGCCACATCGACAGGGCGCTGGGTCATGCCGTCGGAACCTGCGGCGCGATCTGCCAGGTCGCATCGGGACGAGGCACGCGCATCTGGGCGCGGATTTGGTCAGCAACCGCCTTCGAGGTCAGGTCGCGTAGCAGCGCAAAGGCCACTTCGATGGCTGTGCCAGGCCCGGTCGATGTGATCAGCTTGCCATCTATGACGATCGCCTCGTCAATGAACTGCGCGCCGTAGCCTTCAAGCTGGGCTTTGCGCTGGCCGCCCACCTGATGATAGGTCGTCGCCCGCCGCCCGCGCAAAATCCCTGCCGCACCGAGCGCGAGCGACGCCACGCAGACCGATGCGACCGTCTGGCCGCGCGCCTCGAAATGGCGGATCACCGCAAGGAACGGCTCGGACAGAGCGTCCTCGTAAAACCCGGCACCGTCAAAACCACCGGGCACGGCCAACGCATCGAAGCTGTCGAGGTCGAGGTCGGCGACTAAAGCGTCGGGAATAACCGAGAAGCCGAAAGTCGCGCGAAGGCGCGGCCGCAAGCCTGCCGAGACGAGTTCGATCGGCTCATCACCGTCGATATTCGCCCAGCCCAGCACATCGGTAAATCCGGCTGCTTCGAGCGGTTCAAAGCCATCGGCCAGCAACAGGAGTACTTTCTTCGCCATTAATTCTTGTACCTTGATGATGAGGTTAAACGTCGAGGATCAAGCGGTCTCCGCCGCCCGCTGAAGGGTCGGCAGGGACGGCGCAGCAGATTAGCGCCTTGTCGGCATCAACCTTGGCAGATGGGCGCGATGCATAGGTCACCTTGCCGGTGAGCACCTTCACCGCGCAGGTCCCGCAAGAACCGCCGCGGCAGCTATATTCGGGCGTCAGGCCGCGTGCTTCGGCAAGGTCAAGTAGGCTTCCCGAAGCGGCATCCCAGCGCGCTTCCTTGCCCGATTTCATGAAGGCCACCGGCACCGGCTTTTCGGCAATCGGGGGCAAGGCGTCCACGCTGGCCGGTTCGCCGCGCTTCAATGAGGCCGGGCCAAAGGCTTCGGCGTGGATCCGCGCATCGGCGACGCCAATGTCGCTCAGTTGATCGTACAGCCCCTGCATGAAGGGCGGCGGGCCGCACATGTAGAAATCATAGGCGTCAAACGGCAGGGTTTGACGGAACAGGTCGGCGCTGATGCGTCCCTCGGAGTCATAATCGATGCCGGGCGCCGCGCCTTCGGTTAGTTCAAGCAGCCGGATCACCCGCACCGCGCCGCCCGCCTGTGCCACCAGCGCGGCGATCTCCTGATCAAACGCCCGCTCTGCCAGCGAGCGCGCGGCGATGAACATGAAGGTCTGCCGGATGCGGCGTTTGCGCAGCCCTTCGAACACGATGCTGCGCAGCATCGCCAGCATCGGCGTGATCCCGACACCGGCGGCGAGCAGAACGGCAGGGCGGGCTTCGAGCGGATCGATGACAAACCCGCCCGCCGGCGCGCGCGCTTCGATCATGTCGCCCACCGCCAGATCATCGTGCAAGTGGTTCGAGACGAGCCCTTGGCGCTTTACGCTGAGGCGGTAGAAGCCGTCGGACGGCGCGGTGGAGAGCGTGTAAGTGCGCAGCACGGGCTCGGCGGCGGCATCGGGGCGCACGCGGATCGGCAGATGCTGGCCCGCTTCGTGGGTGACGATGCCCTTGCCGTCGGCAGGTTCGAGATGGAACGAGCGGATGACACTGCTCTCATCGACGATCCGTGCGATCCGGAACGGGCGCCAGCTGTTGCGGAACTCTTCGGCCTCGATCCGTGCGGCGGCCTGCTGCCAGTCGCCCGTCATCAGATTGTTGGGTGACATCCCACCCGCCTGCATCACAAAGCGCAGTGGCAAGGCTTCGGGCCGCAGCACCACCTTGCGCGGGCGGAACACCCACAGCCGTTCGGCCCCCTGGAAGGCGGCGATCTCGTCGGATTCCAGCACCAACTCGGCATCACCGGTCAGGTGCAGCATGTCGCCGGTTTCAAAGTCGGGGAAGATCAGCCCCGCCTTGGGGTTCAGCAGGAAATTGCCGAGTGTGTTGAAATGGAGGTTTCCGGCAAAATCCGGAATGGTCAGCGAGCCATCATCGTTGATGCGCACGAAGCCGGGCTTGCCGCCGCGGTGCGAGGCATCGACGTGGCGGCCATCCGCGTCATCGACATAGGATGACACGAAGAACGTATCGGCGGCGCTGATCATCGCGCGCACTTGGCGGCTATCCATGTCGAGCGTTTGTGCGGCGGGCACAGCGGAAAAATCATCGGGCTCGCGCACGAAGGCGAAGTCGCGCAGCTGGATATATTGCGGGCAATTGCCAAAGGCGTGTTCGACCGCGATGGCAAAGCCTTGATCGGCTTTCTGGCGCATCGTGCCGTTCATGCGGTTGCGCCGCCGGGTATGAAGTTCGATGCCGAGCAGGCCGACTGCGGCGTCATCGGCCAGCGATGCGGTTGCCGGGTCCTGCGGATCGGGCTTCGCCGCAAAGGCGAGGCGCTTGGGATCGGGGCTCGTCATGAAGCCGGGTCTGCCGGTCAGCAGCGTCACCCAAGCATCGCCCGCCGGATCGACCGAACCGAGCACGATGAAAGGAAGCTGGCGGTAGAAGTCGCGGTGCTGGTCCGGCATGGAGTCGCGGATCACGCGGCGACCGAAAGCCTCCATGCGTTCGGCGACCCCAACGGTGTTTTGCAGCGCAACCTCGCCGCTATGAAACGGTGACGGCGTCTGTGTCATCTCTCATCTCCCCCGGAATGCGGTGCTCCGGGGCCGCCCTTGGGCAGCCCCGGTAGCCGTTGGGTCAGGCGCGAAGGCCCACGGCGTTCTTGGCGAATTCGACAAAGCCGGGGAGCGCTTCGATCCGGGCCAGCCACGCGTTGACATTGGCGTAGGACGAAAGGTCGACATTCCCCTCGGGCGCGCTGGCGATGTAGCTGTAGAGCGCGATGTCGGCGATCGTGGCGTGGTCGGCGGCGATCCATTCGCGGCCATCAAGCTCGGCTTCGATCAGCGCTAGAACCGCATGGGCGCGGGCGATCACCTCTTCGGCGTTGAAGCCGGCCTTGAATATGGTGACCAGACGGGCGGCACCGGGGCCAAAAGCGATCTGGCCAGCCGCGACCGACAGCCAGCGTTGCATCCTTGCGGCGCCCAACTCGTCTGCCGGCAACCAGTCGGTGCGACCGAACTTTTTGGCGGTATAGATCATGATGGCATTGGAATCGGGGATGAATTCGCCATCATCTTCCAGCAGCGGCACCTGACCGAAGCGGTTCTTGGCGAGATATTCGGGCGACTTGTGTTCACCCTTGGCGAGATCAACCTCGACGATTTCAACGTCAGCGCCGATCAGCGACAGGAACAGCCGCGCACGGTGGGCGTGGCCGGAAATGGGGTGGGAATAGAGCTTCATGGTCGTGTCCTTTGGCAAGAGCAGATGACGGGCGGCCATCCGGCGAGCCATCAAATGCGCTCACCGGGGCGCGATCAGAACCGTTGAACGCTGCAAGGCACTATTCCGCTGAATGCATTTATCAGCTAGATCTGGGCCGATTTCAGGTTGGGGGCGGAAATTATGTCGCGTTTTCATGCGATGCAGGTGTTTGTCAAAGTCGCCGAAACGAGCGGCTTTGCCGAAGCCGCGCGGCAATTGAACATGAGCCCCCCTGCCGTCACCCGCGCCGTGGCATCTCTGGAAGACCAGATCGGCGCGCGGCTGTTCACCCGCACCACCCGGACGGTGAAGCTGACCGAGGCCGGCGTCCGCTATTTCGACGATTGCCGGCGCATCCTTGCCGATGTCGTCGAAGCTGAGGCGGCCGCTGGCGGTTCTTACGCCAAGCCCACCGGTGTCCTGACCGTGACGGCATCCGCTCTGTTCGGGCAGGATTACATTACCCCGATTTTGACCGAATATCTCGACCAGAATCCCGAAGTGAATGCCCGTGCTCTGTTCGTCGACCGGATCACCAACATGGTGGACGAGGGGATCGATGTCGGCATCCGCATCGGCGACCTGCCCGATTCCAGCTTCAGCGCCATCCGCGTCGGCGCGGTGCGCCGGGTGGTGTGCGGCGCGCCGAGCTATTTCGAGCAGCACGGCGTGCCCAAGCATCCCGCCGACCTTGCAAAACACAGGATCATCGTCAGCACGGCATCATGGGCCTCGCTCGACTGGCGCTTCGGCGGAGAAGGTAAGCCGGTGGTGCGGATCGCGCCGCGACTGTCGTTCAACACATATGGCGCTGTGCTCAAGTCTACCATGCTGGGCTGGGGTCTGGCGCGGCCTTTGTCCTACCAGATCGGCCAAGCTCTGATCGATGGTGACTTGCAGACGATCCTGTCCGAGTTCGAGGAAGAACCCCTGCCGGTCCATGTCGTCCACCCCGAGGGCCGCCGGGCATCGGCCAAGGTCCGGGCCTTTGTGGATCTGGCGGTGGAGCGGCTGCGCGCCAATCGCTCGATCAACTGATTTATTCCATTTACAGGAACAATATCTTCCATAATTGCCCAATTATCGTCGCGCAATGACCGGCCTATCTCCAGCCCACCCCAACAACGGGATCCAACTGGAGAACAATCATGAAGTCCCCTCTCATTTCGATTGCCGCGCTTGCCGTCTTGGGCGCCGCTGCGGCGCCCGCCCATGCCGATACCTTCGACGGCCCCTATGTCGGTGTCACCGCGGGCTGGGAACGCAGCGAGATCGCTGATCGCATCGATGCCCAGCCGATCACCCGTGAAGCCTCACGCGATGCGCTCGTGCTCGGCGGCTATGCCGGTTACAACCTCAAGGCAACCGACCGGATCGTCATCGGCGCCGAAGCCGGTTTCAGCGCGGCTGTCGATGACCAGAACCGCGCGGCTTCGGCTGGCAAGTCGCTGACCATTGATCCGCGTTACAGCTTCGATCTGTCTGCGCGGGCCGGCTATCTCGTGACCGACAAGGCGCTGGTCTATGTCCGCGGCGGCTATGCCAACACCCGCGTCCGCACATCGCTGGATGGGCTCACGGGCCCGGTGACCGCGTCGGACAATCTCGACGGCTGGCAGGTCGGCGGCGGTCTCGAATATGCGATCTCCGACCGTATCTCGGCCCGTGCCGAGTACCGTTACAGCGACCTTGGCAGCAATGGCGGACAATATGACCGCCACCAGACGCTTGTCGGCGTGAGCTACAATTTCTGACGCTCACTGAACATCCCTCCCGTCCATGAACCCCTATCCGCAATGGCGGCCGGATTGCCGGCGCGCCGTTGTGGATAGGGTCGGGGAACAACCATGTCCCAGATCACCCTCGCCATCCGGCACGCTCCCCATTCGGAGTGGCTGTTTCGCTGGCAGGCGACCGTCATCGCCGCTCTTGCCGGTGGGTCGCTGACCGCCGCGTTGCTTAACCTCGGCGCTGCCGTGGCCCTCGCCGTGACCCGATCCACCATGTCGCAGGTTTCCGTCGCGCGCGGGCGGGCCAACCGCCATGCCTGACCCGCTTCATACCCGTGTCACAGCGCAGCTGAAGCTCGCGCTGCTTGGCGATTGCGGCTGCCACAAGACCCTGACCCAGCTGGAACGCGAAGCCCGCCAATCGGGTCTGACAGGCGCAGAGATCGACGCCGCCATTAGCGGACGCAGTTTCGAGGCGCGAACGGCGGCTGCCGTCGCCTTTGCCTGCGCCATGAAGACAGGCGACGATGACTGTATCCAGCAGGCTCGCACACGCGCGCTCCAGATCGGCGTCACGACCGAAGAACTGCACGCGATTGCCAAGGAGGCGAAGCGGATTCTGGCGTCGAAACGGCAATGATCCGCCTGCTCGCAAGCTTGTTCCCGTCCCGCGCGCCCGCTGCAGCCCTGAGCGATGATCCGCTCGGCGAGCTTCTGCGCGGCGCGAGAGACACCGACGTGGCGCCCGAAGTTCTCCTGCAAATCCTGTGACCAGACCCGATAGATGGAGTATGCGATGATCGAAGTTTTCACGGCCAACACACCCAATGGCATCAAGGTGCCGATTGCCCTTGAAGAGCTTGGCGTCCCCTATGATCTGAGAACGATCGCCTTGGGTTCAGCCGATTTGCGGTCTGCGGAATATCTCCGGATTAACCCCAATGCAAAGATCCCGGCGATCCGGCACCTTAACGGCGGTGATGGGCCTGTCACGGTGTTCGAATCCGGCGCGATCCTGCTCTATCTCGCCGAAGCATTCGGCGGCCTACTGGGCACCGCGCCGGCCGCGCGCGGACAGACCCTCAGCTGGCTGTTCCTGCAAGTGGCGGGGCTAGGGCCGATGATGGGTAACGCGGCGCATTTCCGCGCGATGAGGTCACCCGATCCTTACACCATCGGCCGCTTCGAAGGCGAAGCTGGCCGGCATCTTGCTGTGCTCGAAACGCATCTGCACGACGTGGAATGGCTCAATGGCGAATCCTACTCGATCGCGGATATCGCCCATTTCTCTTGGGTGCGCAGTGCCGGCTATGCGGGCTTCGAACTCAAGGAGTTTCCCATCCTCGACGCGTGGGTCCAAAAGATCGAGAATCGCGCTGCGACTGCGCGGGCCTTGGCGAGGCTGGGCTGACGCTGCCGGCGTGCGGCATTGAACGGTGAACCTAGACCTGCGCGGCGCGGAACCACGCAGCGTCAGGGGTCGGAACGCGCATGCGGACGCGCAGCTCCTGCGAAAACGCGGGCGAGGTCAGCACTTCCAGCAGCTTGAGCGCGAGTTCGATGCCGGTGCCGGGGCCAGTCGATGTCATCAGGTGGCCATCAATGACCAGCGGCTCGTCGACGAAGATGGCGCCGTAACTTTCTAGCTCGGCTTTCCGGGCGCCGCCGGTCTGGTGATAGACTGTCGCCCGCCTGCCTTCGAGCACGCCGGCTGCGGCGAGCGACAGGGCGCTCACGCAAACCGCGGCGATCGGCGCGCGGCGCTTGTCGAATTTGCGGATGACATCGAGGAACGGTTCGGACAGCGCCTCTTCGTAGAAACCGGCATCGCCGAACCCGCCCGGAATGACCAGCGCATCGAAATCATCGGGGTCGATTTCGTCCAGCAGCGTCTCGGGGATAACATCGAAGCCGAATGTTGTCGTTATTGGGCTACGCAGCCCGACAGAGAGCTGATCGAAGCGGATCTCGCCATAAATTGATGCCCAGCCGAAAACTTCGGTGAAGCAAGCTGCCTCCATGACCTCGAAGCCGTTGGCCAACAAAATCAATATCCGCTTCCGCATCAGCGCCCCCACTGATTGAACCGATCATTAGCGATCTCCGGCAGAGGAGTGCTTACCGCAGCGTTGATGCATCCGACCAGCGCAATTTGGCAGCGAGTTCCGATAGCCGCCCGCACATAAGGCCGTCGCGAGGACCTGTTGGTCCCCTTCAGTTCCATTCCATACATTGAACCCGCGCGAACAGGTTGGCGCCGAACAGCAGCTGAAGTTTTCGAAGTCCAGCTTGTATGATCGCTTTCGGGCCACGCTGGACAATGGCCTATGGATCGTGATCAGGGCGCGAAAGTGACGGTCCGCTTCAGGGCATCCAGACGGCAGCCTCTAGCAAGAGCAGACGTTGACGTTGGCTGATCTTAACGACTGCACGTGGTCGGGAGGCGACGCATCATTCGGCTGGGATCAACGGCAGCTTTCGCGTTCTGTCACCCGAAAGCGGTCAGGCAGCTTTCCACCCACGAGCTGCCATGAGCCGGGCGGAGGCGGGATCCTGAAAGCCGCCCTTTTGCGAGCATGCGCCTGGGGCCGTGTAGACCGTTATTACAGTGCCTCGGCGTGCCCAGCGCGATGTGCTTGGCTCGGGGCGCGTTCTTTCTTCCTGGCCAATCAAGGCCATGGAGAAAGATGATGACTTACTCTCACCTCGACCCTGCTATGCAAAGCCGGGTCTCATGGAATGCCGGCAGAACCGTCGGCACCAAGCGGCCGCTTACCCAAAAGCAGATTTGGGCGATCCGGTTCTTCCTCGATCGAGAGGAGCGGCTCCGCGATCGTGCCCTGTTCGACCTGGCGATCGACAGCAAGCTGCGGGGCTGCGATCTGGTGAAGCTCAAGATCGGTGACCTCGTGGCCGGATCTGAAGTCCGCGACCGCGCAATGATCATTCAGCGTAAGACCGGTCGACCCGTGCAATTTGAAATTACCGCTGACACCCGCTCGAGCCTCGCGACATGGCTTCTACGACGGGGCGGCACCATGGATGATTTCGTGTTCCCAAGCAGAATACAATCCGGCCAACCGATGAGCACGCGGCAGTATGCCCGGCTCGTCGATGAATGGGTCACCGCGGTCGGGTTGCGGCGTGAAGACTACGGCACTCACTCCATGCGGCGCACCAAAGCGGCCATGATCTACCGTACGACCGGAAATCTGCGGGCGGTCCAAATTCTGCTCGGCCACTCCAAGATCGAGAACACGGTCCGGTATCTCGGAGTCGACGTGGAGGATGCTCTTGTCCTGGCGGAGCGCATCGAGATCTGACAATACAGGCGGCCGTCGGGCATACTCCGATGGCCGCTTTTGTCGAAGTCTGACTATCACTGAACCGGCAACAGGTGGGTGGTTAGCCGACATCCCATTGGAGCATCGAGGCATCTACAATCTCGGCTCCCATGTGGCGAATAAACGCGGCGCGTAGATCGTCTTTGTGCGCCTGCCATTTGTCAGGGTCTTCGGACGGGTCCATTCCTTCTGCAAGAAACAACCAATCTACGAATTGGTCTGCGCTCACAGGACCTGCTTCTGGAATGAAGTTATCGACGTGGGATGGCTTTCCATTAACAATCCCACCGCACCAACCGCATTCCACGCAAACTTCTTTCTGAAGCGCATTATATGACGGGTTGCCACTCATTTAGCTACCTGACCATACAAGCAAATTGTCCGCAATGGGGTCGGTTGCTGAATGTCGGCTGCTGGCGAGAAACGCGCAGAAGCTGACTGGCAGGTTCCGTCACCATAAGCCGAACGGCAGGAAGCTGCCTTCGTTGAGAAAAATCTGCCATTCAGGTTCCGACCCCTAAGCGGAAATTGCGAAGATCAGTTCGTGAGCAAATCGGAATCGGGCGACAGGCTGTAGGCTTCAGCTCTTGATCGGTCGATCCGGTAGCCTTGACTAGTCATAACTAGATCGCGAGGCAGCGGGAGGCCTCCACGAGGCAGAACTGGAAGTGCGTTTGCATCCGGCCACCGCTTCATGATCAATTCCAGCGCTGCTTCTCGAAATTGCGCCTCCATTTCAGGTTCACGGCCCTTATTGAAGGTCGCCCAAACCCTTCTACGATTTGTCAGATCGCTCACGCTGCCGACCAGTTGATCATCGTCATCCCCTCGCCAAATCGTAATGATTGGTATCAGGCGATCATCCAGGTCAGGCGCACCTGTGCATTCGGGATGCTCGGCAGTTCGACCAATATTTTCATCGACATGAAGACCTTGGTGACTACTCGCCAGAGAACTCAAAAGCTTAGCGAGTGCAGACTTATCCTCTCTGTCGTCGATAGGGATTTCGACTGCTGCAACATAATGTAATGCTTCCCGATCAGCAGGTGTCGGAACACAACTCGACAGACCGATGCAGGCAAGCAGCAACGCAACGATTTTTCTCATTCAGAGATCTTACGCTATCGACAACCTTTTGAAACGTCACAAAACCACCCATCATCTGCCATGAGCGGGCAGTCGCCGCGATCCTAGAACCTGTCCGGCAGCTTCGATGGGATTCTCGCCAGAAGCGGAATTTCTCAAAGCGACCCCAATTCGGTCATACATAAAGGGCGGCGCTGACTGCCCGGTCACAGGACAGGGGCTCTCACCTAACGGCTTCTGGCCCCATGTCAGTTAATGCGCGCGCGTAGTTGCAAGGTGAACTGCCCTTGCGGTCCGCCGTTCGGCAGGCCGCCCTTGGGGTTCACGCAGACGTGCCGGACAGCCGGATCGTAGCCTCCGACAGGACTATAGGTGCATTGCGCTAGCGATGAAGGCGCAGCGGCGGCATTTGAATAGCGCAGGTCGGTGGCAGGTGTGAACGTCAGCAAGGGCGAGCCGCTGGTAAAGCCGACTACCCCTCCCAGCGATGGCGTGACCGCGTTGAAGAAGGCATTGGCCGGATCGATCGCAATCGCCACAAACACCGTATCGGGATCGGTGCTGCCGGTGCCACCATTGCTGATGGTGGTGGTGACAAGCACGTCGTTGCCGGGGGTGAAGAAGGCGTCGCCTGCAGGCGGTTCGAACAGTTCGGTTTCCATGGCGACGCTCAGCGCCGCGACGCCATCAGCCGTGGCGACAGCGGAGAATTCCGACGTGATATCCCACTCGCCGCCCGCCGTGCGCCGGGTGGTGGTGGCGGAAATGGCATCACCAATGCTGACCGGTTCAAGCGTGGTGAGCGTGCCGGTGTAAGTCTGCACACCGCCCGCGTGAGTGATGTCGACATGGCCGAGATAACGCTCGCCCTCGCCAAAACCGGTCGGGTCCGCGGCGCCGCTGGCGAAGAATTCGATGCGGTAGCCGCTGGCAGCGGCCGGGACGTCGAGGGTGAAATTGTAGCGCAGCTCGTTCGGACCGATCGCCACGGCGCGGATGGCCTCGGGGAAGTTCAGTAGATCATTGGACCCGGCATCGCCATCGCCTGCATCATTGGGGGTGATCCAGTTTTCCTCCAGATCAATGCCCAGCAGGTCGTTATCGAAGATGCGGTTGCTGACCAGCGCTGCTCTGGTGTTTGTCTGGAAAGTGACCCCGAATCCGGCATTGTTGCGGATGGTGTTGCCGATCACCTGAATATTGCTGCCGGTGGATTCCATCCTGATCCCTGAATACAGGCCATTGGCGATGATATTGCCCTGACCCGGCGCAGAGCCGCCAATCAGCACGTTGGAATAGTTGCGGGTCGGGCCACCGGTGAACAGCAACGGCTCAACCCCATCGGCGGGAATGATCGCCGCGCCATTGGCCCCCACGCCCATGGTGTTGCCCTGAATGGTCACGCCGGTAGCGGTGCTGTCCCAAAACTCAATCAGCGCGCCAGCGTGCCCGCCGATCACATTGTTTCTAATGGCGACTCCGCTGAAATTGCCGAGGCTGAAGGCGACCGCATCTTTGGTGAAAGCATCCGATCTTGAGGCATTGGTGAGCGCGACATTGCCGCTGGAATCCGTCCCGATGAAATTGCCATTGATGGTAAGATTCGACACTGTGCCCCCGCTCAAGATCGCTTGAAAGCCATTGCGGGCGATGACATTGCGGCCATTGGCAGTGCCGTTTCCAATGGTGACATTGCTCACACCTCTCAGGAATATTGCATGGTTCTGGTTCTCGAACGTGCCGCCGGCGATGCTGACCGCTCCGATCGTGTTGCCATGGATGGTCGCATTGCTCGATCCATCGATCACGGCGATGCCGGATAAGCCGTTGCCGCCGATGACATTGCCAAGACCTGCAGACGCGCCGCCGATCGTCAAACCGTTTACGGCGGTGGCGATTACCCCGTTCTGGCCAGACCGCGCGATGACATTGCCCTGAATGGTGATGTTGGGCGTGTAGTTGAGCGATATGCCCTGATCATTGCCGGTGATGGTGTTACCCGCGCTGGTCGCATCGCCGCCGATGAGCACGTTGGCAATGCTGCCCGAAGGAAAGCGGATGCCGTCCCCGCCATTGCGCAGCAGCGCGGACAGGCCGCGGGTAAAGCCGATGATATTGCGCTGGATGCGGATGGTGTCGGTGGACGGGCTGATCTGATCATCGGTTTCCAGCACGAGCGCCGAATTGGCGTTTCCGGAAATGAGATTGCGGGTGATGTCGCGCCAGGTGGCGGTGCCGAAGAAATTGTTGATGCCGCTCGCATTGGCTCGACTGGTCATCCCGGTCGGGTCAGTGCCGATGAAATTGCCCTGAATGGATGTGTCGGTGCTGCCCTGTTCTGTTACCACCCCGACGATCGAATTGGCCGAGATTACATTGCCCTGACCTGCATTCAGTCCTCCGATCCGCACGCTGGCCCCTCTGACGAGAGCGCCTCGGGTATTGCCGCTGCTGGTGCCATTGGCGAGCAGGCCGAGGTAATTGCACTGGATCGTGGCATTGCTGCTGCCCGCCAGAGTGATGATGGCATTGTCGAAGTTGGTCAGCGACAGGCCTCTGATAGTCTGGTTGGTGCCGCCCAGTTGAAAACCGTTGAACCCTCCGCCGCGCACATTGACCCGCAAGTCATGGCCGCTTCCGGCCCACAGATCGCGGCACTGGGTGCCTGACTGGGTGGTGCCGTCGATGGTCAGGCCGTTGGTCGTGAGGTTCGGCAGGACAGACGACAGGGTGATGGTGTGCGGCCCGGCGCCGGGAATGGCGAAGCTGATTGTGGCGGCCTCTGCCGGTGCCGCGTTGGCGTCGATCACCGCCTGCCGCAGCGTGGCTGTCCCGGTGTCGGCGGTGCTGGAAACGACGAAGATCGCGCCCGTGCCGCTACTGCTGGTCTGCGGTGTCAGGTACAGATCGGAGCGGAGGAAGGTCCCGTTGTCGAGCAACGAGTAGGTATCGCAGATTTCCAGCCGCCATGTCCCCGCGCTGGTCTGTCCGCTGAATACCGAAAGCGGTGCATCGGGCCTGAAGTTGTTCTGGTAAGGCGGCACGCCTGTCGTCGAGTGATTGCCGTCGGGATTGTCGGTGTTGACGAGCTGCGTCCCGCCGTCATTCAGTCTGACGTTGAAATTGTCGCCCGCTGCCGCGCCATTGCCGTTGACAAGCTGTTGCCGCGTGCCTGCCGGTGACTGAAGCGTGATGCTGATATCTCCGCGCCATGAATGGCTCGCCAGCACGCCGAGATCGACGTCTCCCACCACGAAGTTGCTCGTTACCGTGAAGTTCCTCACCAGCGGCAGCAAACACGTCGTCAGCGAATTGATGCCGCCGCTGGTGGTATTGCTGAAGCTGCGGGTCGATTGCGCTGCCGCCGGTGCGAAGGCCGCCGCGCCATAGATCAGCGCGACCAGAACCAGCCGGCCCACGCAGATGGCAAGGGCGCGCGCGATCCGCCTCACGGGGTGTTTCCCCCGTGTGTGAAAGGCCGGTGCTCGGGTGACCGCGCTGCGTCGCATATCGGCTGCGAGCATTGCCACATGGACCCCGAGACCATGACTAACGGGCTACTCCGTGTTCTCACGCAGCGCCTCCTCTGGTCCGCCGCGCGGACTGTCGCTTCCGGCCAGCCCCAGCGTGTCGGCATCAAACTTGAACCGGATGCCTGCGAACAGCCCCTGATCCAGCGGGCGGTCGAGGCTGAAGTCGGGATCGCGAAAACCCGCAATATTGTAGCCGAGGCTTAAGATGGTCTCCTTGGCCACCACAAAGCTCGCCTGCGGGCCGAAGGCGTAACTATAGCTGCCATCAGTCACACTGGCACGGATGCTGGCGCTGCCGCCGATATCAATAGCCGAACTCAACCCGATCCGCAGATCGAGCCCGGCCAGCGCAGTGAGGCCCGCAAGATCGAGCCCCTCGACCCGGTTAAAACCATAGCGCGTGCCAAGGAACACGCCGATTTCGCTGAGCTGCCCCGCGCCGCCCCGTGTGCGCGGGGACCAGTTGGCCGAGACGCTCCCCACCAGCCGCCGCGAAACCGCATCGCCAGTGACGCTCAGCGCGGTGCGTCCCACCGGTCCGGTCTGCCCGGCAACCGCGCCGGTCACGGCATCGCTGCGATATTCCACCCGGCCCAACAGCGCGAAATCTGAACCATCGGGCCGGTGCGCGATAGTAAGGGCGGCATCCATGATTTCAGCAGAAGCCCCGCCCATGGCGGTGCTGCGCGTCCACACCAGATTGCCGCCCAGCGCGCGGCCTTCACCGATCTGGCGCAGCACGCCAAGGCTTGCCCCGTAACGATCGGCAAACTGCCCGTCGCGATATTCGGCCCGGCCATTGGCGCTCCAGCGCCCGCTGCGCCATGCCCCGCTCAGCGTGACGGCGGTGAAGTCTTCGAACAAGGTACGATCCACCCCCAGCGGGCCGCCGTTGGCAGGCGGCTGGCCGGGGTTGATCACCGCCTCGGGCGCAGGGGCGTCGCCAAGGATGCGGTTGCCATCGAGCGTCGCGGCAAGGCTCAGGGTGGACGAGACATTGACAGTCTGAGCAAGCCCGATACCGGCAAAGGCGCCCCCGCCACCGGCCCCGGCCCCACCGCTGTTCTGGCCGAAACTGGAGATGATCCGCCCGCCTTCCCACGGGCTGACCTCAACCCCTGCGCGCAGGGTGCGGGCCTTGATCGCCGCGCTATCGGCGATTTCGTAGGTCCCGGTCAGCCGCACATCGCGCGCCAATGCATAGCGCAGGCCCAGCCGGTGGCGCGGCGGCAGATCGAGCGATCCCGCCCCGCCGCCCAGCGCGATGCTGGTATCCCCACTCACCTCCAGCCGGTTATCGAAAAGGCGCTGGCTTGCGGCGGTCTGAAGCAAGGTTGAACTGCGGCGCTCACCGCTGGCCAGCCGATCGGCGAAATGGGCCAGCCCCACCCGCGCATCGGTGCCGGGCGTGCGCCACGCCAGCTCCACCTGCCCACCGCGCCGCTGCACTGCATCAGAAAGGCTGTCATCCTGCAACAGGCTGGCAATGGCCAAAAGATTGTCGCTGATCTGGTAGCGGCTATCCACCCCCAGCTTGCGCCGCCCCACCTCGGCAAGGCTTTGCTGGCCGGTGCCATAGCCATCCTCGACCGAGCGGGCATAGGCGACCACATCGAGCTGGCCGGTCTGATGCTGGAGTTCGACCAGCCACGCCGTGGCCGTATCGCCAGCGCCCGCGCTGATCCCGATTTCGGCGCGTACCTCGCTTGCCTCGCCCAGCCGCAACCGGGTGTCGGCGACGGCGAGATTGGTGCGCGCGCCATCCCCCTGATCGGTAAGCGCGGTCGCCCCGATCCGCACCGCGCCGTCATCGGCGGACCATTCGGCCCTCACCCCGGCATTGATCGCGCCGCCACTGGGCTGGGCCGTTTCATATTCGATGATGATGATCTGCGGGTTCAGGTCACCATCGCGCGAAAGGATCGGTTCGCTGAAGGTGATCGTGCCCGACAGGACATCGATGGTGTAGTCGATGAACCGCGTCAGGCTGCGCGCAGAGACCACCACCTCGGACCGGAACCGGTCGCGCACTTCGATAGTGACCCGTTCGGAATTGGCCAGAATGTCGCGGCTGCCGAGCGCATAGGGCCCGGCAAGTCCATTGCCCTGGAATTCGTCGCGCCGAAATGCGCTGCCGATGCGCGCGCCGAAAGCCTCGGCACGCAAGTCGCCCAATTGCGCCGCCGCGCGCACTCCGGTGGCGGTGCGCTGATATCGGCCCAGAGTGGTCTGATCGAACCCGGTCTGGAAATCGCCATACAGCGCAAAGAACGTTGCGCTTTCTATCCGCACATAGAGATTTTCGCGCGTGGCGGCATCGAAGCGGCGCTGCGAATTGTCGCCGAAGACGGTGTAATAGGCCGCAGGATCAATCGCCCCGAGCAGCGGCTGATCCTCGCGCTGCTTCGCACTGTCATAGGCGAGCGTGAGGAGATATTTCCCCAGCACCCGCCCTTTGGCATAAAGGGCAACGCGGGCGTTGGGGCCCAGATCGCTGTCGAAATTGCCGCCGCGCTCCATGTTGTCGGCAATGGTGCGCGCGCCGATGCTGGCCTCGCCAAGGCCGACGATGGTCCATTCGACATCGCCGGGCACTACCCAGGCCTCGATCTCCTCCCGGCGGCGGATGTTCTCATTGGCGAAGTCGAAGGCCACGCGCAGCTGGCCGCTGACCATGGTGGGGGCAAGCTCGATCCGGGCGAGGCCCTCGTCGCCCTCGATCTGCCAGCGCGCCGTCGCCTCGCCAATGCCGCTGAGCTGGCGCAGCTGTTGCTGTTCGATTTGGGCCGCGCTTTCGAACGGGGCGTTGAGTGTGTAGTTGCCCGACAGGCCCTCTCGCACCGGGCGGCCATTGCGGTCGGTGATGCGGACTACGGCAACCGGCCGGGTAACGCCGTCGGCCACCAGCAGTGACTGATCGGCCACCAGCTCGACCCGCGCGGGCTGCGAGGTGAAGAACACCACGCGTTCGACCCGCGCGTTGACGCCGCCCAGAGAGTTGACGATCTCGGCGGCAAGAACACTGCGTTCATTCAGCAAGGGGATGCCGCGCCACTGGCTGACGGCGTAGCCGCCGCCGGGGGCCTTCAAGGTGCCATCGAACGCCACCGGATCAACCGGCTGGCCATCGACGTACAGGCGGATGGTCTGTCCGGCGCGGTGGCGGAACGCAACCTTGATCGCGGGGACGCGCGGGTTGGCGTCTTCGGCCGGGGTAAGCCAGCCATCAGGGCCGTCGCCGAGCGCCAGCCAGTCGGATGTGACAGGGGCAATTGCCGTGGCAAGAGCAGGGCGGAAGACGCTTTGTGCGAGACGGTCCTCAGACAGAAGATCGTCGGCCCACGCGATGAAGGGGGCAGCCCCGCCGGTCGACGCGACGACGTGGAAATCCGCCCGGGCGAGCGATCCGCCCTGCCCGGTGACAAACCGCGATCCCGCCGCACCCGCGCTGCGGGTCGAGCGCGCGCAGTCCACCAGCCGTGCGCCCGGCGGTAGGGAGCCGCGCGCGACCTGCACTACATGGGTGCCGGGCACCACACCTTCCAAGCGATAGCGACCATCGGCGTCGGTTACGGCGAAGCTGCCGTCCTCCATCATCACCCGGATCCCGACGAGGCCAGAGGCGGTGTCTGCCACCATGCCGCAATCACCAAGCACCACGCGACCGATGACGGTCATCCGTCCCGCAATGGTGTCGCCCTCGGCCATCACGGTGGCCTCGGCGCGGGCGTTGCGTCCCAGCGCATCGCGGATGACAGCGCGGGTGACAAGCTGCCCTGCGACCGCATCGGCGCGGATGACGGCCCCATAGGTGATCCGCACCGCACCCGCCCCTGGCAGGCGATCGAGCGCAAAGGTGAGGCTGCGCCCGTCCGGCGCCACATTGACAATGCCCGGCGGCGGATCCGCGCCGTCGATCCGCAGCGTCTCGGTCCGCAACCGGATGCCGCGCGGCAGATCAATCTCCAAGGCCAGCCTCCGGCGCTCCTGCACCTCGGGGTTGCTCACCGTCAGGCTGTAGACCAGCGGATCGCCCGGTTGCGCGCGCGCGCGGGAGACGCTGAAGTCCAGGCCCGGCGCTTTTGCATCCCGATCAACCGGGACATCGACTTCGATCCAGGTGGTGCTGGCGAGCGAGAAATCGTCCCCGAACGAGCCTTCGGAAAGGGCGAAAGCCCCGCCATCGGGGGGGGACAGCAAGGCAAGCTGCGCAAGCGGTACCGCCGAGGGCGCGGCAAAGTCAGGGGGCGGCTCGATTTGCAGCCGATAACGTCCGATCGGGGCGAGCGGGAACCAGTAGCGGCCCGGCGCCATCGGGTAGACGGTGCCGGCTGCATCGGTGATCGGCTCGCCGCTGATGACCGAAGAAGGCCAGCGCGTCACCCCGTCCTCGGCGAAAACCTGCGCTAGCGCGCCGGTGGCAGCATCGCGCAAGGTGACGCGCACGCCCGAGACCGGGGCGGCGCTCTCGCTGTCGAACACCACGCCAAAGGGGTCAGCAAGGATCAAGGTGTCGCGGGTGACCGACACCCCGCCGGGCATGCCGCCCGTGGTCGCCAGCGTCACCCTGTCGCCCGAGGCCACCACCAGAGTGCACTCAGCGCGGCTCGGCCCCACGCTTGCCCGGCGCGTGGCAATGCTGCCGGCAAACAGGCCGGTGTCCACTCCAGTCTCGAACACAGTGAGATCGATGTGCCCGCCGGTGCTGTTGTCGACGGTGATCGCAAGGCTGTCGACCACGCCGGAATCGCGGTTGGCGAAAGGCGCGGCGAGCGTGAAGATGATGGTCTCACCCGGGCGATACTGGCTGGCTGGGGCAATCGCGAGGATTTGCGCTGCCCCCGGCCCGGTCGGCGTACCCGGCCTGCCCTGCCCGCAGCGCGACCCCATGAAGGTCAGTTTCGTCTGAGCGCCCGGCGCACTGCGAAAGGTATCAAGCCGCAGCGGTGCGGCCACGCGCGTCACCTCGACGCGGTTGGACGCGACCTCCTGAACGATGCCCGCCTCGTTCCAGCGGGCATGGGCGATGTTTTCAATCGTCTTCGCGGCGACCGGCGCAGCAATGGCAAGCACCAGCGCAATCACGCTCAGCCACCGACCTATCCAGCCACAGCATCGCCAGCCAGCGGGGATCGAACACGCCACGCGGCCCACACAGTCAGCGCTCAGTTGATCGTGGCGAGAAATGAGGCGGTGCGGGTCTCGTTGGCGGCCACATCGATAAGCGGCGCTGTGATGGTGCCAGCCGCAATGCTGCCCCCCGGATCGCCGCCGGTGCAGTTGCCTGACCCATCCAGCGCGCCGTTGATCCGGATGCTGCCGGTCACGAAGGTGAGGTCCGCGGGGAGAACATCGCTGATCACGATATTGGTCGCAGTGGCGCTGCCCGCACCATTGCTGACCGTGATGCAATATTCGACCGTCGCACCGGGAATGGCCTTGGGATCGGTCGTGCCGTTTACCGGATCATCGATCACGCGGTTGGTTTTGGAGACAGTAAGGGTGGCGGCGGTGACCGTGTAGCTGCCGCGCGCGGTGTAGACGCCGTCATTGGCGCTGTCGTCAGAGCCGCTGCCATCAGCCAGCACGGTATCGACGCCGGTGGTATTGGTCCCCGATGTTGCAGTAAGCACCGCGCCTTGGGCGCCCGCGCCTCCCCCGACATGGGCGGTGGCCGACAAGGTCAGGGTGGCAAGATCGCCGTTGCTCTGGCCCAGCGGTATATCGCTCACCACGTACACCCGCACGGTCGCATCTTCGCCGATTTCGTCGATGAGCTGGGTTGCGGCATCGCCTGCATTGAACACATTGTCCCCATTATCGACATGGATGGTGACGCTGTCGGCATCGAAATCATCGCCAGCGGCCTGCGCTGCGGCCAGCACCAGATCGATGGTGTCGTTCGAAAGATTGGTGACATCAAAGGCAATCACCGCGCGGGTTTCACCCGGCACGACGGTGGTGGTGGGGTCGGAGACCCGGTTCACCACGAAATTGATCTTGCGATCGACCGTCAACGTGGCGGTGGCGGTTTCATCGACCTGATCGACCCCGCCAACGCGGTAATCGACCGTGGCCGTGTTGCTGATGACCGTGCCAACGCGGGTGCCTTCGGCAAAGGCTGGCGCGGTTTGCAGCGCTATCATTGCGGTGCCCGCCATCAGCGCGACCACCCTTGAGCGGGGATTCATTTCTTTTTCTCCATCTTCAACGCGGGGGACAGCGCACTCAGCGGACCGTCACGGGAAACTCGAGTGTGCCGCTCTCGCCCGGAGCGATGGCGGGCAGGACCCAGCGCATATTGGTAACATCCCCCGGCAGTGCGGCGCGGCGCACGCCATCGGGCTGGACAATCTCAAGCTCGGCGAGCCTGCCCCACGTTGCCCCGCCATCGACCGACACCAGTGCGGCCGGGTCGATCTCGCCCGACACGCTCACGCTGGCCGGAACCGGGTTGGAGACCACGAACCGTTCGATCGGAGTCTGGCCCTTGTTGGCAAAGCGCGTGCCGAAGATCAGCCGGTCGCCCGGCACCACGACCTGCGGTTCGACCCATTCGACTTGCCGTTCGCCCGAGGTGGTGGTCGTGACCTTCTCAAGCTTGACATAGCCGACCAGCTCCAGCGGCGCTTCGGCCTGCGCCTGCGCCTGCGCCTGTGCGGCGAAACCAGCCACGAGCATGGCAAGGCCAAAGGTGCGGAAAATTTTCATCGGGGGAGCTCCTATTCCTCGACCAGAACGGCAAAGGTGACAGTCTTTGAAGTCCCGCCCGGCACGGTGCCGAGCGTGACCGAGATTCCTCCGGCTGACGCCTCGCCAGCGTCATCGCCCGCTGCATCGGTCAGCGCCGCGCTGTCGAGGTTGAGGGAGCCGGGGATGTAACGGGTGCCATCCGGGATCGCGTCAGTGACGACGAGCGCGTCGACCGGGGCCGATCCGGTGACCGAGGCGGCAATGCCATAGGTGATGGTCGCGCCCGGCGTGCCGCTTGATCCGCCAAAGGGATCGCTGACCGAGGCCCATTTGATTAACGTAACCGAGCTGGCGCTGGCAACCAGCTGCGTTGTGGCGGTAGCCATGCCAGCGCCCGGCCCGACCACCGCATCCCCGCCGCTTTCGCCGGCCCCCGCAAATGCCGTTCCCGGCGTGCCGGTGCCGGTCGCGGCGCGAGCGATCAGGTTAACGGCACTCTGCGCGCCGTCCGTGACCCCGCCGGGGATCGTCACCAGCACGAACAGCGTCTGCGTTCCGCCTGCCGCAAGGCTGGCGGTGACGCTGGGCGCGGGCAGAGCGACATCGACCCCGGGATCATAGGCACCGTTGCCATTGCCATCGATCGCAAAGCTATCGAATGCAGCGTCAAAGCCATTGCCGGCAACAGCGGTGACAACCTCAAGTGCGAAGGCTTCCGGTCCGTTGCCGGTGTTGCTGACCACAAAGCTGAGCACCTGCGGCCCGATGCGCACCGCGAGCGGCCCGGCATCCAGACTGGCCGCCGCTACCCCGAGCAATTCATCGACCCGCACCTGAACAGTGTTTGAGGTGACGGTGCGGAGAACTCCCGCCTCTTCATATTCGGCTTTGGCAGAGCTCTCGATTATCGTGCCAGCCGGCGCGGTGTTGGCGGCAGCCGAGGGCCAAGCCACCAACGAACCCGCCGCGGCAGCGCCAATGCCTTTGCGCGATAGAGAGGAAAATAAGGTGAAGGCATGACTAAGCATGCCGTTCATTTAGCGTCTTACGATCCTCAA
The DNA here is from genome assembly GCF_025917005.1 of Porphyrobacter sp. ULC335. Lineage (NCBI taxonomy): Bacteria > Pseudomonadati > Pseudomonadota > Alphaproteobacteria > Sphingomonadales > Erythrobacteraceae > Porphyrobacter > Porphyrobacter sp. ULC335. Next base: position 3,177,588 of record NZ_CP078091.1, read on the forward strand.
TCGGCCTTAGATCGGGCTCAGGAATTCTACATACGCCAAGATTGGCAGGAGCCGAACAGCAAACCCCCAACTATGTCGGGGCAAAAGCCGCCGTTCAGCAAACCACCCAGCACCGGTCATCCAGACCCAACCTGCGGGCTCCCGAAACCGGTCAGGCAGCTACACCAGGTTTCTCGCCGGAAGCCGAACTTCTCAGAGCGACCCCTATGCAGCCGTTGCGCAATTAGCCCAATGTCGCAATATGCCTTATGGCGCGCTTCTTCGACAACCTCTTGATCTACCGAGCCGGAATGTGCTTCGGGCAGTCTAGCGGGCGGCAAAAGCTGCTTGGTCGCCACACATGGCTCCGGCCCAGCTTCCTGCTTGCCTTAACGCTGTTCGCTTTGGTGTCAGGCCATGGCGCCTCCAGAGCCCAATCTCCTGTTCAGACCGATGCTTGGTCCGGTCAAGATGCAGACGAGAAGGCTGCACTCAACGCCATTCTGGATGAGACCTGCGACCGCCAGATCGTTATGCTCGGCGAGAATGGGTTCCACGGGGAAGGCAAGACAATCGCCTTCAAGGCTGAGCTGGTCGAGACACTTGTGACCCGTTGCGGTTTCAAGATCGTGCTGTTCGAATCCAGCCAGTACGAGTTCCTCGATATTGAACGCAAAGCGCGACGCGGCAATGCGATAGCGCGGGAACAGATATCCGCAGCCATCGGACAAATCTGGAACCAGAACCGCGAAATGGATGGCCTGATTTCGTTCCTTGCAAGCGCAAAGAGCAATGGCGACTTCATCGTCGGGGGACTTGACGATCAGCTGGGCAGCCGAGGGCTTCTGTTCGGCAATGATCCGATGATCGCGGAGCTAACCGGCTTACTGCCGATAGATCAGCGGCAACCATGTGCCGGGCGGCTGCTGCGTCGCACATACTCAGCCTATTCGAAAGAGACGCCCTACACGTCACAGGAGCGTGAGGGTTTACGAGAATGCGTCGGTGCCGCCCGGAAAATCCTGCTTGCAAGGCCCGGAACCAACGAAGACCCCCTTCTCCTTGCGATGCTCGACAACCTTGACAGATATCTGGTGCGCGATTTTCAGTCCGGTCCACAGCGGATTGCAGGCCGGGATGCGTCGATGCACTTGAACCTGCGTTGGTGGCTTTCACATCGCGGCAAGGTTGAGCCAAAAGTTATAATCTGGGCGGCGAACAGTCACATCGCGAAAGGCAAAGGCATTGACCCCGCCTTTAACGGTGCGGCTCCTTTGGGAAACATGATTGCCGCGGAGTTCGGCAGGCGGTCATATGCTCTCGGATTTTCGGCCAACTCGGGCACCTACCGATGGTCCCGTTCGGAGACGAAGGCCATTCCCACCAATACTGGAGCGCTGGAAAACAGGGCAATTGGCACTACGGGCAAAACGATGGTGTTCCTGTCCCGCAGGGCCTTGGGGAGAAAACCGGAAACAGCTGGGTTGCTAAACCACCAGTTCTATCAGGCAGAGTGGCGAGAGTTTTTCGACGGCGTCGCCGTGTTCCAGTCGGAGCGTCCGCCGAGCAGGTTCAACAATTAGAGCATCGGTGGTGAATCCGCAGTAAGGGCGAAAGGTTGGTCCGGCGAAGACCACAAACCCGCTGCCTTGAAGGGGCGGCCTCTAGTCAATAGCGGCCCTTCCGAAATCCACCCAGGTGCGGCCGCGAACAGGGCCAACGCGCGATCCCGATACCTGCCGGGCAGCTCCAATGGGTTTCTCGCCGAAATCCGACATTCGAAAAGCGACCCCGAAGCGGCCATCGCTGGTCGCAAGTGCGATCATCAAGCAGCTGGGGATCGCCCGTTTCAGCGTCTACGAGGCACTGAAGGGGACCAGATGCCCTGCTTTTTTCTGGCGCGGGCCTTCAATCAACGTCATCATCTGCCAATGAAAGCAAGTCCCGAAAAAGCCTGCGTCTTCTGTGGTCAGCCTCCAGAGGAAAAGACCAAGGAGCATGTGGTCCCCTTGTGGGTCATGAAGCTCACCGGCGACGAGAAGCGGACGGCGTTTTTTGGGGTTCATTACGCGAACGGGCCCGAGAACCTTCAGGTTCGCCAACATGCATTCTCCTCTTACACACTCCCGGCCTGCAAAACCTGCAACGACACGTTCGCTGTCTTAGAGGACTTCGCCAAGCGAGTGGTCGAAAAGCTCCTATCCGAGCAGCCCTTGACTGCAGCAGATGTTGAAATTCTCTTGGATTGGCTCGATAAAGTCCGCGTCGGCCTCTGGATTGCGGGCCGGACCCTCGGGACCAACATTTTCCGAGCATCCCAACCGAGGTTTTTTGTGGGACACCGCGTTCGTTGGGCTGACCGATGGGCGCGCATAACGCTGCTACCTGAAGGCGGGCAGGGGCTCACGTATGCAGGAGTAGGCACCCCGATGTTTGGTTCTATGCCAAGCGCGTTTGCAATCCGCATTAACCGGCTGATAATTCAGAACGCCTCAAGCCCTCGGATGCTTACACGCTGGCTGGGATTACCATACCCAGAAATGACCAGAAAGAGGACGCCTGACGGCACGATTTACTTCAGCAAGGTGTGCTTCGGGAAAAACCGTCTGCTGCCCGGCCTTATGGATTTTCCGAAGCCGTTCGCGGGACTTGAGGTTATGCAGCCAGCTTACCCCTTTGACCTTAAGGACTGTGAGCGGCCCTTCCGAAATCCATATGCACAGGCTTTTTTTGCTGACTTAGAATCGCTCCGGGCGAAGCCGCTTTTCGCAACGCAGACAGAGATTCGCGCCATCGATGAGATCGGGCCGCAAGAGTATGAATTGATGAAGCAGCCCCTTCATCCGTCAATCCCCCATTGGTTCTCTAGCTCGGCACTTGTCCTGCAGAACTATGTCAGCGAAGTGGGGCTGGTGGGCGGTCCACCCGCGACTGAGAGGAATCACAAGCGGCTACTCAAGCTGATGAATGACCTCAGACACGCAAACCGAGCCTTCCTTAAGAAAATGGACGCACAAGTACGAGACCCCAGCAAGAGCAACGATGGATCCGTCGAACTGGCGCAGGGCCGTCGGGTCATCTCTATCTGAGCACACACAGGATGAGCCTGGCATAAATGGCGGGAACTCCCGTGTGTCGCCGTTACGGTGAATTCAGTCTGGCGAATGGCCGATTGCACCTGAAATTGAGTCGAACCCGCCATTCGCCGATCCACCCAGTTTCAGCCGAAATGCGCGCAATCGGTTTGCCCCGATTGCTGACCGCCCGCACTCAATTTATCTGTCCGCGTGTTCGCCGAGCGCGCTAGCGATCATGGCTGAGAGCGCTTCTTCTGCACGCTGACGGTTCGCCTCGTCCTTGCTCGACAGGTCACGACGCAGCCAGTCGGGCGTGCGAACAAGTGCGGTGAGAATGCGCTGGGAAAGGTCATCGCTCATGCTCTGGCCTGTGGCGTTGTAGTAGGGTTGGTGCAATCATGGTGCAGCCACGCAGCGTATTCTGCGACAGCGGCGTTGCGGATTGGCTGCACTTTGCAGGCGAAGTTCTGGCCCATCCGATGCAGCCGCAATGCTGTGAGGTTGCAGGCCCGATGGACGCAACTTCGACAGGTTCTGCGACGGGTTCAAATGCCCGCAAGTGCATGATCAGAATAGAAAAGGTGACGGCAAGATAAAGCGAGATTCCTCGCTGCCGGGGCGCTGCCCCTAAGTATCTGTCTGCACATTGTTTTTGGGTGCTCTGCGAGCTGTTTAGCGGAGTGGCCGGGTGGCGCTCCTGCCGATTTTCCATTTCTTATCAATGCAAAAATGGGTGGCGCTGGTTTTGACGGGTATCTGACACTCCGCCGTTTGCCGCCGCTGGCAAGCCGTTGCGCGCTAGGCTGCTACCCCTAGGTTTTCGCTCTTGCGCAGCTGATTCCGGCTCCCAATCGTCACCCCATGACAGGTGATGACGACAGCTTTCATATCCGCCCCGGACGGGCTCGCGACCGTGGTGCAGGCATGGCACGGGTTGCCCGCCCGCGCCCCGTGCGCCATCGGCCCAAGAGCTTCACCGCGCAGGTCACTCTCGCGATCAGACGGTCGGGCGGTAACCCCAATCAGTTGTCCGGAACGAGAAAGGCAAGTGGCAGGTGCAATGCCCGAGGTCGGGGCGCGAAGGTTGCTGCCGGATTGAAAGGCCGCAACGGATGGAGCCGGGACGCGCACGGGGTGCGTACCCGCGCGCGCCGGGTGGCCGTGAAGGCGAGGATCGTGAAGCTCAACCCGCAACGTGGCGGTACGCGCGGGCGGCAGTTCGTGAGCGCCAAGGCGGTTGATGCGCATCTGCGCTATCTGGAGCGCGACGGCGTCACCCGCGACGGCGAAAAGGGTCAGGTCTATTCGGCTGACCAAGACGTGGCGGATGGTTCGGCCTTTCTCGACCGGGGCCGCGAGGACCGTCACCAGTTCCGCTTTATCGTGTCGGCGGAGGACGGCGTCGAGCTTTCCGATCTGCGCCAGACCACGCGTGATCTGATGGCGCAAATGGAAGCGGACCTTGGCACGAAGCTCGACTGGATTGCGGTCGATCACCACAACACCGGCCATCCGCATACCCATATTCTGGTGCGCGGTATCACCGACGACGGCAAGCGGCTCGACATCGCCGGGGACTACATCGCCCACGGCATCCGCGAACGCGCGAGCGAGATCGTCACGCTGGAGCTGGGCCGGCAGACCGAGAGGGACGTCAGCCGCCAGCTTGAACGCGAGGTGGATGCCAACCGGTTCACGCGGCTCGACCGGATGCTGATTGCCGAGCAGGACGCAGGGAGCGAGTTTGCTGATCTTCGTCCTGACAAGGACATGGCCCCCACCATGCGCCAGAACCGGGCGTTGATGATTGACCGTGCCCGCAGGCTGGAGCGGATGGGATTGGCGACCGAGCACACACCGGGTGTGTGGACCATCTCACCCCGCGCAGAAGCGATCCTGCGCGAGCTGGGTACGCGCGGCGACATCATCAAAACCATGCATCAGGCGCTGGACCGCGAGGGGCTGGCGCAGCAGCGGGCCTCTGCAGGCTATGCCATCCACCAAGCCGCACCGACCAACCGGATCGTCGGGTGCGTCGTCGCTAAGGCACTGGGCAGCGACGAACTGGGTGAACGCATGGGTCTTACCATCGACGGGATGGACGGGCGTGTTCATTACCTTGAGGTCCCAGCAGCCAAGGCAGAGCACATCAGTCGCGGCAGCATAGTGGCGGTCAATCCGCCGCCCAGCACCGCGCGCACAGCAGATGAGAACATCCTGCAGCAGACCGATGCCACCGGCATCTATCGTCCATCGGCCCATCTGGCATCGGTTCGTGAGACCATGCCCCGGATTGATCACGAGCGGCATGTCCAGTCGCATGTCCGCAGGCTTGAAGCCTTGCGCCGCGCAGGAATCGTCGAGCGCATTGATGCCGATCGCTGGAGCGTTCCCTCCGACCTGCCCGAACGCGGCCTTGCCTATGATCGGCAGCGGTTCGGGAAAGGCCCGCGTATCGATGAGTTGTCGCACCTGCCGCTCGACCGGCAGGTGCACCACGAGGGAGCAACCTGGCTTGACCGGACCATGCTGGACGGTGGGCGCGAGACCACGCCGCAGTCGGGGTTCGGCGGCGACGTTCGCAATGCATGGGAGGCGCGCAAACAAGCGCTCGCTGACATGGGCTATGTTCGGGATTCTGGCGGCGGGAAGTTCCGCGCGCCCAGCGATCTGCTCGCGCAGCTGGAACAGGCCGAGGTCAGCCGGGCGGGTAGAAAGTTTGCTGCCGAACGCGGGCTCACCTTCCAACCGACCGGGACCGGCGATCGGGTGTCGGGCAAACTTGTTGGGCAAGCACAGCTTGCCAGTGGGCGGTTCGCCATGATCGACAATGGTCTTGGGTTCCAACTCGTGCCCTGGAACGACGCGCTCGCAAAGCGTCTGGGTCAGCAGATTGACGGGATCGCCATGCCCGGCGGGAGCATCGATTGGACGCTTGGCCGGAGCCGGGGCCGGGGGCTCGGGTTGTGATGCTTGTGCGAGAACTGCCACTCGGCCAGCTGGGTCGAGACAAGAGGGGGAAAGCAGTCTTGCCGAGTCTACCTAAGCGCCTTTGATCCATGGCGCTACGACATTCTTCTAGCCCGCGAGGCTGTCATCCAACTCGCGCAACCGATCCTCAATTTGAGACGAAAAGCTGTAGATCGCAGTTAGGTCGGAAAGGAGATGCCGCTCCTCTTCCTTGCCCTTGAACGTGCCGAGGTATTTCGCAGTCAACCCGTTGAAGTGCATCCTGACAATGGTCTTGCGGTTGTTGTCGTCCAGCAGAACTGCGCAGTAGGATTTCGCGTCCCTAATCGTGACACGCTTTGGATCGAGAAGCCGTGAGGCAATGGCCTGGACGATGTGGAAGCCTGACAGCTCTTCCTGTGTTGTAACGATGCCGTCTGCGTCCATTTCGCTCTCCGATGGCGCTTCCTCAACTGGGCCAGGTGATGCAGCGTTCAATGCAGACGAAAGGCGCTCATTGACCAGATCGCGGACAAGCGACGAAATCGTGCTAACCAGCATCTTGCTGATGTTCTCGCGCACCGATGCCGTAAGTCGGCCGTCATGGACGCGCCGAGCCATCAAGTCCACGAACCCTTCTGATGGCTCCGCAAACTCCTTTTCCAACTCTTTGCGGAGGAGTGACTGAACCTTGAGGTTGCCGGCTTCATGGACGATTTTGTCGATGTCAAAGGCCGATTTTTGGAACTTCTCAAGCGTCTTCACATCGGTTGGCTTGATCGCGTCCATGGAGAACGAGAAGAACGGCTTCTCGTCCATGATGTTGGCTTTCTCAACATCCGAATAGAATTGGTAGGTCACCCCATTGGTCAGCAGTGCAAGCCTAGCGTCTGTTGCTGTGAAATAGCGAAAAAGCTGACCTGCGTGCTTGATGTTCAGGTCTGACGAAGCGGGCTTACATTCGATCAGTACGTCTACCTTGCCATCCGTGCAGATCGCATAGTCTACCTTTTCGCCCTTCTTGGTTCCCACATCAGCAGTGAACTCTGGGACAACCTCACCTGGGTTGAACACATCGTAACCCAGAGCTTGCAGGAAGGGCATGACCAGCGCGTTCTTTGCTGCCTCTTCGGTCAGCAAAACTTCACGATGCTCTAGCGTCCGCTTTTGAAGTTCCGCCAGCTTCGTCGCCAAGTCCATGATTGCCCCCTAAAAACCGTGCGGCACAGACCTGCCACTGAACAATTTTACAAGCAAGCCCTCAGGCAGGTTCATCAAGTCATTGCTTCAGGCTGATAGTCCGAACGACTCCCGTGACAGATTGATTCTGTCAGCCTTCCAACGAGAATCCGAACATTCCACTGCTTTTGACCATTTCCAAATCGTAGTATGTGACGCCGCGCAAAATGATGACCGGACTGGGATCGGCTTCTTCCTCCTTCGTAATTTCCTTCCAATCGCGATCGATCTCTTCGGGGTCCAGAAGGCCAACTTGAAAAGCGTTTGTGATGACATGGCCTTGCAGTTCGTCTTTGAAGCCTGACATCTTACGGATTGGAAGTTGCCCATAGCGAAGCTGGCGCTGAACCAGCATGTTTGCATAGAGACTGACCGGAATGCGCTGGCCGTAGCCGTTATCGACCCAAGGCTCGGTTTCGCCAAAGATCGGCATCTCCCCGGTTTCTCCCTCTTCGGTCGTGATATCGCCCTGATTCCATCGGTCGAGAAGCACTTCCACTGGATTACCCAATTTGTTGCCAGCTTCGTCAAAAGCAATAATCGATGAAAAGAAGTCGCGAGGCATCATAAATGGTGCTGGATAAGAGCAACTCACTCCAAGAGAAATTGCCACGCCCCTCCATTCAACCATCGCAGGCATGGACGGGAATGACTGCCACTTGTGTGGTTCTGTATCGACAGGACTGTAAAGGTCGATTTGAAGATCGCGAGCTCGCGCTTTCGCAGCCTCGCTAAAGCCACTGGGGCAAACTAGAACTCCCTTTTGTCCTCCTACATCCTTGAGAAGGCCATCAAATTCCTCAACACCTTTCACATCGACTGGCTTTTTATGATCCTTGCAGTCGATAATGATATTGATTTCATATTGACCAATCTGTTCGCTGACCAAAACATCAATCTGCCGGTTCACTTTTGAATAACGCCCCGGCAATTTCACATTATGAATAACTTTCGCTTTAGGAGCGAGTTCCTGCTGAATGCGCTGAACCAGCTTCTCAAGCTCCTCGGATGCTTTGGCCATATGCTCTCCTCGCGGACGTGTATCCCTATCGAAGCCATTCTTGCGGACCTCAACTATGTCGCAATGGGGCTGTCGTTCAACGCGGGTGCGACGATAATGCAGGCTTAACCACAGAAAGCAGTGTTAGTGTTCGCCCTGAGATAGCTTCGAGAATTTCCGCTTTCGGTCAGAAGCTCACCTAAGCTGCCCATCCGCTATCGGGATCGCGCCGAGCTGCTAGGAATGCCCGAAACTGGGTGGTTAGCTGCCATTGATGTTGGTTTTGCAGACACTACAAGGTTTGGCGAAAAGGGGGCCGCCATGAGCGCGAGCGCGTGCGTCGTATATTTTGGTATCCGCTACGAAATTTCGGAAGACGAGATATCTGCGCTGGAGCTAAGAATCGATCCACGCCAGCGTGCGGCCAGACAAGTCGGTCTCAATAGCTATTGGCAGAATTTCGGAGGCCCCGACGAACGTTATGTGCTGCTGGTCGGCACGCAGATTGCGATCCTCGGACCGGAGGATGTGTTATCATCCAGCATCACAGCGGAGCGCCTCCAAGACATTGTCAGCCAGACTGAGGGCCGTCTCAATGAAGCTGGACTTGAAGGACTGCGAAGTCTGCATTTCGAGTGGTTTGAGGACCTTTAGGAGCCTGCGTCAAAAGTCCGCTATGGGGTCGCAAGCTGACCAGCGGCTGCTGGCGAGAAACTGGCTGAAGCTGCCCGGCGGCTATCATGATCGCGCGTCGGCCCCGCTCAGGACCGGGAATGGGTGGTTAGCGGACCTTTAGGTCCAAGAGTTTTCATGTCGCAATGTTAGTGACCGCAAATTCGCCGACTTCAGGGTTTGCGCTTGCCACGTGGGAACTCGCGGTCATTCCAGAGAACTGCCGCAATCAAAACAGGGTATACTAGGACAATAGCCGGAATGAACCGGCGCAGATACTCAGGCCATCCATAATTCTCGATCATTCCATCCCAAGTGTGGAGGCCAAGCCCGATCGAGACAAGAAGGAGCCACGGCATCACCGCAGCTCGCGCCGCATCCGACAATTTCATTGGCTCTTCTCCAAATCAGGGACGCCCCTGATTAGCCTCTTCAGCCGGTCAAGGTGATGACTCGCGTTCATTTACACAGAAATGCACGCCTTGGAGAATGTCGGCAATGGGGTCGATTTCAGAATTTCTGGTTTTGGCTCAAAATCCGCAAAGGCGGACGCTGGCGTCCTGCTCAATCACCGAACCTTATCCGGCCTCGCCTTCGCCTCTGACTTGAGCTTTTCGATCCGCTCCGAGCAGACCTCGTGCACGACGCGGCCAAGTTCCTCGACCTGAGCGCCGAGCCATTCGAGCTCTTCCTCGGTGACCCGGTAGTGCTTCGAGTAGCGCGCCTTGACGTAGGCGTCCTTCAGCTTCTCGAACCGCGCGCGGTCGCGCTTATTTTCGCGCGGCCAGACATAGGTCAGGCGCGGATCGATCCGCTCAGCCTGGGTGCGCAAAAACCCGAGATTGTGGACGTGGGGGGTGTAGAACGTCGTGACCAGAAGAACGCAGTGGTAAAGCCGTTCGGTGGCTTGGTGCAAAATGAAAGCAGCATCGCGCCACTCTTGCTGCGAGACAAAAAAGTGAAACCCTTTCTTCGCGCTCGCAGCAAGTGGGAACCATTCCTCCAAGTAGCCTTCCGCCATGGCAAGCGCCTGCGTTGGCGTCTTTGGCTTGGGCGTGTGCAGTTCGGTGTCGTCGGACTGGTAGACCGCAATCCCCTCGGCCTTCACGTCCATGAAAAAGTAGCGTCCGTGAGCGAGACCGTCGTTTACCTCCTGCAGGGTGTGAACGATGAAGTTGACCGGCGTCTGCAGTGTGCCAGTCACTCCATACTCGCGCATCAGCCGCTCATCGAGCTTGGCCCAGTACTTCACCCGGTCGGTGAGCCGCTTGTCGCTGACGATGATCAGCAGATCGAAGTCCGAACGGTAGCCCTTGGCGGTGTGCGGCTCATCGACCCAGGTGCCGCGCGCATAGCTGCCGTAGAGGATGACCTTGAGGATACGTCCGGCCTTCTTCCACTCGTGCTTTGCTAGAGCGAAGGCATCGTCGAACTCCTCGAAGATCAGCTGCACCACTCGTTCCAGCTCGCGCTGCTTTTGCGGGGGCAGATGGTCGAGGTCGGTGCGCATCGTTCGCGCAGTCTAGCAAGCTGTTGAGCAACTTGCACCTCTCCGACGACCATCATCCGCATTGATGGCACCAAACAGGATGCATCCACGTCCTCAAGTGGGACCCAGCGCGATTTCGAATGCTGTCAATACCAAGAACTGGGGATGGAGCTGAAACACGACATGCTGGGCCAGCAGACATCCCGCTAGCTGCCAGCATCGGCGGACGCGCGCCGCCCCTCAAGACCAAGCCCTGCGGGCGGCGCTGTTAGCGCCGGTCTTGACCGCCGCCGCCCATTCGCCTGGATCGAGGTGTGCGCCGGGACGGAAGAACGCGTCCGCGCCGAACCAAAGAACGGGACTGGGAAAGCGCCGCGAGCGCTACGCTCCTGTCGCCATGTTCCGCCATACCGCGCCCATCACCCCTTTCTGCGCGCGCCGACACGAAGCGAAGTCCGGCGAAGACATAGGTGGTTCCACTGCTGCCTGGCATCGCAGATTCTGGTGCGATGCCCCGCAAGCCGCGTCATAATGAACCCACCGCATCCGAGCAGATAGAAAAGCTGCTTGGCGAGCCATGGCCGTTCCGGGGCCGTCCGCCCAGACACGATGTAGAGCAATGGCGCGTCATCGACGATTGGCCAGAGCAGATTCCAGTTACCGATGCCGAAATTGCTGTGTTCGAGGCATGGTTCGGCGACGTATTCGATGAGCTATTTGGCCCGGTCTAGTGACTCAGGTTCACATTTTGCCATGTGGATCGATTGCAATTCGTCCCCCAACGGGGTATCGTTGCTAGCCCTAGAGATGGTTTCCGCAGGCACCGTGAAGCAGCCGACTTTCTGGCAGCGGCATGTCGCATTGTGGCCGAAAAGGAGCGCCCGATGGCCAGTAAGGTCGCAGCCAGGAATCGAAGCGCAGGAGCAGAGAGCGGTGCCAACGCCGAAAGCTCTGCGCTGCCCACCCGTTTCGGCGTGCAAATTCCGCAGGAGATTGCCGTGAAGGCGATCCGGACCAAGCTCGGCATGACCCAGTTGGAGTTCGCCAGTCGCTTCGGCTTCTCAATCAAGACGCTGCAGCAGTGGGAGCAAAAGCAGCGCGTGCCCGAGGGTCCGACGCGCGCTTATCTTCTGGTAATCAACCGCGATCCTGAAGCGGTTCAGCGCGCCTTGGGGAGCGCAACATGACCGACGCCGCCCCCAGCTCCGTTCCGCTGCGCGCCGCCCTGTATCTGCGGGTCTCGACCGCGCGGCAGGCCGAGCATGACGTGTCGATCCCCGATCAACGCAAGCAGGGCGAAGCTTATTGCGCTTCGCGCGGCTACCAGCTTGTCGAGACATTCGTGGACGCTGGCGCTTCAGCCACCAACGACCGCCGGCCCGAGTTCCAGAAGTTGATCGAGGCAGGGACCGCCAAGCCTGCACCGTTCGAGATCATAGTCGTCCACTCATTCAGCCGGTTCTTCCGCGATCACTTCGAGCTGGAGTTCTATGTCCGCAAGCTGGCGAAGAACGGCATTCGCCTCGTATCGATCACTCAGGAGATGGGCGACGATCCGATGCACGTCATGATGCGCCAGATCATGGCGCTGTTCGACGAGTACCAGTCCAAGGAAAACGCCAAGCACGTGCTTCGCGCCTTGAAGGAGAATGCGCGGCAGGGCTTCTGGAATGGCTCGCTTCCGCCGATCGGCTACCGCGTCGTCGCTGCCGAGCAGCGCGGGGCCAAGATCAAGAAGAAGCTGGAAATCGATCCGCTCCACGCCGACACCGTGCGGCTGGCATTCCGGCTCGCGCTGGAGGGTGACGGCACATCAGGCCCGATGGGCGTCAAGGCCATCACCAAGTACCTCAACGAACGCCGTATTTTCACCCGCGATGGCGGGCGCTGGGGCATCGGCACCGTGCACCGCATGCTGACCCGTCCGACCTACATAGGTCGCCACGAGTTCAACAAGCGAAGCCAGTCAAAGGCGCTGAAGCCCGCCGAAGAAGTCATTTCTGTCGCGGTCCCGGCGATCATCGATCAGGCGACGTTTGATGCCGTGCAGGCGCGGATGAGAGCACGCAACCCCAAGGTCACGCCGCCACAGGTGGTCGGCGGTCCCACGCTGCTGACTGGCCTCATCCACTGCGCCAAGTGCGGCGGAGCCATGACCATCCGCACCGGCAAGGGCGGGCGCTATCGCTACTACACCTGCTCGACCAAGGCTCGGCAGGGACCGACCGCATGCAGCGGCATGACCGTGCCGATGGAGAAACTTGACACGCTGGTTGCCAAGCATCTGGAGGACCGCTTGCTTGACCCTGCGAGGCTGGAGCAGGTGTTAGCGGCGGTTCTCGACCGGAGGCAAGAGCGGACCGAGCGCCGCCGCGAGCATATCGCCGAGCTAAACAAGCGCGCAACCGAATCCGATCAACGCCTCAAGCGGCTTTACGATGCTATCGAGAGCGGTGTTGCCGACCTGGACGATCACGACCTCAAAGATCGCATCGCCAGTCTCAAAGCGATCCGCGACCAGTCGCGCGTCGATGCCGAACGTGCGTCGGCGATGCTCGAAAGCGCAGGCCAAAAATCAATCACCGCGCCGATGCTTGCGAAGTTCGCGCAGACCGCTCGCCAGCGGATGCGTCTGCCCGGTGGCGGTTACCGCCGTGACCATCTCCGTGCGCTGGCGCAGCGAGTCGAGGTCAACGACGGCGAGGTTCGCATCATGGGCTCAAAATCGGACCTGCTACGGACACTTGCCGCCGCAGGCGATGCCGGAACTCCGCCGGACGCAGTGCCCAGCTTTGTTCCAAGGTGGCGGAGAGGGTGGGATTCGAACCCACGTTACCGTTGCCGGTAAACCGCATTTCGAGTGCGGCGCATTCGACCACTCTGCCACCTCTCCGCGAGGCCTGTTGCGCTATTGAAGGCCGCCTGGTCGGGGCGGCTGGCGACAGGAAGCGCGCCCGTTAGCCCAAGCCTCGGCACTTGCCAAGACCTGCGGGGACACAAAATGCGGGCATATCTGGGACAGCCCCGGGCGACGTGCTTGTTTTGCGGCGGCAAAGGTCCATATTGCGAGGCATGGAACGCGCAGAGTTCTTTTCGAGCCAGGCTGGCCGCACCATTAGCGCGCCCCGCCAGACACGTGCCCGCTTCGGGATTGGTGATGTGGTTCGCCATCGCCTGTTCGCCTTTCGGGGTGTCGTCTTCGATATCGATCCGGTGTTTGCCAATTCGGAAGAATGGTACCAGTCGATCCCTGAAGACATCCGGCCACGCCGCGACCAGCCCTTCTACCACCTGCTCGCGGAAAACGATGATTCGTCCTATGTCGCCTATGTGAGCCAGGGTAATCTCCTTGCCGATCCGCAAGGAGGGCCGGTCGATCATCCCACGGTGCGCCAGCTGTTCGACAGCTTTAAGGACGGGCGCTACCGGATGCGAGCCTCGCTTACACATTGACAACCTTGCCCTGCTAAAGCGGGGTCATGGCTGACATCACCCGCCCTGATCGTGACAATGCCACCATGGCGCGGCTGCGTTTGGCGCTAGAACGCGAGCTTGGTGCCGGCGAGATTGTGCTCTGGCACGGTTGGCAGCTTGGCAGGGTCGATCCGCAAACCTTCCTGATTTACGTCTTCGCCGTGCCGTGGACTGCCTTTTCGGTGATGTGGACCGTTTTTGCAGCAAGTGCAGTGGCGCTTTCGGGCGACCAGTCGCCGGGCATAATCGGCTGGGCATTCCCGCTGTTCGGCCTGCCCTTCATCGCGGTCGGCGCGTGGATGCTGTCGCGCCCCTTTGTGCCGCTGTTCGAGCGTGGACGGGTACTTTATGTGGTGACAGACAAGCGAATGCTGAAGCTGAGCCTTGGGCGGGAACTGGTGGTTCAGACCGTACCTGCTGACCGCATTGGCCTTGCCGAGCGCCGCGAACAGCGCGATGGCACGGGCATGCTCAAGTTTGCGGTGCGGATCGGCAAGGATAGCGACGGCGACAAGCAGACCGAAGACTTCATCATCGGCACCGTCGCGGATATCATGGGCGCGCAGGAAGCGATCAACCGGATCGGCAAATTCGCCGCCCCCGCGGACGACGCGGCCGGCGCGCTCAGCTCTTGAGCTTCCATCCACTCCGCAGCAGGGCATAGACCGCCACGCCAAGGACGATGTTCAGTACCAGCAGCCCCGCCCCCGCAGCCATCACGTGATCGGCTGCGCCGATGTCGCTCTGCCCAAGGAACCCATAGCGGAAGCCCGAGATGACATAGAAGAACGGGTTGGCGCGGCTTACCGCCTGAAACACGCCGTGCAGGTTCTCGATCACGTAGAACGTGCCCGAAAGCAGCGACAGCGGGGCGATGATGAAGTTGGTGACGGCTGCGTTGTGATCGAACTTCTCGGCCCAGATCGATGTGGCAAGGCCAACCGTTGCCAGCATCATTGATCCCATCAATCCGAACCACAGGACCGCCCAGGGATGCGCCATTGTCAGCGACACACCAGGCCAAAGCGCCATAGCCAGTGCGACGGCAAAGCCCACCGCGATCGCCCGCGTCATTGCCGCAGCCAGAATCCCGGCCATCATTTCGCCCGAGGACAGCGGCGGCATCAACAGGTCGATAATCGTCCCCTGCATCTTGCCTGAAAGCAGTGAAAAGGAGGAATTGGCGAAGGCGTTCTGCATCATCGCCATCATGATCAGGCCCGGTGCGACAAAGGTGGCGAAGGGCACGCCCAGCACTTCACGCCCCTCGCGGCCCAGCGCGACGGTGAAAATCGCCAGAAACAGCAGTGTGGTGAAGGCCGGAGCCCAGATCGTCTGCGTCTGGACCTTGAGAAACCGGCGCACCTCCTTCATATAGAGAGCCGAGAGCCCAACGCGATTGACCCCGATGATAACGGGTACGCCGCGCGGGGAGAACCGGATGCTCCCGCCGGACTTGTCATCGGACGTCATTTCAGTCACGGGAGCGGCGTTATTGATCGGGTTTGCAGAAGCAGTGTCGGCCATGGCTGAGGTGCCTAGGCCGCACCGAAGCCTCTGACAAGCATTCGGCCCGCAGCGACGCGGGACACAGGAAACAGGTAGACGATATGAGCTGGACGGACGAGCGCATCGGAACGCTCAGGAAGATGTGGGAAGGCGGCGCAACCGCCAGCGAGATCGCCACAGAACTGGGCGGGGTCAGCCGCAATGCCGTGATCGGCAAGGCGCACCGTCTTGGGCTGAAGGCGCGCCCTTCGCCGGTAAAGGCGAACGAGAAGAAGAAGGCGGCTGCTCCGGTCAAGAAGCCCGCGGCTGCTACGCCAGCGCCTGCACGCCCTGCGGAGCCGCGCGCCGAGCCTGCCGAACGCAGCCATGCTCCGAGCGAGGCGGCCGAACGTCCCATGCCGCGCCCTGCGGCCCAGCCTTCGCGCGTTGATGCGGGTGCGGATGACGGGGCTTCGCCATCCATTCCGATGCCGGCAGCCGATTTGCCCAAGATCGTCTCGGTCGGCCCTGGCGGCTTCCTGCGTCAGGGTCCGGGCGACCAGCAGGCTCCGATTCCCCCTGCCCCGCCGCGCCGCCTCGTCCCGGCTAAGCCGAGCGCCGAGATTGCCGGCAAGACCACGCTGCTCGACCTGTCCGAGAAGGTCTGCCGCTGGCCGATGGGTCATCCGGGCGAGCCCGATTTCCACTTCTGCGGCCAGCCGGTAAACCCGGGCTTCCCCTACTGCGTCGAGCATTGCGGCCGTGCCTATCAGGCACAGCTGCCGCGCGGCGTGCGTCGTCCGCCCCCGCCGCTGCCGTTTGGCGGGCCCCGCGTTCGCTGATCGACTGGTTCGCGGGGCGCGCGGGGTATTCCCCCGCCCCGCGGTGCCCTCTATGGCTGCATAGGGCCGAAGGGAGCGCTTGATATGAACGCCGTTCGCGGATTCTCGATGGCAGTCATAGTGGCAGCGTTGGCTGTGCCTCAGGCTGCAGCAGCAGAGCTTCCCGAACCGGTACGCGCCATGATCGATGCCGCCATCTCCAGCGGTGACGAAGGCAAGGTGCGCATTGTGGCCGAACTGGCCCGCACCACCAACCCGTCCGACATCGCCGAAATCGACGCTATTGTCGCCACGTTCGAAGCGAATGTGGCCGCGCGAAAAGCTGCCGAGGCCGAAGCCAGGCAAGCCGCGCTGCGTGAGGCTGACCTGTTCGACAACTGGAGCGGCAAGGGCGAGCTGGGAGGTTTCCGTGCGACCGGGAATTCCAGCAACACCGGGCTCACCGCCGGTCTGACGGTCGACCGTCAAGGCATCGCATGGCGGCACCGACTGACAGGTCGCGTCGATTACCAGCGCGCCAATGGGACCACCACCCGCGAACAGTTCCTTGCCCGTTACGAGCCCAACGTGAACGTATCGGACAATTTCTACGTCTATGCGCTGGCACAGTACGAGCGTGATCGTTTTCAGGGCTTCTCGGGGCGATACGCGATTTCAGGCGGTATGGGATACCAGGCGCTCAAGGGCGAAGATGTCCAGCTTTCCGTGAAGGCCGGCCCCGCGTACCGCGTAACGGAGTTCATCGACGGGCGCGAGGAAAGCCGCATTGCGGGGCTTGTGGCGCTCGATTTCGATTGGAATATCACCGAGCGGCTGAAGCTGACGCAGGACACCAATGCTGTGGCCGAGACGGGCGGATCAGCGGTCGCAATCATCGATTCGCGCAACACCTCGATTGACCTGATCACCGGGCTCGACGCCACGATCGCCAAGAGCCTCAAGGCGCGTTTCTCCTATGCCGTCGAATATGACAGCAACCCGCCGCCAGGTGCCGTGCAGACCGACACGCTGAGCCGCGTGACGCTGATCTACGACTTCTGACCTAGGCCTTTTGGGCGAACCAGATGATGTGATGCGCACCCTTGTTGCCGGGGCGCGAGCGCACGTTCCATTCGGTCACAGTCAGGCCCGTATCGTAAAGCCGCTTGCGGAACGCAGCGTCGGGTCCGGCCGACCACACGGCAAGGATGCCGCCCGGCGCGAGCGCATCGCGCGCCTTGGCAAGGCCAGTGCGTGAATAGATGCGGTTGTTCGCATCGCGCACGATCCCGTCCGGCCCGTTATCGACATCCAGCAGGATGGCATCGAACTTTGCGCAGGTGCCGTCGTTGGCATCATCGATCAGCGCGGCGACATCGCAGATCTTGAGATCAAGTCTCGGGTCGGAAAGCCCCTCGCCGGTGAGGGCAGCCATTGGCCCCTTCGCCCAGTCGATGATCGCCTCGGAAATCTCCGCGACGACAATCTGTGCCTTGGCGCCAAGCCGTGCGGCGGCTGCGCGGTAGGTGAAGCCCATCCCGTAGCCGCCAATCAGGATGCGCGCGTTGTCCTTGTCCAGCCGCTCCAGAGTGAGCTCGGCCAGCTGCTCTTCGGAAAAGCGCATCCGCGTGCTCATCAGCTCGTTGCGCCCGAGCACGATCATGAAGTGACCGGCGTGGGTGTAGAGTTCGAGGAGCACGCCGTCCTCGATCTGGGTGGTGTCGATCAGTTCGCGCTGGAGCATCGGTAAAGTTCCAAAAACAAGGCCGCCCGGATCGCTCCGGGCGGCCGATAGTCATGCCTCAGGCGAGGCGATTAGTCCTTGAGGAAGTCGGGGAGACCTGCCGGACCGCTGTCGCGCGGACCACGGTCACCGCCGCGATCGCCGCCGCGACCACCACGGTCGCCGCCACGGCCACCGCCGCCGCCCTTGGGCCCGCGACGGTCACCGCCGCGATCGCCGCCACGGCCACCTTCGCGGGGTTCACGCGCTTCGCGGGGCGGACGGGTGTCCTCCAGCTCAGCGCCGGTTTCCTGGTCAACCACACGCATCGACAGGCGGACCTTGCCGCGCTGATCGATCTCGAGCACCTTGACCTTCACTTCCATGCCTTCGGAGACGACATCGGTCGGCTTTTCCACGCGCTCGTTGCGCATTTCCGAGACGTGCACGAGGCCGTCCTTGCCGCCCATGAAGTTCACGAACGCGCCGAAATCGACGATGTTCACGACCTTGCCGTTGTAGACCTTGCCGACTTCGGCTTCCTCGACGATGCCGAGGATCCACTTCTTCGCCGCTTCGATCTCGTCGACGTTGCTGGACGAGATCTTGATCACGCCTTCATCATCGATGTCGACCTTGGCGCCGGTTTCAGCGACGATCTCGCGGATCACCTTGCCGCCGGTGCCGATGACGTCACGGATCTTCGACTTGTCGATCTGGATCGTCTCGATGCGCGGCGCGTGCTTGCTGACTTCGGTGCGGGCACCGGTCAGCGCCTTGGCCATTTCGCCAAGGATGTGCATCCGGCCGGCCTTCGCCTGCTCGAGTGCCTTGGCCATGATTTCCTGCGTGATGCCGGCAATCTTGATGTCCATCTGCATCGTGGTGATGCCAGCCTCGGTGCCGGCAACCTTGAAGTCCATGTCGCCGAGGTGATCTTCGTCACCCAGGATGTCCGACAGAACCGCAAAGTCCTTGCCTTCGAGGATCAGGCCCATGGCGATGCCCGAGACAGGCGCCTTCACCGGAACGCCCGCGTCCATCATCGACAGACAGCCGCCGCAAACGGTCGCCATCGAGGACGAGCCGTTCGACTCGGTGATGTCCGACAACACGCGGATGGTGTAGGGGAAGTCCTCACGCGAGGGCAGCACGGGGTTCAGCGCGCGCCAGGCGAGCTTGCCGTGACCGACTTCGCGGCGCCCCGGGGCGCCGAAGCGGCCCACTTCACCGACCGAGTACGGCGGGAAGTTATAGTGCAGCATGAAGCTGGTGTACGACAGGCCTTCCAGACCATCGATCATCTGCTCGGAATCCTTGGTGCCGAGCGTGGTCGTGCAGATCGCCTGCGTTTCACCGCGGGTGAACAGCGACGAGCCATGGGTGCGCGGCAGGAAGCCGACGATCGCTTCGATCGGGCGAACCTGATCGAGCTTGCGACCATCGATGCGCTGGCCATCCTTGAGGATC
Organism: Porphyrobacter sp. ULC335; assembly: GCF_025917005.1. NCBI lineage: Bacteria > Pseudomonadati > Pseudomonadota > Alphaproteobacteria > Sphingomonadales > Erythrobacteraceae > Porphyrobacter > Porphyrobacter sp. ULC335. The sequence continues at coordinate 3,196,969 of NZ_CP078091.1, forward strand.
GCACCGCGCACGATTTCAGCTTCGAGCTTCTTCATCAGCTTGCCAGCGACCATCTGGGTCTGGCCACCTTCGTCAGCGAAAGCCGCCTTGGCCTTGGCCCGCGCTTCGTTGAGCAGGTTCGAACGCTGCGACTTGTCGGTGACCTTGTAGGCCGCCGCGATGTCGCCGCCGATCAGGTCCTTGAGCTTGGCCTTCATGTCAGCAGTGTTGTCGCTGAGGTCGACAGTCCAGGGATCCTTGGCAGCCTTCTCGGCCAGATCGATGATCGCACCGATCACGTTGCGGATCTCGTTGTGGGCGAACATCACCGCACCGAGCATTTCTTCCTCGGTGAGTTCCTTCGCTTCGGACTCGACCATCATCACCGCGTCTTGCGTGGCGGCGACAACGAGATCGAGGCGGCCTTCGGCGAGCGCCTTGTCCTGCTTCGGGTTGAGCGTGTATTCGCCATCGACGAAGCCGACGCGCGCAGCGCCGATCGGGCCCATGAAGGGCACGCCCGAGATGGTCAGCGCAGCCGAAGCCGCGATCATCGCGACGATATCGGCCTCGGTTTCGCCGTCAAACGACAGAACCTGGCAGATCACGTTGATTTCGTTGTAGAAGCCTTCGGGGAACAGCGGGCGGATCGGACGGTCGATCAGGCGGCTGGTCAGCGTTTCCTTTTCGGTCGCGCCGCGCTCACGCTTGAAGAAGCCACCCGGGATGCGCCCGGCGGCCGAGAACTTTTCCTGATAGTGGACGGTGAGCGGGAAGAAATCCTGCCCTTCCTTCACGGACTTGGCAGCGGTCACGGCGCACAGCACCACGGTTTCGCCATAGGTGGCCAGAACGGCGCCATCGGCCTGACGGGCAATACGCCCGGTTTCCAGAGTGAGGGTCTTGCCGCCCCACTCCAGCGATACGGTTTTCGTGTCGAACATTGATTTTCCTTTTGACCCGCGCGGCCACATTGCCGGGCGGGGCCTCATGTGCCGGGGAAACAACCGTCCCGGTCCGGTGCGGAGCGCTTCGGCCCCAAGGCGTGCAGACCGGATGTCTGCGTGCCCCATATGCAAAAAAGGCGGCCCTTTGAGCCGCCTTTTCGCAAAACTCTTACTTACGCAGGCCCAGCTTCTGGATCAGGGCGTTGTACCGCTCCACATCCTTCTTCTTGAGGTATGCGAGCAGCGTGCGGCGCTTGTTGACCATCATCAGCAGGCCGCGACGCGAATGGTTGTCCTTGTGGTGATCCTTGAAGTGCTCGGTCAGGTTGCGGATACGCTGCGTGAGGATCGCAACCTGCACTTCGGGGCTGCCGGTGTCCTTGGGATCACGGGCATTGTCAGCAATGATTGTCTGCTTAACTTCGGCGGTCACCGACATAGTACGTCTCTTTCTTACTCAGCGACATCGGGAAGGTTGAACCCCCGGACGACCGTGGCCATCCCATCCGTGATTTCCATCAGCGCGACCGGAACAGAGCCCAGTTTCGCCAGATAAAGCCCGGATGATTGGGGCATGTCAGACAGCACCCGGCCCTGTCGGACCGCCTGCGCGCTTGTCTGATCGAGATAAAGGGCCGGGATGTCGTCCAGCCCCGCCTCTAGCGGCAGGAGTAGGTATTCAAGGCCTGCGCCCTTAGCCGCTTCCTCCAGTTTGTCCAGCGAAATCGCCTGTTCCTGCGTGAACGGGCCCGCCTTCGTACGGCGCAGATAGGTGACGTGGCCGACCGTGCCCAGCGCATATGCAACGTCGCGCGCGAGGCTGCGGATATAGGTGCCTTTGGAAACATGGGCGACGAGCGTGACGTCGCCATGCCCGACCGTTTCGCCGCAAATCGCCAGCGAATGAATCGTAACGCTGCGTGCCTTCAGCTCCACCACCTCTCCCGCCCGCGCCAGATCATAGGCGCGCTGGCCGCCGACCTTCAGTGCCGAGTAGGCCGGTGGCACCTGTTCGATCGGCCCGGTAAAGACCGGCAGCACCGCCTCGACCTCGGCCAGCAATGGCCGGATCTCGCTCGTCGCAACCACTTCGCCTTCGGTGTCGAGCGTCGATGTCTCCTGTCCGAATTCTATCGTGAATACATAGATCTTGGACGCATCGAGCATCCGTCCCGCCAGCTTGGTCGCCTCGCCCAGCGCGATCGGCAGCACGCCCTCCGCGAGCGGATCGAGGGTGCCGCCGTGGCCGACTTTCGTTTTGGCATAGCCGTTCTGCCGCAGCACGCGCTTCACCGCGCTCACGCCCTGGGTGCTGCCCATGCCCTTCGGCTTGTCGAGGATCAGCCAGCCTGAGAGAGGCACGCTCATCCGCGCAAAGCCTCGGAGAAATGCTTGCGGCACAGCGCGACATAGCGGTCATTCCCGCCGATCTCGGTCTGCTGGCCCTGCCGGACCGCCGCGCCGCTTTCATCAACGCGCAGGTTCATGGTGGCCTTGCGCCCGCAGTGGCAGACAGCTTTCAGTTCCACCAATGCGTCAGCAATCCCCAGCAGCACCGCCGAGCCGGGGAACAACTCGCCCTGAAAATCGGTGCGCAGCCCGTAGCACAGCACAGGAATGCCGGCCGCGTCCGCCAGCCGCGCGAGCTGCCAGACCTGATCGGACGTCAGGAATTGCGCCTCATCCACCAGGACGCAATCAAGTGGCTGCACCTTGTGGCTTGCGCTGATAGATATCCAAAGGTCGGTATCGGGGTGGAACTTGTGCGCCTCGCTCTCCAGCCCGATCCGGCTTTTCACCTGCCCGCCCGAACGGCTATCGAGCGCGGCAGTCCACAACATCGTCGCCATCCCGCGCTCGCGATAGTTGAAATCGGCCTGCAACAGGTGCGACGATTTGCCTGCGTTCATGCTGGCATAGTAAAAGTAGAGCTTGGCCATCGCGCGAGACTACCCATTCGCCGCACGCTGGGCGAGGTGGGGGTGAACCTTTTGCCCGGTTGAAACGTTAAGGCACCATCATGTTCAAGCCCGCCACCCGTCTCCGGATGATCCTGCTGCCGCTGGCGGCGGTATTCGCGCTGGCCAACACTGTCGGGACGCCGCAGCGCTACACGCTTGATGCCTCAGCCAGCAATGTCTCGGCCAAGGTTCCCTTCTTCGGCCTGTCCAGCAAAACCGCGCGCTTCCCGCGGATGCAGGGCGCGGTCACCATCGTGCCGGGAGCGCCCGAACGCGCAATGATCGACGTCACCTTCGATGCGACCGCAATCGAAGCACCTGATAGCGTGACGCTCGCAAGGCTGCGGGGTGAGAAGTTCTTCTGGGTGGAGAAATACCCGACGATCCGCTTCCTCGGCCGCTCGCTGAAACTCTCCAGCGCAACCCGCGGGACAGTGTCGGGCGAATTGACCGCGCGCGGTGTGACCCGCCCGGCGACGCTGGATGTGACCTTCAATGCCGATCCCATCGCGCAGGTGGGGAAGCCGGTCAGCTTTACTGGAACGACCACCATCGACCGGAGACAATTCGGGATGAAGTCCTACCAGCTGGTGGTCGGCAACAAGGTCGATATCACGCTGAAGGCGCGGATGCTGCCGCGTTAGGCCCCGTCTTCGTCGTCTTCGTCTTCCGCCAGATCGCGCGCCACCTTGGGATCGCGTAGCAGCGCCTCGATCCGGTCGGCCTCGGCGAAGCTTTCGTCCTTGCGAAACTTGAGCTTGGGCGCAAATTTGAGGCCCAGCCGTTGGGCGACCTCGCGCTGCAGAAACGCGGTATTCTGGCGCAAAGCGACCACCACTTCGTCCTCGCCCGCCCCCATCAGCGGCTTCACGTAAGCCGTTGCGTGGCGCAAATCGGGAGTCATGCGCACCTCGGTAACCGAGATATGAGCGGCGCGGACGACATCATCATGCACTTCGCCCCGCGCGAGCAGTTCGGACAGGATATGCCGCACCCGCTCGCCGACCTTGAGGACGCGGACCGATTGCTGTTCGGGGGTGAACGGAGCCTTGGCCATCAGCCGCCCATCCCGGTGCTGGTCGGCGTCGGCCGCGGGGTCGGCAGCGCGGTCGAGGTCGAGCGGGCGTAGATCGTGCCATCTTCGGCGAGCAATTCGCCCTCGAGGAAAATCACGCGCCGACCGCCCTTGACCACGCGGCCCTTGCCGATGATCATCGCACCTTCCGGGATCAGGCGGATAAGGCTCATGGAAATGTCGAGATTGAGCGGCGCCATTTCCCCGCCGGTCGCCGCGACATAGGCATAGCCCATCACATCATCGAGGTAGCCCGCGACCAAACCCCCCTGCACGCCGCCGCGCCAGGTGGTCATTTCGCGCTTCACCGTGAAGCGCATGGTCGCGGTCTGCGTCTCCGCATCCCAGCTGACAAATTCCGAGCCGAGCAGCGCCGTATGCGGCGACTGCCCGGCATCGTTGGGGTAGTGCGGGTCGTTCAGGCTCACAGTGTCCGCTCACGCTCCTCGACCGAGAACACTTCAAGCTGGTCGCCCGGCTTGATGTCGTTGGTGTCCTCGAGGACCACACCGCACTCGAGGCCGGTGCGCACTTCATCAACATCGTCCTTGAAGCGACGCAGCGACGCGATCTTGGTGGCCGAAACGATGACATCGGCGCGGGTGAGACGGGCGAACAGTCCCTTGCGGATGACCCCTTCTTCCACCAGCAGACCAGCCGCCTTGTCGCGTTTGCCCGACTTGAACACCTCTTTGACCAGCGCACGGCCGACCACATGTTCGATCCGTTCTGGGCCAAGCTCGCCGATCATCTCCTTGGCGATCGCATCGGTCAGGTGATAGATGACATCGTAATACATCATCCGCACGTTATCGCGCTTCAGCAGTTCGCGCGCCTTGGCGTTCGGACGTACGTTGAAGCCGATGATCGGCGCCTTCGATCCGCCTGCCAGCACCACATCGCTTTCGGTGATCGCACCGACGCCGCCATTGAGCACGCGCACCTTGATGTCGTCGTTCGACAGATTGTGCAGTGCGTTGACGATCGCCTCGACCGAGCCTTGCACATCGGCCTTCACCACCACCGGGAATTCGATGACGTTGGACGACAGCGTGTTAAACATCGTGTCGAAGTTGGTCGGTGCCAGCGCAGTGCGCTTTTCGGTCGCCATTTCCTGACGATACTTGGCCACTTCGCGAGCGCGCTGTTCGTTCTCGACCACGGTGAGGTTGTCACCGGCTGACGGTACGCCGCCAAGCCCGAGCACTTCGACCGGCATCGAGGGGCCAGCTTCCTTGAGCTGCTGACCCTTGTCATCGACGATCGCACGAACCTTGCCGCTTTGCGTGCCGACCACGAAGGTGTCGCCGCGCTTGAGCGTCCCGCGGGTGACGAGCACCGTCGCGACCGGGCCGCGGCCCTTGTCGAGCTGGGCTTCGATCACGGTTGCTTCGGCATCGCGATCAGGACGGGCGCGCAGTTCGAGCAGTTCGGCCTGAAGGCCGATGGCTTCGATCAGCTGGTCGAGACCAGCGCCGGTCTTGGCGGAAACCTCGACGTCCTGCACATCGCCGCTCATCGCCTCGACCACGATTTCGTGTTCGAGCAGACGCTCGCGGATCTTCTGCGGGTTGAATTCCGGCTTGTCCGACTTGGTGATCGCCACAATCATCGGCACGCCGGCCGCCTTGGTGTGGTTGATCGCCTCAATGGTCTGCGGCATCAGCCCGTCATCACCCGCAACCACCAGAATAACGATATCGGTGACATTGGCACCGCGCATCCGCATTTCGGTAAAGGCCGCGTGGCCCGGGGTGTCGAGGAAGGTGATCTTCGACTTGTCCTTTGTGGTGATCTGGTAGGCGCCGATATGCTGGGTGATGCCACCGGCCTCGCCCTTCACAACGTCGGTACCGCGCAGGGCATCCAGCAGGCTGGTCTTGCCGTGGTCGACGTGACCCATGATCGTGACAACCGGCGGACGCGAGACGAGGGTCTCTTCCGGATCGGTGTCCTCGCTCGAGTCGATGTCGACATCGCTCGCCGACACGCGCTGGATGTTGTGGCCGAACTCCTCGACCAGCAGCTCGGCAGTGTCCTGGTCGATGGTCTGGTTGACGGTGACCATCATGCCCATGTTGAACAGGGCCTTCACCAGATCCGCGCCCTTTTCGGCCATGCGGTTGGCGAGTTCGCTCACGGTGATCGCCTCTGGCACCACCACGTCACGGACCTGCTTCTCGCGCGGCTTCGACGGGCCGCCCTGACCGCGGCGTTCCTTCTCGCGGGCACGCTTGAGCGCGGCGAGACTGCGCGCACGGCGGCCTTCGTCTTCGTTGAGGGCGCGGGTAACGGTGAGCTTGCCCGAACGGCGTGCGTCCTTGCCTTCGTCGACCGGCGCGGCTCGCTTGTCGTCCTTTTTCTTGGACTTGAGTTCGGGTCGCTTGACCTCGGGACGCTCCACAGGCGTGAAGCGCCGCGCGGCGGGGGCCGCCTCGGTCTTGGCGACAGGTTCGGCCGTCTCGTTGGTCGCGGCAGGCGCCTCGACTTCGGGCGCAGCTTCAGGGACCGGAGCGGCGACCGGACTTTCGGCGCGCTGCTTTTCGGCCTCTTCCTCGGCACGGCGGTTTTCTTCGGCGCGGCGGCGCGCTTCTTCCTCGCGTTCGCGGGCTTCGGCTTCATCGCGCTTGCGGCCCTCTTCGGCCATGCGCAGCCGCTCTTCCTCGGCCTCGAGCTGGAGGCGCTTCACGCGCTCCTGCGGGGTCTCGCCCGCAGGTGCAGGGCGCGCAGGCTTCGGCGCGGGCGGCGGCGGAGCCGGGCGCGGCGCTTCGGCCACGGGTTCAGGAGCAGGCGGCGGAGGCGGCGGAGCAGCCTCGCCCGGCTTACCGAGCACGCGGCGACGCTTCACCTCGACCACCACCTTGTTGGTGCGGCCGTGGCTGAAGGTCTGCTTGACCTCGCCCGCATCCACCGAGCGCTTGAGGCCCAGGGGTTTGCGAGTGCGCTGGTTGTCGTTGTCGTCGCTCATTATCGCTCGTCAGTCCTTCACGTATTCATCAATATGCGCCGTACCGCCTGAAGGCGGCGCAGCGTCGCCGGAAGCTTTCCGGCCTGCCTCAATCGTCTCGTTCGCCCGATCATCCCCGGCGTATTGCACCAGCCGGGAAACCGCCTGAAGCACGCGGTTCGCCGCGCGCATGTCGCCGGGATGACCGGCAACGCCCAGGTGGACAACATTGTCGCGGCCCAATGCCACAGACAGCGCATTGCGGTCCAGTGGCAAGACTTGCCCGCGCTGGCCGGAGCCTTCGGCATCATTGCCGACGCGCCAGGCCTGGTCGAGCTTGCGCCGGCCATCCGCGCTGCTGTCGTTGGCATGGAGCAGCACGGCGACGCGCCCGCCGCGGGCCTGTTCCTCGATCCGGGCCGAGCCCATCACGATCTGGCCCGAACGCAATTCCAGCCCGAGCCGGTCACAAAGATGGCGAGCCAGCGCCGCTTCGACCCGTGCGGGCAGATCATCGGGGATGGTCAGCGGCGCACCCTTGAAGGCGCGCATCAGCGCCTTCCTGAGATGGCCTTCGGTCAGTGCGGTTTCAAGCTCTGCGCGGCTGACACCGATCCATGCACCGCGCCCGGGGGCTTTGGCAGCCGCATCGGGCAGCACCAGTCCATCGGGCGAAATCGCCAGACGCACCAGCCCTTCCCGCGCCGAGCTCTCGCCCGCCAGGATACAGCGCCGCTCGCTCCCCGCGGGTGCGGGAAGCGCCGGCTCAACGATGTCGGACGTCAGGCGCTCATTGGGTGGAGTCCGCATCGGCGGCCTCCTGAGTGTCAGGCGCGGAGACGTCTTCGTCTTCGAACCAGTGCGCACGGGCTGCCATGATGATCACGTTGCCCTGCTCTTCCGAGAGACCGTATTCGCCAAGCACCCCGCCCTTGTCGGTTTCGCGCTGCGGACGACGCTGCGGCGGGCCGGCAGCGTCGTTGTTGCGGCGACGCGGTGCTTCACGCTTCTTGGCGATCAACTCGTCGGTGGCGAGATCTGCCAGATCGTCGAGCGTCTTGATCCCCGCCTTGCCGAGCGTGACCAGCATCGCTTCGGTGAGGTGCGGGATTTCGGCCAGCGCATCCTCGACGCCGAGGCCGCGGCGCACTTCGCGGTGCGCGGCTTCCTGACGCTCGAGCGCTTCCAATGCGCGGCTCTGGAGTTCCTCGGCGAGTTCGTCGTCGAAGCCTTCGATGCTCGCCAGTTCGGCGATTTCCACGTAAGCCACTTCTTCCAGCTCGGCGAAGCCTTCGGCCACGAGCAGCTGCGACAGCGTTTCGTCGACGTCGAGTTCTTCCTCGAACATCTTGGACCGCTCGGCGAATTCCTTCGACCGCTTTTCCGAGGCTTCTTCCTCGGTCATGATGTCGATCTGGTGGCCGGTGAGCTGGCTCGCCAGACGCACGTTCTGACCACGGCGGCCGATCGCGAGGCTGAGCTGATCGTCAGGCACCACCACTTCGATGCGGCCATCGTCTTCGTCGAGAACGACGCGGCTGACAGTGGCGGGCTGGAGCGCGTTCACGACAAAGGTCGCGGTGTCTTCCGACCACGGAATGATGTCGATCTTCTCGCCCTGCAGTTCCTGCACGACGGCCTGCACGCGGCTGCCCTTCATGCCGACGCAGGCGCCGACCGGGTCGATGCTCGAATCCCGGCTGATCACGCCGATCTTGGCGCGGCTGCCCGGGTCACGGGCGGCGGCCTTGATCTCGATGATGTTGTCGTAGATTTCGGGCACTTCCTGCGCGAACAGCTTCTTCATGAAGTCGGGGTGCGCACGGCTCAGGAAGATCTGGGGCCCGCGGTTGTTGCGTTCCACCTTGGTGATAAGGGCACGCACGCGCTCGCCGGTACGGGCGGCTTCGCGGGGGATCTGCTGGTCGCGGCGGATCACACCTTCGGCACGGCCGAGGTTGACGATCACGTGACCGAATTCGACCGACTTGATGACGCCGGTGATGACTTCACCCTGACGGTCCTTGAACTCTTCGAACTGGCGCTCGCGCTCGGCATCGCGGACCTTCTGGAAGATCACCTGCTTGGCGGACTGCGCATCGATCCGGCCGAGATCGACCGGGGGCAGCGGATCGACGATGAAGTCACCGACCTTGGCGCCCGGCTGAAGCTTCTCGCCCTGCTTCAGATCGACCTGCTTGAAGTAGTCTTCGACTTCTTCAACCACCTCGACAACGCGCCACAGCGTCAGATCGCCGGTCAGCGGATCGAGCTTGGCGCGGATGTCATTCTCCGCGCCGTAGCGGTTGCGCGCGGATTTCTGGATCGCTTCTTCCATCGCCTCGATGACGATCGACTTGTCGATCATCTTTTCCGAGGCGACCGCGTTGGCGATTGCAAGGAGTTCTGCCTTGTTGGCGGAAATGGCACTCATCAGTCGTCTGCCTTCTCTGTATCTTCGATGAGTTCGTCAGCACCGCTGGTATCCAGCGGGCGGGTGGCGGCGATCAGCGCGTCGGTAAGGACGAGCTTCGCGGAGTGAATATCAGCGAGCGGCAAGCGCACATCGCCTGCCTTGACCTCGGCAACGAGGATCATACCATCCTCCAGCCCGCCAAGCACGCCCTTGTTGACGCGCTGGCCGTCATAGCTCTTGTCCATGACAATCCGCACCTCGTGACCGGCCCAGTTCGCGAAATCCTTTTCGCGGGTCAGCGGACGGTCAATGCCGGGCGAGGAGACTTCGAGGTGGTAGGCGCCTTCGATCAGCACTTCACCCGCCTCTTCCGCAGCGTCGATCACATCCGAAACACGGCGCGACAGCGCGGCGCATTGATCGATCACAAGCTGCCCGGTGGCCGGATCTTCGGCCATGATTTGCAGCGCCATGCCGCCATCACCAGCCTCGGACGACAGCATTGCCACGCGCACCAGCTCAAACCCCAAGGCAGTCGCCTCGGGTTCGATCAGCTGGGTAAGACGCGCGATATCGGCCATGGAGTCTTTCGTTGCGGGGGCATTGCACAAACGCGGTTTTGGGCCGGCCCCCGGAGGCGCCAGCATCCAAACCTTGTCACGACAATGCCGGGATTGGCGGTGCAACTAGTCGCTCAAGTGCGATTTGGCAAGAGCGAACCGTGCACCTGCGCGGGCCTCCGATCACTTCTCCCCGGTGACCCAGCGCCGCACCTGATCGCGCAACTCGGCGCTTTCGCGTTGGTGCAAAGTGTCGGCATGATGCCGGACCCGCACCACTGCGCCGTGAGGGAGCGGGGCATCGAAAGCGAGCGCGTTGACCCCGCCGTCGCCGCTTCGCTGGCAGCGCACCACTTCGCCGAACATTTCAAGCTGCGCGACTGTGAGATAGCCCCCCATTCCCGCGGACATAGGGTTCGCAAGGGCAATGCGTGCCCCGGTCTGCGACAGATCGAGCAAGATGCACTCATAGGTGCCGTAGATGGTCGTAAACCGGACCGGGATCGAAAGCCGAAGGCGCGCCGCTGCCCGTCGCCCAATCGGCGCAATATCCGTATTCGGCACAGTAAGGGCGGGATCAGGCATAGTGCCCTAGCGTCACAAATTGCGGTGACTATTAGGACATGCCTGACCCTGGGGACATTACCTAGGGGCGGCCACGGCGCCTGTTCGTCGCTCAGGCGAAGCTGCCGGAGCGGTCAGGCGCTGTCGTCCTGCCCCTCCATCAGCGCGTGCTTCCGGATGCAGTGGCGCAGCTGATCATAGGTCAGTCCGAGCGCACGGGCGGTCTGGCGCTGGTTCCAGCGGTGCTTGCCCAGCGCATGGGAGAGGATCGCTCGCTCGTGCGCATCGACTGCGGCGCGCAGGTCTTCGACACTGTCGAAGCTGGGCTGCGCCGGAGCGGACGCAGCGCTGTTTGCCGGCCCGGTTCCCCGCGATGCGGAGGGTCCAGAACTGCGCCGATGCTCGGGTGGACGCGGTCGCCAGGGGCTATCGAACGGGTCGAACTGCACATGCGCGATCGGCATGTCCGGCGATTCCCAGCGATAGACCGCGCGCTCCACCACATTGCGCAGCTCGCGGACATTGCCCGGCCAGGGATGATCTTCGAGCGCATCCATGATGTGCGGCGCAAAGCCCGGCCAGCGCTCCCAATCGAGTTCCGCCGCCATGCGTCGCCCGAAATACTCGGCCAGCACGCCGATGTCGCCTTCGCGCACGCGCAAGGGCGGCAGGGTGATGACTTCGAAACAGAGGCGGTCGAGCAGGTCGGCGCGGAATTCGCCCGCGGCAGCGAGTGCGGGCAGGTCGTCATTGGTGGCCGCGACAATCCGCACGTCGACCCGGATCGGGCGGGAGGCACCGATGCGGGTCACTTCGCCGTATTCAACCGCGCGCAGCAGCCGCTCCTGCGCCCCCATGCTGAGCGTGCCGAGCTCATCAAGGAACAATGTGCCCCGGTCCGCCTCCTCGAAGCGACCCGCTCGCGATTTCGTTGCGCCGGTGAAGGCCCCCGCTTCGTGCCCGAACAGCTCGGCCTCGATCAGGGTTTCGGGCAGCGCCGCGCAGTTCATCGTCACCAGCGGCTCGTCCCAGCGGCTCGACAGGCGGTGAAGGCGTTCGGCGATCAGTTCTTTACCCGTCCCCCGCTCGCCGATCACCAGCACCGGACGGTTCATCGCTGCGGCGCGACTGGCGCGTTCGACCGCGTCAAGGAAGGCCCCGGACTGACCGATGAATTGGCTCTCGAGCTTCATGTCCAAACTATAGTGAAAATCCCCAATGCTTGGCAATAGCGACCAACGCCTCCTCCCGTCATTGCGCCGAAAACCGCAGAAATCCGCCATTCCCACAGTTTGGCACGCCGGTTGCAAAATACCCGGCAAGACCACGCAATCCACACGGGAGGCCCACAATGATCAACCGCAACGCCGCACAGAGCCGCTTCTGGAGCTCCAAGCTCGGCCACGCCGCGATGGCCAGCATCGCTGCCATGGTGATGATGATCGCCCTGTCCTCGCAGCTTCAGCCGGGCGCTGCCAACGCCGCCCCGATCGCCCATCCCGCCCCGGCTTCGGGCGCGATGATCGAGATCGCCTGAGGTGGGCGATCCGTTTGACCCCCTCGGGCCGGAGCGCCCCTCGCAGGCTGTCCCCCCTGCCGACGCTGACCGCATCGCACACCCCACACGCGATGCTTTCGACAGCGATGCTCCGGCCCAACCTTCCCGCCTGCTCAGCGCCGGGCGGCTGTCGCGGCTCGATGAAGAAATCGAAGCCTTGCGCCGCAGCCCCACCCCGACGCAATCTGGTGGACGCACCACCCCGTCGCAGGACGCGCGAGTCGCGCCTTTCGACCGGGTCAATTCGTTTCTCGATGGAGTAGCCTTCATGGGCATTTTCAGCCGCACCCGCGACATCATTGCCGCCAACTTCAACGATATGCTCGACAAGGCAGATGACCCGTCGAAGATGATCCGCATGATCATCCTCGAAATGGAGGAAACCCTGGTCGAAGTCCGTGCCAGCGCGGCACGCACCATTGCCGACCAGAAGGAAATGCACCGCCACTGCGTCAAGCTTGACCGGCTGCAGGCCGATTGGGGCGAAAAGGCGCAACTCGCTCTCAGCAAGGACCGCGAAGACCTCGCCCGCGCCGCACTGGTCGAGAAGAAGAAGGCCGGCGACATGGCCGACCAGCTCAAGACCGAAATCGCCGTGCTCGATGATGCCTTGCGCGCTTACGAGGAAGACATCGCCAAGCTGCAGCACCGCCTGCGCGAGGCCCGCAGCCGCCAGACCGCAATCGCCGCGCGTCTCGAAAGCGCCGAGAACCGCGTCAAGCTGCGCACGCTGATGAGCACCGAGCGGACCGATGAAGCGCTCGCCCGCTTCGACCAGCTCGAACGCCGGGTCGATTACGCCGAAGGCCGCGCCGATGCCCTGCGCATTGCCGAAGACGGTCCGCCGTCGCTTGCCGATCAGATTGCCGCACTCGGCGGATCGGATGCGATCGACGATGAACTCGCCGCCATGAAAAAAGCGCTCGGCAAGGCCGACGACAGCAAGGGGGAATAGGCCATGGATTTTGATGTCGTTGTTGTTTTCGCCACATTGTTCATCGGTCTGCCGTGGGTCGTGCTGCACTATATGACCAAGTGGAAGACCGCCGCCACCATCACCGCCGATGACGAGGTGCTGCTGGAAGAGCTCTACAACCTCGCCAAGCGGCTTGATGAGCGCATGGACACGGTCGAACGCCTGGTCGCCAGTGATGACCCCGCTTTCACCCCCGCCCGCCGCCTGATCGCCGATCAGGAAAAGGATAATCTGCAGCTGCGCGAACTTGAACAGCTGATCGCCGAAAAGAAGGGAACCCGCGCATGAACAGCCCCCGCACCACGCTTTACCGCGACAAGCACAATGCCAAGCTGATGGGCGTGTGCTCGGGAATCGCCGACTACACCGGTATCAATGTCTTCTGGGTCCGGATGATCGCGTTCTTCTCGATGTTCCCGACCGGCGGCTGGTCGATCCTGGCCTATTTCATCGCTGGCTTCGCGCTCAACAAGAAGCCGCCGCATCTCTACCGCGACGAGAGCGAGCAGAAGTACTGGCAGGGCGTCCGGCAGAGTCCGAAGCGCACCGCCCGCGAAATCCGCGCCAGCTTCCGCGATGTCGACCGCCGCCTCGCCGCAGTCGAAAGCCACTACGTCAGCAGCAACCCGCGCCTGACCGCCGAAATCGAGCGGCTGCGCTAAGCCAAGACACGAGCAACGGGGACTAGAACAATGGATCCTGAACAGATTGCCGTGATGATCCCGATCATCGCCCTGATGATCCCGATCGTCGCGATCTGGACCAAGCACCAACAGAAGATCGCCGAAATGCAGATCGGTGCCACCGCCGAAAATACCGCTGAAAAGGCTGCGCAATATGCCAGCCACATCCAACGGCTTGAAGACCGGGTGCAGGTACTCGAACGCATCGTCACCGACCGCGGCTACGATATCGCCACCCAGATCGAGGCCTTGCGCGACCAGCGCCGGGTTGATGAACAGGACGCCGGCGTGCCGCTCGGCCTCGAGAAGAAGGAGCGCGTGTGATGGAACCCGCCGACTTCCTCCCCTATCTCGGATGGATCATCGCCGGCGCCTTCACGCTTGGTGCGGCAGGGATCCTGACCTCGTTCCAGACCACCAGGATGAAGATCAAGAACGGCTACCCGCTTGAAGGCATGTGGGGCCAGTCGCTGAAGCCCGGCTCCGACAAGGAAACCGCGCACCGCGTCACCTTGCTCACGCAGGAGAACGCCGAACTGCGGGCCGAACTGGGCTCGATCAAGGACCGGCTCGGGAATGTCGAGCGGATCGTCACCGATGGGGGGTATCACCTCGGCGCAGAGATTGATGCACTCCGTGACCGTGCGCTGGCAGGCCTCAAGGACAAGGGAGAGGCGTGATGGGCGAAATGGTGATCATTGCGATGACCGTCGTCGCGATCGTCCTTATCGCTGGCATGAGCTTGAACGGCATCGTCGACAAGGTGATGCTCGCCAAGCGGATGCGATACGAGCCGAAGGATAGCCGGCAAGGGTCTGACGTCCGCGAGATCGCTGAACGCCAGCACATGATCGAAGATCGACTGCGCGTGCTCGAACGGATCGCTACCGACCGGGGCAGCTTGCTTGCCGACGAGATCGATGCGCTGCGCCGCGACACGGTGGCCCTCTCGCCACTGCAACGCCAGATCGAGGGAGCAGAGCAATGAGCAGCTGGGCCATCGTCGCACTGGTCGCCATCGTGATCTGGGGGATTGTCGAATCGATCCGGGCGCGGGCCGGGATCATCACGGACGAGGACGGCAACCAGAAAATTGCTCCGCGCGAGGATGGGCGCACCGCGGCCGAACTCGAAGCGGCACGGGCCGAATTGGCTGACCTCAAGGAACGGGTGAAGGTGCTCGAACGCATCGCCACCGACGGCAATAGCGGCGATGCGCGCGAACGGGCACGGATCGCGTCTGAAATCGAAGCGCTGCGGGGCCTGCCCGCGCTTAAGAAGGAACAGAGCGAATGATGACGCCCCTTCTCGACCCTTCTGTGATCACTGCCACATCCGGCCTGATCGCCATCATCGTCATCGCTGCCGCTTTGCTGCGCGGCTGGCAGGGCTGGCTCGACCTGAAGCGGCAGGAACTCGATCGCGGCGTGCACCACCCTGCGACGGCTGACGGCTCCAGTATCGGCACCGCCCGGATCGAGCTTGCCGATCTCAAGGAACGCATCCGCAAGCTGGAAGCCATCGCCAGCGGGGTGGAATTGTGAGCGGCGCGAAGAACACCGCCGCGCAGGCCGGTATCGGCCTTGGCACGGCGATCGCGGTGGCGATCAGCTGGAGCGTCAACCAGTCGATAATCTGGGCCATCATCCACGGCTTCTTCAGCTGGTTCTACGTGATCTACTACGCGCTCACCCGCCCCGGCGGTCTGAGCGGGTAAATCCCCCCTTTGCGTTGGAGCCGCGCGCTGTTTAAGGGCGGGCCATGCGCACCCTTTCCGACATTCTCGAAGAGTACGAATTCCTCGAAGGTGACGAGCGGTATGGTCTGCTGATCGAGCTTGGCCGGACGCTTGAGCCCATGCCCGATGCGCTGAAAACCGATGCGACACTGGTGCGCGGGTGTTCGGCATCGGTGTGGGTTTACCCGGTGGGGACCGAGGCGGAGAGCCTGCATTTCCTCGCTGACAGCAACGCCGCAATCACCAAGGGCATCGTCGCGCTGGTGATCGCCGCCGTGCAAGACAGGCCCGCCGCGGAGGTCGCGCAGATGGACGTGATGGGCGAACTTGCGCCTTTCGATCTGAAAAGCCAGCTGTCGAGCAACCGCACGCAGGGCGTGCCCAACATGATCGCGCTGGTAAAGGAACATGCTGCAAGACTATCCGCATGAAGGCGACGCATAAGATCATCTATGCGTGCATGGCGACCATGTTCGCAGCGGGGCTTGCAAGCTATCCGCTCCGGATGATCGGTTGGGAGGCCGTCGCCGGGTTGGTCTTCATTGCCGCAATGGTGACCGCCTGGATCGCTGCAGCCGCAGGATTCTTCGCATGGCTGTGGCGCTAGCGCTCGCAAGACTGTTTCACGTGAAACAGAGGGGCAAGCGCGGGGCTAGAGGGGGTCAAAGGGGGGTCTAGACGGGGTCTAAACCGATCTGGGGAGGGGTCTAGGCAAGACTTAGCTGCGTCTCAGCCGATAAAGTGCCATGCCTGTGTGATCACGCATCGGAATTGACAGCAGCCTGCGCCTCGCTGGCGATAGCCACCTCAAGCTGGCGCACCATCTCAAACGGCCCGCTCCAGTCCGACATCATCCAGTGGCCGGTGATGATGTTGCCATCGGCGCTCAGGCTTCCGGCATAAGCGACCGGCTCTTCATATTCCGCGCCCGCCGCGTGGTATGTCTTGAGAAAGTCGACAGTTCTGCCCGCGCGCACGCCTTCCAGTGACGCATGAGCGGTACCGCTACGAAACTCGTGCGGTTCCAAGATGGTACCGCTGATCCGCCCGTCGCGTTCGACAATTTCAGCGACAAATGGCGTTACGGGTCCGGCATCAGGAACGTCCGGATAGGCGAAGACGCCGTCCCATTTGCCCGATATATCCACCAAGTAGCCCTGCCGCCTAGAGATTGCGGCCCACGACCTCGAAGCCATCGCCGCCCGCGCCCACGGAATCGCGCACTACGGCAATCCCGGCGTCCTTCTGCGCCTTCAGTTCCGCCTTCAGCTTGGCCGGATCGCGCGCGAAGACGAAGCCGAAGCTTACCCCGCCTTCCTTGCCGATGGTCGCATGGTGGAGCTTGTGCGCCTGCACCAGCCGCTTGGCGTAGCCCTTGCGCGGCACCCACTTCCAGTAGCGCTGATGCACCAGCCCGTCATGCACCAGCGTGTAAATTACCCCGTAAAGCGTGATGCCGACCGCAAACCACCACAGCCAGTCCCAATAGAGCGAGCCGTAGATATACATCGCGGCGTTGATCGTGCCGAAGACGACCGCGAACAGATCGTTCTTCTCCAGCACATTGTCGTGTGGTTCGTGATGGTCGCGGTGCCAGCCCCAGCCCCAGCCGTGCATGATGTATTTGTGCGCGTACCACGCGAACAGCTCCATCCCGATCAGCGAGGACATGACGGTGAGGAACACTTCGAGCCAGCTCATGCGGGCACCTTTTCAGTCAGTTCTACGCTGCCCACCCCGGCCCGGCGCGCGCCCGGCAGCGCCCACCACGGCACATCGGGGCGGCGGTGATGTTCGAGATGATAGCCGAAATGGAAGCACGAGGCGAGGCTTGCCAGTGTGCCGAAATCCTCGCTGCGGGTGTTGTGGCGGTCAGCGAAGTTATCCCCCGTCTCGCCCGGCATATGGCGATGCGGGCGGAAGGTGCCGAAGTAGAACAGCTGGAGCGACGATCCCAGCGCCGGCAGCCCGTAGAGCAGCACGATCTGCACCATCGGGATATCCAGCACCAGCCAGTAGATGCCAACCACGGTGTGCACGAACAACAGCGAGCGCCATCCGAAATAGCGGCGGAAGAAGGTCCCGTACCAGCGCAGGAAATCGTCCGGATTGTGCTCGTCGAAATCGGGATCACCCTCACGGCCCGCCAGCTTGTGATGGTCAAAATGTGCATCGCGCAGCTGCTTCCACGCGAACCCGGCATAAAGCGCCAGCAGCACCGCGCCGATCGCGCCGTTGATACGCGGCTGGCCGGGCACCAGCGTGCCGTGCATTGCATCGTGGCAAACGATGAACACGCCGACCGAAAGCCAGCACTGCACCGCTGCCATGGCGAGCGCGAAGGGCCAGTTGCTCCACGTCAGTTTGAACACGAACATACCGTAAGCGTGGATACCCAGCCAGCTCCCCGCAATCGCCACCGCCAGCACGAGGCCGATGGCGCGCTGCAAGCTCCGCTGGGGCAGCGTGAAGCCGGGGGCAAATTGCGGGTTCATCGGCAGAAGGATACGCGCGGGCAAGCCATGCAGATGCGTATAGACCGCACAGGCCCCAAGGCAATTGCGTTTGCGCCAAGATGCGTCGCGCAAGAAGAAACGCCTTTCCGTCGCCCCGCGCTTCACAACGGAGCGAGGCGTTCCTCCTTCTCGATCCGCGAGCCACGCTAGCCAAGCCCCGCGTCAAGCACGGGGCGAAGGGAACGGGATGTTCACAGCGGCGATTGGCCCGCGCAAAGCGTGGCTCGCAGCGGCTGACCTGCCCTATCGGATCAGGCGGATGCGCGGCTTCCCGCCAGACACCTCCACCGCCCAGACCCGGTCGTTACCGGTGGTCATGACGAAAACCGGAAGATCCGCGGCATAGACCGAAAAGACGTGAATCTCCGTCGGTGTCGGGTCCAGCAGGTGCGAAAGGCTCAGCGCCTCGGGTCGCTTGCCTGCCTCGTTGGCGGTGGGCATGGTCAGGCAGGAATTGGTGAACTTGCGGCTGTCCTTGATCTGGCCGCCCACGATCTCGAACCGGTGATGCCCGCCAAAGGGAAATTCACCGGTCTTTTCCTGCGGAGTGAGCAGATAGGCGTAGAGCCCGCCATCGGGCTTGCCGGTGGGAAAGACGACCGTGTTGAAAGGGCTGGCCGAGCATCGCGTCGGGTGCTGCGTGCGCAGCAGCTCGTTCGCCTGAACCAACGCGACTTCGCCAGACACCAGCGCCCGCTCGCCTGCGGTATAGGTGGTGCGGCGAATGACCTTGCGCCCGTCATAGACCCCGGCCCAGACCGCCTCGAAACCACCGGCCTTTGCGGGGCGGTAGAACACTGTTTCCCAACCATCGGCGATGTCGTTGACGATCCAGCCCGCAACGCCGCGCTCGCGAGCGTCCGGCAGGTCTTCAAGCATCGCGTCTGTGCCGTGCCACGCGGCCTGATCATAGGAATAGACCAACCAGCCCAGATCGACCGCCTGCTGCACCCCGGCCTGCTCGGCTTCGCTCATCTCCGGTCTGGGAGCCGCAGACGTCGCGGGATCTTGCGCGGCGAGCGGTGCCGCGGCGAGCATCAGGCTGCCTGCGAACGTGGCGAAAGTGCTGAAAGTCTTCACGATTGCGTCCCTCCTGTCCCGGCTGCGAGACAGGGGCAGCCTATCGCCTCACTCCCCCTTGGGGAAGAAGAACGTGAGCAGGTGTTCGCCGATGCGCGCGGGGCGCGGGGTTTCTGCGTCGATGCAGCACCACGAGGATTGCACCTCGGCCGGCACTTCCCCGCCGCGCCCTTTCGATGGCGGCCGCGTCTTTCCCTTATCAATTTTCCCTGAATGCCGTTGCATCCAAACGCGCCCGACGAAGCATCCAACCTGTCGAAACCATGCTTGGCCCCCGGCCTATACGGAGATTCGACAATGATACGCGCTTACCGAAAGGCCCTTTCCTGCTCTTCGCTCCTCGCCCCCCTGCTTGCCTGTGCTGCGGCGGTGTCAGGTGCGGCGGCTCGGGCCGAGCCGATCAGCACGACGATGCCCGATACCGAAGCGGGGCGGATCGGTGCGGCCGTTATCGCCCAGATCAATGCGGGCAGCCCGGAACAGATCCGTCAATGGGTGCCGACCATCCTGTCGTCGTCGGCCGACCCCAATGCGGGCGACCTGTTTCCCAAACAGCTCGCCCTGGCGGCGCGCGACAGCGGCGGAGTCGACTTTGTCGATGCGCGCACCCAGGGGCCGCCCGGAATGCTCGTCGTGACCGTCAAGGGGCGGCGGTCCGGGCAGCTGGTCGGCATCGTCTTGCTCCCCGACCCGGAACAGCCGGGAAAGCTGGTCATGGCCGATCTGTTTCCGGTGGATGATCCCGCGCTCTATGCAGATTGGCCCGAAGCAGCCTCATCGCAGGCAGAGATCGTCCGGCTTACCGGAGCCGCGCTCGATCATCTGGTGAAAAGCAATGATTTTTCAGGCTGCGTGACGGTGACCGATGGCGCAAATACGATCCTTGACGAATGCCGCGGCCTCGCCGAGCGCCGCTTCAACGTGCCGATCGATCACGCGACGAAATTCCACATCGGCTCGATGAACAAGATGTTCACGGCGGTTGCGATTGCGCAGCTGGTCGAAGCCGGGAAATTGTCGTGGAACGACACGCTGGCGATGCGGGTTCCGGAGTATCCCGACCAAGCGGCAGCAAGCAAGATTTCCGTCTGGCAGCTGGTGCGCCACATGTCGGGTCTGGGCGATTTTCTGGTCCCCGAACTTTACGAAAACCGCGAGAAATTCGTCGACCCGGCGGACTATCTCGAATTGATCGCACGCCAGCCCATAGTGGGGGAGCCCGACACAGAGTGGAGCTACAGCAACGCCGGTTACATGCTGCTGGGCCGCATCATCGAGAATGCTTCGGGTCAGAGCTATACCGATTACATCCAGCATCATGTGTTCGCGCCGGCAGGCATGACTGACAGCGGGTACGACCGTGTCGATGATATCGTGCCCAAGCTGGCCGTCGGCTATTTCCGCGAAGGGCCCTTTTCGACCGAGTGGAAGGCAGACTGGCTCAAGGTTCCCTACAGTGCCAGCCCGGCGGGCGGTGGCTATTCCACCAATGCCGACTTGCTGCGATTCTCGGCAGCCTTGCGCGGGGGCAAGCTGGTCAAGCCGGCCACACTGGAAAAGATGTTCGAAAGCCCGGTGCCGTTCGGCCCGGGCGGTTACGCCGCCGGTTTCGGCGATCGCGTTTCGAACGGACGCCACATTCGCGGCCACGCCGGCGGGATCGAGGGCACGGATGCCAATCTGGCGATTGTCTGGGAAACCGGCGCCACTGTTGCATTGACCAGCAACCAGGGGCCGGGTCAGTCTTGGCTGTTCGCCGAACGGATCGCCGATCTCCTCGCGTCGCTTGAGCCGAAGCCGTAAACCCCAGGCATTTCATTCCGGAGCACCACCCATGGACCCTTCAGCAGAAGCGTTTGCCGGCAGTTTCATTCCCTTGATCGTGATGCTGACCCCCGTAGCGATCATATTGATTTTCCTGCGTTACCGGAAGGCGGTGGTCATGGAGCGCTATCGCACCTTGCTCGCCCTGGTCGACAAGGGGGTAGACCTGCCGGCCGGGCTGCTTTCCGAAGCGCAAGCCCCCGATGC
The DNA here is from genome assembly GCF_025917005.1 of Porphyrobacter sp. ULC335. Taxonomy (NCBI): domain Bacteria; kingdom Pseudomonadati; phylum Pseudomonadota; class Alphaproteobacteria; order Sphingomonadales; family Erythrobacteraceae; genus Porphyrobacter; species Porphyrobacter sp. ULC335. Next base: position 3,218,000 of record NZ_CP078091.1, read on the forward strand.
CGACCGCCGCCGCGCCTTTGTGCTGATTGGTGGCGGCCTCGGGGTGATGGCGATGTTTGTTGCACTCCCTTTCGAGATGCATGACGGCGCGCGGGTCTCCAGCCTGTGGGGGATTGGCCTGCTGCCGCTGATGACAGGGCTCGGCTACTTCGCAAGCTGGTGGTTCAACCGGCGCGACGACATGCGTGGCTGACCAGGAGACAGAAGCGCGGATCGATCATGCGCTGGTGGCGCGCGCGCTGCTGGCGGATGACCGGCGGGCGTTCGAACAGCTTGTCCGGCGCCATCAGGGGATGGTCCGCGCGCAGCTGCGCCGTCTTCTGCACGGCGATATCGCGCGTGCGGATGACCTCGCGCAGGAGACGTTCCTGCTCGCATGGCGCAAGCTGAACCAGTTTCGGGGCGAGGCCCGTTTCAGCACCTGGCTGTACCGGATCGCCTATTCCTGCTTTCTGCAATCCGTGCGCAAGCGGCAGCACCTGTCGGATACGCCCGTCGACGATCCAACCGGGCCGCAATTATCGGTCAGCAGAGAAGTCACGTTGCGGCTCGACATGGCGCGCGCGCTACGTGGCCTTTCCGAGGCTGAACAGGCCGTGCTGCTTCACGTCGTGCAGCTCGGATTGAGCCATGAGGAAGCTGCCTACGTCCTGTCGATGCCGCTCGGCACCGTGAAGTCCCACGCAAAGCGGGGCAAGGACAAGCTGCGGGCGCGGCTGGCCGATTGGCAGGATGCATCCCTGGAGGAGACCGGGTCATGAATGACAAAATCGACGATGCGATCGAACGGCTGCTGCGCGAAGCCGCACCCGACCCGGTCGCGGACGAGGGCTTTTGCGCAGATCTGATCGAGAGGCTGCCGCCGCACCGCCCGCGCGCCAAATGGCCGCTCGCGGTCGGCATCGTCGCGGGTATGCTGGCGTGCTGGTTCAGCGTGGGATCGGCACAGGTCTCACTGGCAGGTTGGCACGACTTGCTGTCAGGCGACCTGACCTCGTCGGCGCTGGTGCTGCTTATATCGGCGACCGGGCTGAGTCTGCTGACATTGGCGTGGGCTCTTGCTGAAGCGCACGAACAAGCGCTCTGACAAGGCGCCCTTGCCTCACTCCCCCTTGGGGAAGAAGAACGTGCGCAGGTGTTCGCCGATGCGGGCGGGGCGCAGGGTTTCGGCGTCGATGCAGCACCACGAGGATTGCACTTCGGCCAGCACTTCTTCGCCGCGCTTGATCAGCGTGGAGTAGAACGCGCGCGCGCCATTGAAGCGTTCGAGCACGGTCTGCGCGATCACGTCATCCTCAAGGAAGGCGGGCTTGCGATAGGTGATCTCGTGCTTGAGCGCGACCCACGCCTTGCTTGCCACATCCTCGGCCGGAGCGATCCCGCGCCAATGCGCCAGCACCGCGTCCTGCACCCAGTTCAGATAGCGCGCGTTGTTGACGTGGCCCATGAAATCGATGTCAGCGGCCTGGACCGTGATCGGGTGGAAAAACGCGGCGGCAGGGGATTCGTTTGCTGACATAGGTGTTAGCTAGCGCAAGATTATGACAAATTCCACCAGCGAGTGCCGGTAAATTGCCGCAATCTTGCCACGGCTCGGCAAAGATGATTAGGGGACGTGACAAAGGGGCATCGCCCCCACCCCCAATAATGGACCTCCGATCATGGCCAGCCGCCCTCGCACGCTCTACGAGAAAATCTGGGACGCGCACGTTGTCGAAACGCGCGATGACGGGACATCGCTGATCTATATCGACCGCCATCTGGTGCATGAAGTCACCAGTCCGCAGGCGTTCGAGGCGCTGAAAATCGCCGGGCGACCGGTGCGGCGGCCCGAACTGACGCTGGCGGTGCCGGATCACAACCTGCCCACGACAGCGCGGCTGGACGCCAAGGGCGCTCCGGTACCCATTGCCGATGCCGAAAGCGCCGCCCAGCTCGCCGCGCTTGAAGTCAATGCGCCTGCTTACGGCATCCGCTATATCCCCGCGACCGCCAAGGAGCAGGGGATCGTCCATGTGGTCGGGCCGGAACAGGGTTTCTCGCTGCCCGGCACCACCATCGTCTGCGGGGATTCGCACACCGCCTGCCACGGTGGGCTTGGCGCGCTCGCTTTCGGGATCGGCACCAGTGAAGTGGAGCATGTGCTGGCGACGCAGACGCTGCTGCTCCAGCAATCGAAGCCGATGGAAGTACGGGTGGAAGGCGATCTCGGCCCCGGCATCAGCGCCAAGGATCTGATCCTCCACATCATCGGCACCATCGGCGCGGCGGGCGGATCGGGCTACGTCATCGAATATCGCGGCCGCGTGTTCGAGGCGATGACGGTCGAGGAACGCCTCACCGTCTGCAACATGAGCATCGAGGCTGGCGCGCGCGCCGGTCTGATCGCGCCTGACGACACCACCTTCGCCTATCTCAAGGGCCGCCCGATGGCTCCCAAGGGCGCGGAGTGGGACGCGGCGGTTGCCTATTGGCGCTCGCTCCACAGCGATGCGGGCGCGGTGTTCGCCAAGTCGGTCACCATCAACGCCGCCGATGTCGAACCCAGCGTCACCTGGGGCACCAGCCCCGAGGATGTCGTCCCCGTCGGCGGCCGCGTGCCGCACCCCGAAGACTTCGCCGACGAGAGCAAGCGCGTCGCCGCGCAGAAGAGCCTCGATTACATGGGCCTCACCCCCGGCACCCCGATGACCGAAGTGCCGATCGAGAACGTGTTCATCGGCAGCTGCACCAACAGCCGCATCGAAGACCTGCGCGCCGCTGCTGCGATCCTGAAGGGCCGCCACAAGGCAGGCAACGTCCGCTGGGCCATCGTTGTCCCCGGATCGGGATTGGTGAAAGCACAGGCGGAGGAAGAAGGCCTCGACAAGGTGTTCATCGACGCCGGCTTCGAATGGCGCGAGCCGGGCTGTTCGGCGTGCCTCGGCATGAACCCCGACAAGGTGCCGCCGGGCGAACGCTGCGCCTCGACCAGCAACCGCAATTTCGTTGGCCGCCAAGGCCCCGGCGCGCGCACGCATCTCGTCTCGCCCGCGATGGCCGCCGCCGCCGCTGTGACGGGGCGGCTCGCCGACGTGCGCGAGTTGGTGTGACGCCAACCCCTTGAAACCCCCGCGCGTGAGGCGCATGGAACAGCCATGACCGACAAGCCCAAGAACAACACCGCCCGCAACGCCGCGATTGCCGCTGCCGGGGCCATCGGATCGGCGGCCATTGCTGCCGCGCTGCTCTATACAAGCAAGCGCAAGAAGAAGCCGAACGAGCCGACCCAGCCCGGCCCGATCCCCTCGGGCGAACCGCCCCAGACTGACTGAGGTAACACTCCCATGCAGCCCCTCACCAGCGTCGAAGGCCGCGCCATCCCGCTCGGCCTCAAGAATGTCGACACCGACATCATCATCCCGGCCAAGTGGCTCAAGACGATCAGCCGCGAAGGCCTTGGCGCGGGCGCGTTCGAGGCTTTGCGGGCGGAGCCGGGCAACGTCATCGACGATCCCGCCTATGCTGGTGCCACCCTGCTGATCGCAGGCGACAATTTCGGCTGCGGTTCCAGCCGCGAGCACGCCGCTTGGGCGCTGGGCGACATGGGCATCCGCGTGGTGATTGCGCCGTCTTTCTCGGATATTTTCTCAGGGAACGCGGTCAAGAACGGCATCCTGCCCGTGGTGCTGCCGCAGGAGGCCGTCGACCGGCTGCTGGATGTCGCGCGCGATGGCCAACCGATCACCGTCGATCTCGAACACCAGACCGTCACCACGCCGTTTCAGGACCGTTTCACCTTCACCATCGACCCGTTCCGCCGCGAATGCCTGCTCGGCGGGCTCGACGAGGTGGGGCTGACGATGGCGCGCGGCGAGGCCATTGGCGGCTACGAAGCCAGCCGCACCGCCGCCCAGCCGTGGCTGATGCGCGGCACCGAAGCGGCATAGATTTAGCATACCGGGAGAGAACACAATGAAAGCCATTCGCACCCACCAGACCGGGGGGCCGGAAACCCTGACGCTCGACGAGGTCGAAGCGCCCACCCCCGGCAAGGGCGAAGTGCTGGTCGCGGTCAAGGCCTGTGCGATCAACTATCCCGATGGCTTGATCATCCGCGACATGTACCAGTTCAAGCCCCAGCGCCCCTTCTCGCCCGGCGGCGAGATTTCCGGCGTGATCGAGGCGGTCGGCCAAGGCGTCGAAGGCTTCAATGTGGGTGACAAGGTGCTTGCCGGGATCGGCAATGGCGGCCTCGCCGAAAAGGTTGTGGTGCCCGCGGGCCGCATGTTCGTGGTGCCGGAAGGCGTGCCGTTCGAGAAGGCGGCGAGCCTGCTGATGACTTACGGCACGACCATCCACGGCCTCAAGGACCGCGGGCATATCAAGGCAGGTGACACCGTGCTGATCCTCGGCGCGGCGGGGGGCGTGGGCCTTTCCGCCATCGAGCTTTCCAAGGCGTTCGGCGCACGCGTGGTCGCCGCCGTCTCGTCCGAGGCCAAGGGCGAGGTTGCCCGCAAGGCCGGGGCAGACGAAGTGGTGATCTACCCGCGCGAGGCGATGGACAAGGACGCGTCCAAGGCGCTCGCCGAAGCCTTCAAGGCGGCTTGCGGCCCGAACGGCGCGAACATCGTCTACGACATCGTCGGCGGGCAATATTCCGAACCCGCCCTGCGCGCCATCGCGTGGGAGGGCCGCTTCCTGGTGGTCGGCTTCCCCGCCGGGATCGCCAAGATGCCGCTCAATCTCACCCTGCTGAAGAGCTGCGACATCTGCGGCGTGTTCTGGGGCGCTTTCACCGCGCGCGAGCCCGAGGCGTTCCGCGCGCAGGTGCAGGAGCTGTTCGATCTCATGCAGGCCGGGAAGATCGACCCGTTGGTCAGTGAAACCTTCCCCCTCGCCCGCGCCGGCGATGCGATCGCCAAGCTTGAAGCCCGCGAGGCGGTGGGCAAGCTGGTGGTGACGATGGAATAGGCCCCGGCCCGCGCGGCTTCCCGCTTGAAGCCGCGCCCGCCCGCCTCTATCGCTGGCGGCGGATCGTATCCGAAGGGACACAGAACATGACCGATTTCAAGGATCGCGAACGCGCCGAAGAGGCCAAGTTCGCGCTCGACAACGAAACCGCCTTCCGTATCGCCGCACGCCGCAACAAGCTGCTGGGCGAATGGGCCGCCGGGCTGATGAAGCTGACGCCCGAGGAAACCGACGCCTATCGCAAGGCCGTGGTGCAGGCCGACTTCGAGGAATCGGGCGATGAGGACGTGGTGCGCAAACTGCTCGGCGATCTCACCGGTGCGCAGACCGATGTCACTGAAGCCGACATCCGCGCCAAGCTGGAAGAAATGACCATCGAAGCCCGCCGTCAGCTGCTGGGCGGGGTCTGATCCGATGCCGATGAGCGCCAGCGCGATCGAAGCCGCGATCCTTGCCGCCCTGCCCGGCGCGACGGTGGAACTGACCGACCTTGCGGGCGACGACGATCATTGGGCGGCAACGGTAACCGCGCCGCAATTTGCCGGGCTCAGCCGTGTCGCCCAGCACAAGCTGGTCTACGCCGCGTTCGGCGGGCGCATGGGCGGAGAACTGCACGCCTTGCAAGTCACCACCGTGGTCCCCAAATAATTCGCAACAATCACTCAACCCATCAGGGGCGCAACGCACCATGTCCGACGCCAATTCCCGCATTTCCGATCTCGTCACCAGCAACGATGTCGTGCTGTTCATGAAGGGCACGCCGCTGTTCCCGCAATGCGGCTTTTCCAGCAAAGCCATCGCGATCCTCGACCACCTCGGCGTGGCCTTCGAGAGTGTCGACGTGTTGCAGGACATGGAAATCCGTCAGGGGATCAAGGCTTTCTCCGACTGGCCGACCATCCCGCAACTCTACGTGAAGGGCGAATTCATCGGCGGCAGCGACATCATGATGGAGATGTTCGAAGCGGGCGAACTCCAGCAGCTGATGAACGAAAGCGGCGTCGGGAAGGCTTGATGTTCCGCAGCCCGTCCGGGCTGCGAAATCCTCGCTCATGCGCCCTTCGGGCGCGTCGCTGCGGGCGGCCGGTCGGCCTTGCGGTCGCTGTGCGACCGATACCAGCGCTTCATTGAGACGTGGCTTCGGCCCATAGGGCCGCAAGCGCGACCGGGCCCCCGGAGGAAAGCCAAGCAGCGCGGACGCGCTGCGCCCGGCGTCTGAGGCCCTAAACAAAAAAAAAGCGCTCCGCAGGACCAGTGCGGAGCGCTTTTGTTTTTCGGGGAGGCGCAACCCGGAGACCAGGAAGGGTCGCACCTCTCTTCGAAGACCATTGGGACCGCATTACACTATGCATGGCGCGTGCCAAACCGAAGAAATGACGGAAATCCGCCATTTTTCCGATGCGGCGTGAAGGGCGCGCGCGCGCGATTGTAAAGCTTCCCGACACCCTCGCCAGCAGGCGTCCACCCCGAAATGCGCCAGCCCGTCAACAAAGCGGCAGTCTTGCGCCTCGGCACTTGGCAATCGGCTGCCGCAAGGCCATCCTTTGCCTTCATGAGCACCGATACAACCAGCGATTCTGGCCCCCAGGGCATTCCCGCCGCGACCATCATCATCTTCCGCAACGCCCCCGATAATGGCGCGCCGGAAGTGCTGATGACCGTGCGCTCGCGCAACATGACCTTTGCGGGCGGGATGGCGGTGTTCCCCGGCGGGCGGGTCGATCCGGCGGACTATGCGCTGGGCGAAGAAGTCTCCGCGCAGCACGGCCTCGCCCCCGATGAAGCCGCGCACCAGATCGCCGCAGTGCGCGAGACGCTGGAGGAGACCGGCCTCGCGCTCGGCCTTGTGGGAGAGATCAACGCGGTCAGCGCCGCAGCGGCGCGTGCCATGCTGGCGGAAGCGGGTGCGCTCGCCCCGGTGCTTGACGCTTTCGGCTGGCGGCTGGACCTCGCCCAGATTACGCCCTTCGCGCGCTGGTTTCCCAAGAACGAGGCGATCAGCAGGGTCTATGATACGCGCTTCTACCTCGCCGATCTCGGCACCGGAGCGGTCGACGTGTCGATCGACCATGCGGAGAACACGCACCTGTTCTGGACCACGGCGCAAGGCGCGCTGGACGCGGCGGAGCGCGGCGAGATCAAGCTGATCTTTCCCACCCGCCGCAATCTTGAACGCCTCGCCCTGTTCGCCAGCTACGCCGAAGCGCGCGCGCAGGCCGAAGCCATCCCGGTGCGAACGATCATGCCGCAGGTGGTGGAGCAGGACGGCAAGCCGTGGCTGACGATCCTGGGCGACGCGGGCTATCCCGTGACGCAAGAGCTTCTGGAAACCGTCGCACGCGGGTGAGCGTAGGGGATGAGTCGACGCGGACTCTCGCGGCGCCTTTATGGTAGCGCTATAACGGCAAAATCATTAATATAAATTCGTATTTTTCTTATTACTTTTCTAATATTTACAGAACTTTGGGCGATCCCATTGATCCTGTCTCCCCGCACACCCGCGTAGCCCGATTGACTTCTTCGCACAGATTTCCAACAATGATGTTAGCGTTAGCAGAAACGCAGGGTACGGCGGGCATCTCCGCCGCGGGAGAGGGATATGACTGGCCATTCGGGCCCAAAACGCGCCTGCCTTGCGGCAGGCCTGCTTGCTGCGGCGAGCCTTGCTACGGTGGCGATTGCCGAAACGCCGGAGGCTCCGGGCACCGCGCATCCCGAACTGTGGCCCGCGTATGAATACCCCGTTCCCACCCGTCCCGAACACGAAACGCTGATCGCCGATCTGATCGCGCGCATGACGATCGAGGAAAAGGTCGGACAGCTGGTGCAGGCCGATCTGTGCTGCGTCACCCCGGCAGAGGTGCGCGAATACAAGCTCGGCTCGATCCTCGTCGGCGGTAACAGCGGGCCGAATGGCAATGACCTGTCACCCGCGCCCGATTGGCTGAAGGCGGCGGATGATTTCTACCTCGCCTCGGTCGACCGGTCGGACGGTGGACTGGGCGTGCCCCTGATCTGGGGTACCGACGCGGTCCACGGCCATTCCAACATCATCGGCGCGACGATCTTCCCGCACAATATCGGGCTGGGCGCGATGCGCGACGCAGCGCTGGTCGAAAAGATCGGCGCGGTCACCGCCAAGGAAATCCGCGTCACCGGTCAGGAATGGACCTTCGCGCCCACCGTCGCCGTGCCGCAGGATTTCCGCTGGGGCCGCGCCTACGAGGGTTATTCCTCCGACCCTGATCTGGTCGCATCCTATGTCGGCGCGATGGTGCGCGGGCTGCAGGGCCCGCCCACGAATGATAACCTGCTCGCCGGTCCCTACGTGATCGCCTCGACCAAGCATTTCCTCGCCGATGGCGGCACCGATAACGGGGTCGATCAAGGCGACAGCACCGCGAGCGAAGCCGCGCTGCGGGATATTCACGGCAAGCCCTATGGCCCCGCGATTGCCGAGGGCGTCTCCACCGTGATGGTCAGCTTCTCGAGCTGGCAGGGCGTGAAGATGACCGGCAACCACTCGCTGGTGACCGGCGTGCTGAAGGAGCGTATGGATTTCGGCGGGTTCGTCGTGTCCGACTGGAACGCCCACGGGCAGGTCGCCGGTTGCACCAATGAGGCCTGCCCGCAGGCGCTGATGGCGGGGGTCGATATGTATATGGCGCCCGATACGTGGAAGCCGATCTATGCCGATCTGCTCGCGCGGGCGAAGGCGGGCACGATCCCGATGGCGCGGATCGACGAGGCGGTGGCGCGGATCCTGCGCGTCAAGGCGCGGCTCGGGCTGTTCACGGCGGGCAAGCCGTCGGACCGCCCCTACTCCGGCCAATACGAGCTGCTCGGCGCGCCCGAACACCGCGCCGTGGCGCGCGAGGCGGTGAGGAAGTCGCTGGTGCTGCTCAAGAACCAGGGCGTGCTCCCGCTCGCACCGGGCAAGCGGCTGCTGGTCGCGGGCGACGGCGCAGATGATATCGCGCGCCAATCGGGCGGGTGGACGCTGAGCTGGCAGGGGACGGGGCTGAACAACGGCCACTTCCCCGGCGCGACCTCGATCTGGGGCGGCTTGAAGCAGGCGGTCGAAGCGGGGGGCGGCAGCGCCGTGCTCTCGCCCGATGGCAGCTATGCCGAGAAGCCCGATGCCGCCGTGGTCGTGTTCGGCGAGACGCCCTACGCCGAGTTCCAGGGGGACCGTGCCGCGCTGCTGCTCGATCCCGAACTGACCGCGCCCTATGCGACGATGAAGAAGCTTCAAGCACAGGGCATTCCGGTGATCGCGGTGATGATCACCGGGCGGCCGCTTTATGTGAACCCCGCGCTCAATGCCGCTGATGCCTTCGTGGTCGCCTGGCTGCCGGGAAGCGAAGGCGCGGGCGTGGCCGATGTGCTGGTGGGGGACGCGGCGGGTCAGCCCCGTTTCGACTTTGCAGGCAAGCTCCCCGCCGATTGGCCGCGCACGGCGCAGATTGCGGAAGGGACGCTGTTCCCGTTCGGCTTCGGGCTCGATTACCGCGCGCCTGCGGGAAGCTGGGCCCCGCTCCCCGAACTCGATGCCACTGCACTGGGCGGAGATGCCCGTCTGTGGCTGAACGCCGGGACGCCCGCGGCGCGCTGGTCGCTGATGGTCACCGGCACGCAAGGCGAGGTGGAGACGCGGATCACCACCCTCCCCGCCGACGCGCTGGGCGGACGGGTGCGGGTGACGGCGGAGAATTACAAGGTGCAGGAAGGCGCACGCCGCTTTGCCGTCACCGGCGGATCGGCGAGTGTGCAGCTCGCCAATTTCGATGCGGTCGATGTCAGCCGAGAAACCAATGGCGATGTGCTGCTGCTGGTGACGATGAAGGTGTGGGATGCCCCCGCCACCGCGCGGATCGGCGCGACCGGCCCCGAAGCACGCGGGTTCACCGAAGTGACGCTCCCCGCAAGCGAAGGCTATGTCCGCTACGGCGTGCCGCTGAAGTGCCTGCGCGACAAGGGCGCGGATGTGAGCAAGCTGGTCCGGCCCTTCGTGCTCGAGACCGAAGGCAAGGCCGACTTCGCCATCGCCGAAGTGCGGATCGGCAGCGATGCGGAGCAGGTCCTGCCATGCCGGTAAGCGCGGGCGGATGACACAACACAAGGCCACAAGAGCCGGGATCAGGGAGAGATCGATGAACCTCAAGGCATTCACGTCGCTGCTGCCACTGGCGGCCCTGACGCTTGCTCCGCTGGCTGCGGCCCCTGTGCAAGCCGCCCCTGCGGTGACCAAGCCGCTGCCGGTCGGCACCTGCATCAACATGGGCAACACCCTGGAGCCCGAAACCGAAGGCGCATGGGGCGGCACGCCCGCCCGCAAGGCCGATTTCGAGCGGATCAAGGCCGCCGGCTTCGATACCATCCGCCTGCCGGTGCGCTGGCACAACAAGTCCAGCGACAAGCCGCCTTACACCGTCGATCCCAAATGGATGGACCGCGTGCAGCAGATCGTCGACTGGGCACTGGCCGAGGATCTCAACGTCATCCTCAACAGCCACCATTTCGACCCGATCCATGATGATCCGCTTGCGGTGGCCGCATGGCATGGCGGCGTGTGGAAGCAGATCGCGGCGCGTTTTGCAGGCTATCCCGAGGACAGCCTGTGGTTCGAGCTGGAGAACGAGCCGCACAAGAACTTCAACCACACCAACCTGCTCGAAACCCTCGCCCCGGCGTTGAAGGAAGTGCGCGCGCTTCACCCCACCCGCGCGGTAATCATCGGCGGCGAGAACTGGAGCGGGATCAAGTCGCTGGAAACCCTCCCGCTGCCGGAAGATCCGAATATCCATCCGACGTTCCACTATTACGATCCCTTCGCCTACACTCATCAAGGCGCGGAGTGGACCAAGCCCGACATGCCGCCCGTCGGTCGCAGCTTCCCGCTGCCCGAGGACACAGCGCAGCTCGCCCGCGATGTGGATGCGGTCCGCACCTATGTCGCGCGCACCGGGAAGACCCCTTTCATGGGCGAGGTCGGGGCCTATGACGCCCACATCCCGCTCGCCGAGCGGGTGGCCTATCACCGCACCATCGCCGAGGCCTTCGCGCCGACGGGGATCGGGATGTGCATGTGGGCCTATGCCAACACCTTCCCATTCTTCGACCTCGCCAAGGGCCAGTGGCTGCCGGGGCTGCGCGGCGCGATCGGGCTGAAGGACGACACCGCCGCCCCGCCCGCGCCCGTCCGGGCCACGGCGGCAGCGCAGGTGCCCGCGCCCTCGCCCGCCTCGGGTAAGGGTAAGCTCCCCCCCGAACTTGCCGCCTTTGACGAACAGGTGCCGGGCGATCTCGTCAATGATCCGACGCGCATCGACTGGGCGAGCTATGGCCCCGAGCTTGAGGCCGGCTCGCGGCAGGCAGCCGATATCCCCGGCGGCGGCGCGGCGCGGGTGTTCACGATCAAGGCCAAGGGCGCGTTTCCCTATACCAGCTCGGTCAATGTGCCGCTGCTGGATGACATCAGCAGCGGCGAACAGGTGACGATCGGTTTCCATGCCCGCGCCGTCAGCACCGAACGTTCGGATGGCAAAGGCATCATCGGGGTGCGGTTTCAGGAGAACGCCGCGCCCTACAGCGGCTTTGGCGACACCAATGTGCTCGTGGGGCCGGAGTGGGAATGGTACGAAGTGACCGCCCGCGCCGACAAGCGCATTCGCAAGGCGGACGCCATCGTCACGCTGCAACTGGCAGGGGCAAAGCAGGTGCTTGAGATCGGGCAGACGATCGTGGTCAAGGGCTCGCCGACGATTGTCGCCAAAACCCAGGTTGCCGCTGCCGCCCCCGCGGCCTCGCTGAAAGATCCGGCCAGCATCGAGATGCCCGATGGCCTGCGCAGCGTCGGCCAGCTGGTCAACGATCCCACTAACCGCGCCTGGGCGCACGGCGGAGCGGGCGGAAGCTGGCAGGGGCTCGACATCCCCGAGATCTGGCTCCAGAAAGCGACCCGCTTCACCACCACCAAGGTCGGCGAGAACCGCTGGGATCTGACCACCGCGATCCCCGTCACTCCCGATGTCAAGGAAGGCGACACCTTTGTCGTGGCCGTGGTAGCGCGCACCATCAGCGCGCAGACCGATGACGGCAAGGGCCTGGTCTACGCGCGGATGCAGGGCAGCATTCCGCCCTACGAAGGCTTCGGCGACAAGGTCTTCAAGGTCGGCGACCACTGGCAGATGGTGAAACTGCCCTTCACCGCCACCCGCGGCTTTGGAGCGGGTGATGCGACGGTAACGCTGCACTTCGCCGCCGCCGTGCAGAACATCGAGGTGGGGCCGGTCTACGTCTTCAAGACGAACTGACCGGCGCGGCCCCTATCCCGGCGAGAAGGCGTAGGGGCCGACCACCAACCCCGTGAACAATCCGGCGTGGACCGAGGCGAGCGGTTCGACATTGATCGCCCCGCCGACCGGTTGCCATGCGCCTTCCTCGCCCGCCGCGCGCCAGAACACCCGCGCGCTGCCGCCATCCAGTGCGAGTTTAAGCTCTATCGGGTCGTCAGTGGGAAGCGGTGCCTCGGCCATGATCGCGCCGCTCGTGCCCTGCTCTGCACTGGTGCGCAGCCGCACCACCAGCCGCCCGCGTTCCTTGCCCGCGGCGAGGAAATGCGTTTCATCCATGAAGGCCAGCAGCCCGGCAAAATCGCCGCCGCGTTCGGGCGCGAAGGCGATCCGGGTGGTGAACTCCGCCGCATGGTGTCGCAACCGGCGTCCGACAAAGGCGGGCTTGCCGAAGCTCCCCGCAGCCGCCGGGCCTGCCACAAGCTTGAGCGCGCCATCCTCGACCGCCCATTGCGGCGACGCGCCGGGCGTGCGCAGCCCGATCCATTCCTCCGAAAGCGGCGCATGGAATTCCTCGCGCCAGCCGGCCCATGCCGAAGCCGCAGAGGCAGGCAGATCGGGCTTTGCGCGTACCAGTGGCACCGCCTCCCCCCGGTCGAGGAAGCGCGGCCAGCCATCTTTCCATTCTAGCGGCAGGAGAAAGGTCTCGCGACCCATCAGCGTGGATTGCCCCGCAAACGGCCGGGCGGCGAGGAACACCCCCCACCAGCTTCCGTCATCCAGTTGCACCAGATCGGCATGGCCCGTCGCCTCCACCCGGTCAGGGCGGCCAGCGGGCAAATCGCGCTGGGTGAGGATCGGGTTGAACGGCCCGGGCTGGTACGGCCCCGTCAGGCTGCGCGAACGGTAGATCGTCTGCGAATGCTGGTCCGCTGTCCCGCCCTCCGCGGCGAGCAGGTAATACCATTCGCCCACCTTGTAGATGTGCGGCCCCTCGGCCCAGATCGGCTTGGTGGAGGGGTCCACCCCGCCATCCACCAGCAAGGTTCGGCGCGGCAGCATCGTCATGGCGACCTGATCGAACTGCTGGAGCCACAGCGCGCGGTGGCCTTCGTACTTCGGCTCGCCCGGAGGCGCATCATTGTAGACGATCCACGCCGAGCCATCGGGTTCGAAGTGCAGCGACGGGTCAATCCCGCCGAATTCGAGCCACACCGGATCACTCCAAGGGCCGCCGGGGTTGTCAGCCGTGATGACGAAGTTGCCGCCGCATTCGATGCAGGTGTTGACGATCCAGAACCGCCCGTCGTGGTGGGTGATCGCCGGAGCGAACAGCCCGCGATTGGTGCCCAGCCCGCTGAAATCGAGCTGCGTCGGCCGGTCGATCGCATTGCCGATGATCCGCCAGTTCACCAGATCGGTGCTGTGCAGGATCGGAAGGCCCGGGAACCAGCTGAAGGTCGAGGTGACAGCATAGAAATCGCGCCCCACCCGCACGATCGAAGGATCGGGATGGAAGCCGGGGATCACCGGGTTGCGGTATTGGCCTTCAGGTATCGCCGCTTCGTTCGCGGCGGATTCGTAAGCCAGATAGTCGAACGAAGCGACCACATCGCGCGCCGCCGCTGTCCCGCCAATCCCCGCCAAAGCGAGCGCGCCCGCCAGCACCGTGTACCTGCCCGTCATCACCATTTCCTCCCGCCTATCGCTTGCTTGGGGGCTTGTCGGCCCGCGATTGTGTGCTTATGGTAGCGCTATCAATGTGGAGGGCAAGAGCCAGAAATGGCCGACGGAATTCTGGAAAGCCTGCCCGCGGATTATCCGCAAGGGCACTTCATCGGCCGGGCGCTGTCGCCCGAGGGGCCGTGCGTCATCGCCATCAGCAACGGGGTCCTTTACGACCTCACCGGCAGCGTCAGCACGGTCGCTGGCGCGGTCGCACGGCGGAGCTTTTCGGGGGGCGTCGATCTCGGCCCGGTCGAGGACGGGCTGCCCGATGGCTGGTCACTGCTCACGCCCATCGACCTGCAATGCATCAAGGCGAGCGGCGTCACCTTCGCGCTTTCCGCGATCGAGCGGGTCATCGAGGAACGTGCGCGCGGCGATGCTTCCGCCGCATCCGCAATCCGGGCGCAGCTTGAAGACAAGGTCGGCGCGGGCATCCGTTCGGTCGTACCCGGCAGCGCGGCCGCAGCGCAGCTGAAGGCGGCGCTGATCGAGGAAGGCATGTGGTCGCAATATCTCGAAGTCGCCATCGGCCCCGACGCGGAGATATTCTCGAAGGCGCCTGTCCTTTCCGCCGTCGGCACCGGCGCACCGGTTGGCGTGCGGTCGGATTCGCACTGGAACAACCCTGAACCCGAAGTCGTGCTGGTCTGCGATGCCCATGGCGAGGTGGTCGGCGCAACGCTCGGCAATGACGTCAACCTGCGCGATTTCGAAGGCCGCTCGGCGCTGCTGCTGTCGAAGGCGAAGGACAACACTGCCAGCTGCGCGATCGGGCCGTTCATCCGCCTGTTCGACGAGAGCTTCACGATAAACGATGTCCGCGGCGCCGATGTCGAACTCACTATCGAAGGGCCGGAAGGCTACCGCCTCGAAGGGCGCAACGACATGAGCCAGATCAGCCGCGATCCGCTCGATCTGGTCGCGCAGTGCCTTTCGGAACATCACTACCCCGATGGCTTCGTGCTGTTCTGCGGCACGCTGTTCGCACCAACGCAGGACCGCGACACGCCGGGAGCAGGCTTCACCCACAAGGTGGGCGACGTGGTGACGATCCGCTCGCAAAAGCTGGGGGCGCTCAGGAACACGGTGACGACTTCGCGCGATGCACCGGCATGGACGATGGGCTTCGGCGAATTCGCGCGCAACCTTGCCGCACGGGGGCTGATCGACCGGATCTGACCGGACGAAAACACGATTTGACAAGGCGCGGCCCGTGGGGATCATCGGGCGCGCCATATTGGGATGGGGAATACATAACTTGGACGCGCAATCGAGCAGCGCCGGCATGCATAGCGCGATCTACCCGAGCCTTACGGGCCGCCGGGTGATCGTCAGCGGGGGCGGTTCCGGCATCGGCGAGGCGGTGGTGGAGGCCTTCGCCCGGCAGGGTGCCGCAGTCGGCTTCGTCGACATTCAGGAAAGTCCGAGCGAGCAGCTGATCCAGCGCATGGGAGAGGTGGATATCCAGCCGCACTTCCTGCGCTGCGACATCACCGATTGCGATGATTACGTGAACAAGATCAATGTCCTCGTCGAGAAGATGGGCGGCTGTGATGTACTGATCAACAACGCGGCAAGCGATGATCGCCATACCATCGCGGATATCACGCCCGCCTATTGGGATGACCGGATGGCGGTCAATCTCAAGCACCAGTTCTTCGCCGCCAAGGCGGTCTTGCCTGCCATGCGTGAGGCAGGGGGCGGGTCGATTATCAACATGGGCTCGATCAGCTGGCATCTGGGATTGAAGGACCTCGTGGTCTACCAGACCGCCAAGGCCGCGATCGAGGGCCTGACCCGCAGCCTCGCCCGCGAACTGGGGCGCGACAATATCCGCGTGAACGCGATCCTCCCCGGCAACGTCCAGACCCCGCGCCAGATGCGCTGGTACTCGCCAGAGGGTGAGGCCGAAATCGTTGCCGCCCAATGCCTTGACGGGCGCATCCAGCCAGCCGACATTGCCGCGATGGCGCTGTTCCTCGCCTCGGACGACGCCCGCTACTGCACCGGGCACAACTACTGGGTGGATGCCGGATGGAGATGAACCTGCCCGTCAGCGCCGTGCTGGCTGCCGACAGCCTGCTGGGCGAAGGCGTGCTGTGGGATGCGCAGCGCGGCATCGTCTGGTTCGTCGACATCAAGCGGCATCGCTTGTGGCACTTCGATCCCGCCACCGGCAGCAATGCCTTTACCGAGGCCCCCGAGCAGATCGGCTGGGCCATCCCCACCGAGGAAGGCCCGCTGCTGTGCGGCCTCAAGGACGGGCTCTACACCTTCGATCCGGAAAGCAGCACTTTTACAAAGCTTTGTGCCGTGCCGGGAGAGCCCGCCAGCAACCGGCTCAACGATGCCTGCACCGATCCCTGGGGCCGGGTGTGGTTCGGATCGATGGACGATTCCGAAGGGTCCGCCTCGGGCCGGTTCTATGTTTTCGACCGGGGCGAGATCCGCCCTGCCGGGCCGAGCGGCATTGCGATCACCAATGGCCCGGCGGTCAGCGCATCGGGCGACCGCATCTACTTCACTGATACTTCGAAACAAAAAATCTTCGTTGCGGACCTCTCGGCAGCGGGCGCCGGCGAAGCGCGGTTGTTCGCCGATACCGCCGCGCTGTTCCCCGCCGCCTATCCCGATGGTCCGGTGGTCGATGCCGAGGATCATGTCTGGACCGGGATGTATCTCGGATCTTGTGTGGCGCGGTTTTCGCCAGATGGTGCTTTGGTGGCCACGGTTCCGATTCCGGCGCGCGACATTACCAAGATGGCGTTCGGGGGCGGAGACCTGAAAACGGCCTATGTCACATCCGCCATCAAGAACATGTCCCAACAGGACATGGCCGGCCTGCCCAAATCGGGGAGCCTTTTTGCCTTCCCCGCGCCCGTCGCAGGCTTTGCCCAAACCCGCGCGAGATTAGGTTAATGCGTCGCCATTTCCGCATCTTGCCCGCCACTCTTGCCATGCTGTGGCCGGTGGCTGCGGCATCCAACCCGGTCCTCGACGCAGGTTACGGGGACAATATGGTGCTGCAAGCGGGGCAGCCGCTAACCCTGTCAGGACGCACGCAAGCGGGGGTCAAGGTCGAGGCAAGGCTGGGCAAGACGAGGTCGAGCGCCATTTCGGACGGGTCTGGGGCCTTTTCCGTCACGATCCCCGCACAATCCAACACTACTGCGCCGCAGACGCT
Source organism: Porphyrobacter sp. ULC335 (assembly GCF_025917005.1). Taxonomy (NCBI): domain Bacteria; kingdom Pseudomonadati; phylum Pseudomonadota; class Alphaproteobacteria; order Sphingomonadales; family Erythrobacteraceae; genus Porphyrobacter; species Porphyrobacter sp. ULC335. The sequence continues at coordinate 3,235,160 of NZ_CP078091.1, forward strand.
GGTGATCAGCGACGAAACCGGATCAACAACCTACGACAATATTCTGATCGGGAACGTTTTTCTGTGCGGCGGACAATCCAACATGGAGCTTCCGGTCGCCAGAGCGCTGGATGTCGACAATCAGCTGCGCCTTTCTGCCGATAACGGCATCCGCCTGCTGATGATTCCCAAGACCACCGCGCCTTTGCCGCAGACGCAGTTCGCCGCGCCGGTTGCGTGGAAAGCCGCTGACCGCAGCACGGTGGCCGAATTTTCCGCGGCCTGTTTCTACATGGCAAAGGCGCTGCGCGGCAAAGACCCGGCCACTCCCGTTGGCCTGATCCATTCCAACTGGGGCGGCAGCGCGGCGCGCGCGTGGTATGATCCGGCAGGCGCGCGCGAGCGCCACGGTCAGGCGGCGCTCGACCAGCTCGCCCTCTACGCCCGCGATCCCTACGCCGCGGCGCAGGCCTTCGTGCCGCAGTGGTTCGACTGGTGGCGCGCGCAGGACAATGGGCGCGAGCCGTGGAAAAACCCCGCGCTGCTCGATTGGAAACCGATCCCCAAATTTGCCTTCTGGAACGAATGGACCGGCACCGGCCTCGACACCAATCCCCGCGCCAATGTGTGGCTGAAGCAGACCATCACCCTCACCGCGCAGCAGGCAAGGGGCGACGGCAGCCTTGCCATCGGCGCGATCGACGATCTCGACCTCACTTTCGTCAACGGCCACCCTGTCGGCTACACCTTCGGCTGGGGGGTAGAACGCACCTACCATGTGCCCGCCAAGCATCTGAAAGCGGGCGAGAACACGATCCTGATCGCGGCCAACAATATGTGGGACACCGGCGGCTTCTTTGCCGGGTCGGATCGGCTCGCCTTCACCGCCGCCAATGGCGAGCGCGTGCCGCTGGGCGCGGATTGGGAATATGCCACCACCACCGTCACCGACACGCCCCCGCGTGCGCCCTGGGATGCCAATGCGGGGATCGGCGTGATGCACAATGCGATGATCGCGCCGCTCGGCACAATGAAGCTGGCGGGCGTGGCATGGTATCAGGGCGAGTCCGATGCGGGCCAACCGGCCTATGACGCAAAGCTTGCCAGCCTGTTTGCCGGATGGCGCCGCCAGTTCGGCCCGCAGACGCGGATGCTGGTGGTGCAGCTGGCCGACTGGGGCGAGCGCCGCTCGGCTCCCGGCGAATCCGGCTGGGCACAGCTTCGCGACGAGCAGCGCCGCGCCGTCGTGGCCGATGCCAACGCCGCGCTGGTCACCGCGATCGACATTGGCGAGCCCACCGATATTCACCCCGCCAACAAGAATGATCTGGGCAAGCGGCTGGCCGAGGGCTTTGATGGCCGCGCCATGCCGATGCCCGAAAAGGCCGTGCACGAAGGCGGCACGGTCACCGTCAGCTTCAGCGGCATTGCGGGCGCGCTGACCGTGCAGGGCGGCCCCGCCCCGCTCGGCGTGGAGCTGTGCGAGGCTGCCCCCGGCACCTGCCAGTTCGTGTTGGCACGGGCCGAGGGGAGCACTCTGCTGATCGCCGTGCCCGATGACATGACCCCCACCCGGGTGCGCTATGCCTGGGCCGATGCGCCGCTGGTCAATCTGGTCGATGGCAGCGGAATGCCCCTCCCCGGCTTCGGGCTCGATATCGCGCGCTAGAAGTGTATCGGCATCAGTGGTTATGCCGCGGCAGCTTCCTTGCCGTGCCGCGATATTTGAGCGCGAAGTCCATCACGCCCCCTTCCGCCAGCTGGCCGGTCTTTTGGCGGTAGAGTTCTTCCCACGGGGTCTGGCTTTCGGGGATCGGCGGGATGGTCTCCTCCGCGCGGCGGCGGGCGATCTCCGCTTCGTCCACCAGCGCGTCGCAGCGCCTGGCGTTGAGATCGACGCGGATGATGTCGCCGGTGCGCAGCCATGAAAGCCCCCCGCCGACCGCGCTTTCGGGGCTGACGTTGAGGATTGATGGGCTGTCGCTCGTCCCCGATTGCCGCCCGTCACCCAAAGTCGGCAGCCACGGCTTGCCAGCGCGGATCATCGCATCTGGCGGCTGCATGTTGACGACCTCGGCACTGCCCGGCCAGCCGATCACGCCCGATCCGCGGATCACGAGAATGCAATCCTCGTCGATAGCGAGCGCGGGATCGTTGATGCGGTGATGGTAATCGTCCGAGCCGTCGAAGACGATGGCCCGCGCCTCGAACACGCCCTCGGAGCCGGGGCGCGAAAGGTAGCGTTCGCGGAAGGCTGTGCCGATTACGCTGGTCTTGAGGATCGCGAAATCGAACAGGTTGCCCGACAGCACCATGAAGCCCGCCTTGTCGATCAGCGGATCGGCGAAGGGCCGGATCATCTCGCGGTCAGGGCTTTCGGCACCTGCAAGGTTTTCAGCCATCGTCTTGCCGGTGCAGGTCACAATATCGCCGTGGAGCTTGCCCGCGTTCAGCAGTTCCCACATCGCCGCAGGCACGCCGCCCGCGCGGTGAAAGCGTTCGCCCAGATACTTGCCCGCAGGCTGCATGTTGACGAGCAGCGGCACATCATAGCCATGCGCCTGCCAGACATCGGTTTCGAGGCTCACACCCGCATGCGCCGCCATCGCCATGATGTGCGGCTGTGCGTTGGACGATCCGCCGATGACGCTGACCGTGGCAATCGCATTCTCGAAAGCGGCGCGGGTGAGGATGTCCGAGGGCTTCAGATCCTCCAGCACCATCTCAACGATCCGGCGTCCGGTGCGATAGGCCATCTGGCCGCGCTCCCGGTAAGGCGCGGGGATCGCCGCGCAGCCGGTGAGCGAGAGGCCCAGCGCCTCGGCCACCGCGTTCATGGTGCTGGCCGTGCCCATCGAATTGCAGTGCCCGGCAGAAGGCGCGCTGTTGCAGGCGCGCTTCAGGAATTCATCCTCGTCGATCTCGCCCGCCGCCAGCTTGCGGCGGCTGCGCCAGATGACGGTGCCGCTGCCGACCAGCTCGCCTTCGTGCCAGCCATCGAGCATCGGGCCGCCCGACAGGACAATCGCGGGAATATCGACCGTGGAGGCCGCCATGATCTGGCTCGGCGTGGTCTTGTCGCAGCCGGTGGTCAGCACCACCCCGTCGAGCGGATAGCCGTTCAGCAGCTCCACCAGCCCGAGATAGAGCAGATTGCGGTCGAGTGCGGCGGTCGGCCGGCGGCAGTTCTCGAAGATCGGGTGGACGGGGAATTCGATCGGGATGCCGCCCGCATCGCGGATGCCGTCACGCGTGCGCTTTGCAAGGTCCACATGGATGCGGTTGCAGGGGGAAAGGTCGCTGCCGCTTTGCGCGATGCCGATGATCGGCTTGCCGCTTTGCAGCTCCTCGGGCGTCACCCCGTAATTCATGAAGCGTTCGAGATAGAGCGCCGTCATGTCCATGCGTTCGCGGTTGTCGAACCAGTCGCGCGAGCGCAGGCGGCGGGGTGCGGCTTGATCGGTCATGGGCTCCCGGGGGGCTTGCTGAAGGATGAGGCGAGGCTGGGCCCCGCATCGGAATTGCGGCGGATCAGCTGGTAGGCGAGCGTCAGCTGCTCGGCCTTGGCACGGGTGGCGCGCGGCTTCTGCTTGTGGACGCGGGCGATCATGGCGACGGCCTCGGCGGTCATCTCGCGGATCGGCTGGCGGATGGTGGTCAGCTCCGGCCAGATCGAGCTGGCAAGTTCCGTATCGTCGAAACCGCAGACCGTGATGTCGTTCGGCACGTCGAGATGGCGGCGGTGCGCCATGGCAACGGTGGCGGCGGCCATGTCGTCGTTGGAGGCGAAGATCGCGGTTGGCGGGTGCTTGGCGCCGAGCAGCTTCTCGGCAGCGACCATGCCCGAACGATAGGTGAACTGGCCCTGCGCGATCAGGCTCTCGTTGATCGTCAGCCCGGCGTCAGTCATCGCCGCGCGGTAGCCTTCGAGGCGCTGGCCGCTGGCCACCTGTTCGGGGTTGCCGATGATGAAGCCGACGCGTTCATGCCCCAGGCTGATGATGTGCCGGGTCATGTCATAGGCGGCCTGAAACTCGTCGATCAGCACCGCGCCGTGGCTGCCGCTGGCCCGGCCGGGGCCGACCGCGACCGCAATCCCGCCGGAGGAGCGGATCAGATCGAGCACGCTCTGGTCATCGCACAGCGGCGGGGGGAGGATATAGCCCTCGATCCCGCCGTCGAGCAGCTTCTTGATCACCTTCTGCGCCTCGGCGGTGTTCTCGCAGGCCTGCACCACGAGGTAGATGTCGCGGCGGCTCGCCTCCTCCAGCGCGCCCATCAGGAATTCGCTGAGGTAGGAGGCAGACGGGTTGTCGAACAGCAGGGCGATGCGCAGCTGCGATCCCGCCGCGAGCGATCGTGCCGCGCGGTTGGGGACGTAATTGAGCTTGGCAATCGCGCCGAGCACCTTCTGCTTGGTGTCCTCGCGCACGTTCTCCTCGCCATTGATGACGCGGCTGACGGTCATCGGCGAACACTGCGCCTCGCGGGCGACATCGGTGATCGTCGGCGCGGCATTGCTGCGGCGGGCGGCGCGCTTGCGGCTCTGGGTGGCCGGTTCGGCCCTGGTCAGGTTGGTTCTGCTCATAGGCCCGGCCATACTGCGTTGCGCCGATTGTCAGCAAGCGGGATGATGTGCGCTATCAGACGCCGCGCGCACGCGCCCGGCAGCCGAACCCTCCCGCGGGTTGGCGCGAGACCTATCGCAAGCCGGTTGACAAGCCCTCTCCCTCTCATCATGGTAGCGCTACCACACTATAGCGGCCAGTCAAGCCGCCGTGGTCAGGAGAGGGACATCACATGAAGGCGATCAAGCGGGCCGCGCTGGCGGCAGGGGTGTGTCTGGCGGCGTTCGGCATCACCGCTGCACCGGCCATTCACGCACAACCGGTGGCGGTCGAACGGGCAATGAAGGACGCGCCCTACTGGAACGCCGCCCTTCCCACCGAGCAGCGCGTCGAAGACCTGCTGGCGCGTATGACGCTGGACGAAAAGGTCGCGCAGATCATCACCGTCTGGGACAGCAAGGGCACGCTTCAGGGTGATGGCGACATCTTCGATCCGGCCAAGACCGCGGCGCGCTTCCCCGACGGGATCGGCCAGATCGCCCGCCCTTCCGACCGGCGCGGCCCTTCCAGCCCGCGCACCGTCCGGCGGCGCGGGATCGAAGACAGCATCGCCTTCGTCATCGCCGCACAGACATGGGCGATGGAGAACACCCGGCTCGGCATCCCGATCCTGTTTCACGAAGAATCGCTCCACGGCCTCGCCGCCAAGGATGCGACCGCTTTCCCGCAGGCTATCGGCCTGGCGAGTAGCTGGGACCCGGCGCTGATCCGCGACATCAATGCGCTGATCGCCGAGGAAACAGCCGCGCGCGGCGTCCACATGGTCCTCTCTCCCGTGGTGGACGTCGCGCGCGACCCGCGTTGGGGGCGGATCGAGGAAACCTTCGGCGAAGACCCGTTCCTCGTCGGCGAGATGGGCGTTGCCTCGGTCGAAGGGCTGATGGGCACCGGCACCACCCGCAAGCTTGCGCCGGGCAAGGTGATGGCCACGCTCAAGCACATGACCGGCCACGGCCAACCCGAAAGCGGCAATAATGTCGCCCCCGCCCAGATCAGCGAGCGCACCTTGCGCGAGATGTTCTTCCCGCCCTTCGAACAGGTGGTGAAGCGCACCGCCATCGACGCGGTGATGGCGAGCTATAACGAGATCGACGGTGTGCCCAGCCACGCCAACCGCTGGCTGCTGGAAGACGTGCTGCGCGGCGAGTGGGGCTATCAGGGCGCGGTCGTGTCCGACTATTACGCGATCGAGGATATGGCCCGCCTCCACCACATCGCGCCCGATAATGCCGCCGCCGGCGAAATCGCGCTGCTGGCAGGCGTCGATGTCGATCTGCCCGAGGGCGCGGGGTTCAAGGATCTGGCCAAGAGCGTGCGCGAAGGCCGGGTGCCGCAGGCGGCGGTCGATCAGGCAGTGCGCCGCCTGCTGACCATGAAGTTCAACGCCGGGCTGTTCGACAACCCATGGCCCGATCTGGCCAAGGCGCTTCAGTCCAACGGCCCCGAAGGCGTCGCGCTGGCACGGCTGGCGGCGGAGCGGTCGCTGGTGCTGCTCAAGAATAATGGCGCGCTGCCGCTGGCTCTGCCCGCTGCGGGCAGCGGCAAGAAGCCGACCATCGCGGTGATCGGCCCCAATGCCGATGTCGCGCGGCTGGGCGGCTATTACGGCGAACCACGCGCCAGCGTCACCCCGCTTCAGGGCATCCGCGCCGCCGTGGGCAGCCGCGCCAACATCGTCCACGCGATGGGCGTCGATATTGTCGAGGGCGACAGCGACTGGTGGGATGATGCCGTCGTCCTGTCCGACCCGGCCGAGAACCGCCGCCGCATCGCGCAGGCGGTCGAGGTCGCCAAGGGTGCCGACACCATCGTGCTGTTCATCGGTGATACCGAAAAGACGAGCCGCGAAGGCTGGGCTGCAAACCACCTGGGTGACCGCACCAGCCTTGATCTTGTCGGCGAACAGAACGAGCTGTTCCGTGCGATGAAGGCGCTCGGCAAGCCGGTGGTCGTCGTGCTGATCAACGGCCGCCCACCCAGCTATCCGACCATCGCCGCCGAAGCCGATGCCATCCTTGAAACATGGTACGCGGGCGAACAGCAGGGCACGGCGATTGCCGACGCGTTGATCGGCACAGTGAACCCCGGCGGCAAGATGCCGGTCTCTACCGCGCGCAATGCGGGGCAGCTGCCGATGTTCTACAACCACAAGCCGAGCGCGCGGCGGGGATACCTGTTCGACGAGGTCACGCCGCTTTATCCGTTCGGCTGGGGGCTCAGCTACACCACCTTCACCCTCGCCCCGCCGGTGTTGTCGGCCAGCGCGATCAAGCCCGGTGAAGGCGTGACGGTCACCGTCCGCGTCACCAACACCGGCAAGCGCGCGGGCGATGAGGTGGTGCAGGTCTATCTGCGCGATGATGTCAGTTCGGTCACCCGTCCGGTGAAGGAGCTGGTCGGCTTCAAGCGCGTGACGCTCCAGCCCGGAGAAAGCCGCGATGTGGCGATTGCCGTTGAACCGCGCGCCTTTGCCATGTGGAACGCCGCGATGGAGCGCGTCACCGAACCGGGGACATTCACGATCATGGCGGGCGCGAACTCGCAGGACGTGCAGAGCGTGAAGCTGGAGGTGCGCCCGTGAGCGTGACACGTCGCCATGCGCTCGAAGTGATCGGGGGCAGCCTTGCCGCGCTGCCGCTGGCGGGTTGCGGTGGAGGGTCAAGTACGCCCGCCCCGGCGCCGGTCAGCGCTCCTCCGCCCACCCCCGCCCCCACCGGGGTGCCGCTGCCGGGGCTCAACACGCTCGCCGCACGCGGAGGCCGCAAGTTCGGCAGCGCGATTGCCTCGACCCCCGGCAACGCCAACGCCGGATCGATCCAGAACCCGGACTACACCGCGATCATCAAGGGCGAATGCGGGATCGTCGTCCCCGAAAACGAGATGAAGTGGCAGGCGGTGCGCCCCGCGCCCACCGTCTACAATTTCGACAGGATGGACGAGATCGTCCGCTGGGCGCAGGCCAACGCGATTGCGGTGCGCGGGCACACGCTGCTGTGGCACCGCCCGCAATGGTTCCCGAACTGGCTCAACAGCTATGACTACGGCGCCAATCCGCGGCGCGAGGCCGAGCGGCTGCTGACCGAGCACATCCAGACCGTCACCCGCCGCTACAAGGGCATCATCACCAGTTATGACGTGGTGAACGAGGCGATCGACCATGATCGCAATGCGCCCATCGAAACCAGCATGAGCCGCGCGATGGGCAGCCCCGAGGCGGTGCTGGATCTGGCCTTCCACACCGCGCGGGCCGAACTGCCGGGCGCGCAGCTCGTCTATAATGACTACATGAGCTGGGAGCCGCAGCACGCGCGCCACTGCGCCGATGTGCTGCGCCTGCTCGAAGGCTTCCGCAAGCGCGGCACACCGGTCGATGCGCTGGGCATCCAGTCGCATATCGAGATCTTCGCGATCGATCCCGCCACCGGCAACGGGCCCTATGCCGAACGGGAGTGGCGCCGCTTCCTCGATGAGGTCACCGGCATGGGCTACCGCCTGCTGGTCACCGAGTTCGATGTTAAGGACAAGGCCCTGCCCGGCAATATCGCGCAGCGCGACGAGAAGGTTGCCGATTTCGCGCGGCGGTATTTCGAAGTGATGTTCGATTACCGGCAGCACCTTGATGATGTGCTGGCCTGGGGCATGGTCGACAGGTTCAACTGGCTCCAGGGCTTTGACCCCTCAAAGCGGGCGGACGGGCTGGAAGTGCGCGGCACGCCTTACGATTCCACCTACCGCGCCAAGCCGCTGCGCACCGCGCTGGCCAATGTGACAAGCGCCGCCGGCTGATCCTCTCACCGGCAGTTTACCCTGCGGCCCGGGCACGTCCCGGGCCTTTTTTTGTGCGGCCGCGGCGCACGCGTCTCCGCATAGCAAAAGGGCCCCCCGGCTGATGCCGGAGAGCCCTTTCCTGCGGGGACTTTTCGCCGGGGAGCCTAGAAGTTGCCCCGCAGGATGAAGGAGAAGCGCCGGTCGTTCATGAAGAACGAACGCGGGGCCAGCACGCCGGGATCGCCGGTATAGGCCTGTGTCGTCCGCGTCACTTCGTCGAGCAGGTTCACCCCTTGCACGCCGACCCGGATATTCTTCGTTACGTTGAAGAAGATCGATGCGTCGAGCTGCCCGGTCGACTCGTTGAAGATCGAGTAGAACGGGAAGATCACATCCGCCGGGGTCAGCAGGAAGCGCGATCGCCAGTTATAGGCGGCCCGCAGGCTGATCGGCCCCTTCTCGTAGAAGATCGTCGCGTTCACATTGTGCTTCGATAGCTGTTCGAGCGGCAGGTTGCCCGGCGGGACAGTGGACTGGTCCACCGGCTCGCCCGTGTTGAGGAAGGTGTTCGGCAGGCCTTCGCTTTCGATGAAGGTGTAGTTGGCGGCCACCCCCAACCCGTCGAGCGGCTTGGGCAGGAAGTCGTAGGTCTGCTGATAGGCGAGTTCGAAGCCCTTGATCTTGCCGTTCTCTTCGAAGTTGGCCGGACCGCGCACCAGCACGTCGCGGGTAATACCGTTGCTGGTGATCTGCCGGGTGAAGATATCCTGGAAGAAGAAGTCCTTGATGTCCTTGTAGAAGGCATTGAAGGTCAGCGATCCGACCGGCGCGAAGTACCATTCGATGCTGGCATCGAACTGCCATGCCGTAGCCGGGCGCAGGAAGGGATTGCCGGCGGTCGCGGTCAATTCGCTGCCTTCCAGACCGATCGTCAGGAAGTTGCGGATATTGGCATTGTCGGGCCGGGTCATGACCTTCGACGCGGCCAGCCGGACAATCACATCCTCGGAAACCCCGAGTTTGAGATTCATGCTGGGCAGCCAGAAATCATAGTTCACATCGGCAATGTCGCGCGCCCCGCCACTATCCAGCGTCCCGTTTCCGGCAAAGGTCTGGAGCTGGGCATAGCCCTGCGGCCCGAGGTTGCAGACCCCGCCCGGGGTCGTCGGCAAGGTGCCCGGAGGGGCACCGATCGGGACACCGGCCGCGCAGCGCACGCTGAACGGCTCAAGGATATTCAGCGCCTGCTGGCTCGGAACGCCGACGGTGCCTTCGGAACGCACTCTGGTGTTGACGTAGCGCACGCCGATGTTGCCCGACAGGCGCATCGACCCGAACACATTATCGGCGCCGAATTCCAGTTGCAGGTAAGCGGCCGAATCCTGCTGTGCGAGCGGCTGGATATCCTCACGGAGGAACGGCGTACCGGCAATCGCACCCTGCCGGCCGGACAGCGGCACCCACGACGGCGTGCTGCCAAGCGAGCGGGAAATGGCCTGCACCGACTGGAAGTCCGCAATCGCGCCTTCGTAATCGCCGATCAGATCGCCCGCGTAGTAGAACCCGCCCGGAGGCCCGGCGACAGCGCCGCGGAAGAAGTTCGGGAATTCATACCGCTCGGACAGTTCGGCAGGGGTGTCGGCGAAATTGGTCGGACGCGAACCGGACCACACCTCGCTCAGCATGCCCCAGTTGTAGGTGGTGTAACGCACCGTCTGTTCGCGATCCTGATAGCGCGCGCCCCACTTGGCCCGGCGCAGGAAGGAATCGTCATCGAATTCATAGGCGAGATCGGCCTGGAAGGCATATTGCGTGCCTTCGCTGTCCTCGATGTGATCCATCGCGGCGCGCCAGAACTGGAAGCGCGGATCGCTGAAATACTGCTCATCGGTGGCCCCGGCCAAGGCTGCGCCCGGCGTCGACCAGTTATAGCCCAGGAACTGCGGCTTGCGCGGAATGATCACCGGCAAATCGCCAGAAATGTCGAGCTCCTGATCGGCAAATGACGAGCCGAACACGCTGAAATCGAGGTTTTCCTTGCGCGAGGTCGCGTATTGCGCGTCGAGCTCGATCGTCAGACGATCGGTCAGCTCGGTGCGCATGTTGATCGAGTAGTCCTCGTTGGTGACCTCGTCATTGACCTGACGGCGCGCCAGCGATTGCTGCAAGCCGCCAATCGGCACGAACGGCGAAGCACCCGGATCGCCGCGCCAGCCATTGTTGGTGTTGACGATATAGCCCGACTGGAACAGCCCGGTGTCGTCATAGATGAAATCGGTGAACCCGCCGACCGGGCACTGCGCGCGCGACGTGGGGTCGCCCAGCACGTTGCCCGGATTGATCCGGTTCGGGCCATCGGCATTCTGCAGGCAGCCGACCGGATAGGTGGTGTACTCCGCCTGATCGGGCGCGGTTTCGAAGGTGTATTCGCCCCACTTGTTGGTCGAGGCAGAGCGGATGAATTCCGCAGTGATCAGGGTCTTTTCGTCGATCGATTCGAACTGCGCGGACACGGCAAGGCCGTTACGCTCGCGGTCGAATTCCTGCGTGCGGAACTGCCCGCCGACCGGCGCGACGCGCGAGGCGGCGTAATCGGCAAAGCCATCAGCCCCGGCAGCCCCGAAATTGCCGCACTGCGCACCGCCGCCCGGCAGGGTGAAATTGTCGGTCGTTCCCGGCAAGGGATTGCGGCACACCCGCACACCATCGGCATTGGCCGCGGCCACCAGCTGGCCATCGCGGGTCTGATAGTTGGCAACCTGCAAGCCATCGGCGCGGCTCTTGATCCGCGAATAGGAACCGCTGACCAGCAAGCCGAAGCGGCCCTTGTCGGTATCCCAGGTGTTGCTGATCAGGCCCGACAGCGTGGGCGTCCATTCCTTGCGGAAATCGCCGTAATTGGCCTCGGCGCTGAACGCGATCTTGAAGCCGTTATTGTCGAACGGCTTGCGGGTGTTGAGATTGACCGTGCCGGCAAGGCCGCCTTCGATCATTTCGGCGGTCGCGTTCTTGCTGATGATGACCGAGCCGAGCAGTTCTGCGGGGACATCGGCGAAGTTCAGTGCTTGCCCGCCCACCCCGGCGGAGAAGGCCGAACGCCCGTTGAATTCCGAACGCACGAAGTTGAGCCCGCGCACCACCACGCCCGAACCTTCGACCGAGAAGTGATCGGGATCGTTCGAACCGGCAAAGCGGTTGATGGCAACGCCGGGCACGCGCTGAAGCGCTTCGGTCACCGAACGGTCGGGAAGCGCGCCGATATCCTGCGCGGTGATCGCGTCGACCACGGTGTCGGCGTCACGCTTCAGGCTCTGCGCGTTGGCGAGCGATTGGCGCAGACCGCTGACGATGATTTCGTTGGTGGGTTCTTCGACCGGAGTGGTGACTTCCGGTTCTTCCTGCGCATCTTGCGCGATGACCGCGCTGGCGCTGATCGCGCTTCCGACAACCAGTGCCGAAGCCCCGGCGCGCAAGACGCTTTTAAGCCAAGGCTTCTGGCGCCCCGCCCGAACGCCATGGTGCTGCATCGAAGTGCGCATAAGATCCCTCCCCATGTTAGCGCTATCATTTATTGCCAGATAGCTTGCTCTCTTGTGGGATCATGGCTTATCGACGGGCAACGTGCTTGACAATAGGTCTTCGCATTTTTGCAGGGATACTGTGGCAATTTGCCAACATCCCCCCTGCAATGATAGGATTGGAGCAGGATGTCTGGGATCAATGGTATCGGTAACGCGGGCCGCCTTGCGCGGGTCGTCATTGTCGGCGGGGGCACCGCCGGATGGATGGCGGCCGCCGCGCTGTCGCGCTTCTTCAACGATGGGCGGCGCACGGTCACATTGATCGAATCCGACGCCATCGGCACGGTCGGCGTGGGCGAGGCGACCATCCCGCCAATCCGCAACTTCAATGCAATGCTCGACATTCCCGAGGCTGAATTCCTGCGCGAGACGCGCGGCACCTGCAAACTGGGTATCGAGTTCGTCAACTGGGGCCGGCAGGGTGATCGCTATTTCCACCCCTTCGGCGAATTCGGGCAGGACCTCCACGGCATCGCCTTCCACCAGCTGTGGCTGCGCGAACAGGCCCGCAGCGGCACCGCAGCAGGCGGAATCGGCGATTATTCGATGAGCACGGCGGCGGCACGCGCTGGCCGATTCGCGCGCCCCGCGGCAGGCGCGCAATCTGTGGTACGCGAGATCGCCTATGCCTACCACTTCGATGCCGGGCTCTACGCCGCCTACCTGCGCCGCCTAGCCGAACGCCAGGGCGTCACCCGGATCGAAGGGCAGATCACCAATGTCACCCGCGACGGCGAGAATGGCGATGTCGCCAGCGTGACGCTCGACAATGGCACCACCGTTGCGGGCGATCTGTTCATCGATTGCTCGGGCTTCCGCGGGTTGCTGATCGAGGAAGCGCTGGAAACCGGCTACGAGGACTGGAGCCGCTGGCTGCCGATGAACCGCGCGCTGGCCGTACCGTCCCGCTCGCCCGGCCCGCCCGATCCCTTCACCCGCGCCACCGCGCACAGCGCCGGGTGGCAGTGGCGCATCCCGCTGCAGCACCGCACCGGCAACGGGCATGTCTATTCAAGTGGCTTCATGGAAGAAGAGGCGGCGCGCGACATTCTGCTCGCCCATCTCGAAAGCGAACCGCTGGCCGAACCGCGCGGGCTGAAGTTCCTCACCGGAATGCGGCGCAAGGCATGGAACCACAATGTCGTGGCGCTCGGGCTGTCGTCGGGCTTTATCGAGCCGCTCGAGTCGACTTCGATCCACCTTATCCAGAACGGCATCGCGCGGCTTTTCGCGCTGTTCCCCGACCTGCCGATCCGTCCGGTGGAGCGCGACGAATACAACCGCGGGATGCGCGAATTGTTCGAGGATGTGCGTGATTTCATCATCCTCCACTACAAGGCCACGCAGCGCGAGGATTCGGAATTCTGGCGCTATGTGAAGCACATGGACGTGCCCGACAGCCTCTCGCGCAAGATGGCGCTGTGGCAGCACCGCGGGCGGGTGTTCCGCGAAAATGCCGAACTGTTTTCCGCGCCCAGCTGGATCGCGGTGATGCTGGGGCAGAATATCTGGCCCGAAACCCATGACCCGATTGCCGACACGCTCGACGAAGGCAAGGTCGCCGCAGCCATGGCGCAGATGCGCGCCGCCTATGCCGATGTTGCGGGCAGGCTTCCCGTGCACGAGGATTTCCTGCGGCAATCAGGCAGCTGGCACGACGCCCCGCTCGTCCGGGCAGCAAACGCATGAGCGCGCCGCCCGTCACCAAGATCGTCGTCGTCGGCGGTGGCACGGCCGGATGGATGACCGCAGCCGCGATGGTGCGCGTGCTCGGCCAGATGCCGGGCCTGTCGGTCACGCTGGTCGAAAGCGAGGCGATCGGCACGGTCGGCGTGGGCGAGGCGACGATCCCGCAGATCATCGGCTTCAACCGCCTGCTCGGCATCGACGAGATGGAGTTCATGCGCGAGACCCGCGCCACCTACAAACTCGGCATCGAATTCGTCGACTGGCTGCGGCCGGGCCATTCCTATGTCCACCCCTTCGGCAGCTTCGGGATCGACATGCTGGGGATCGATTTCCAGCACTTCTGGCTGCGCGGGCAGAGCCTGGGCGATACTTCGCGGATCGATGATTATTCGATTGCGGCCGCGGCGGGCAAGGCTGGCCGGTTCGGCTGGCCCCGCACAGACAATCCGCGCTCGCCCATGGCGAAGCTGTCCTACGCCTTCCAGTTCGACGCGGGCCGCTATGCCCGCTTTCTGCGGCGCTATTCCGAGGCGCAGGGCGCCGTGCGGGTCGAAGGGCGCATCACCAATGTCAAGCAGGACCCGGAAAGCGGCTTCGTCACTTCGCTGGTTCTCGAAGACGGGCGCGAGGTGGCGGGCGAGCTGTTCATCGATTGCTCGGGCTTCCGCTCGCTGCTGCTGGGGCAGACGCTGGATGTGCCCTTCACGGATTGGAGCAAGTGGCTGCCTTGCGATTCCGCCGTGGCTATCCCCTGCGAGCTGGGCGGCGCGAACGAGCCGCTGACCCGCTCCACCGCGCGCCCTGCCGGGTGGCAGTGGCGCATCCCGCTCCAGCACCGCATCGGTAACGGGCATGTGTTCTCGTCGAGCCATATGGATCGCAGCGCGGCAACCGATCTGCTGCTCGCCAACCTCGATGGCAAACCGCTCGCCGATCCCAACCAGCTTTCGTTCAAGGCGGGGCACCGGGTGCGGGCGTGGGACAGGAATGTGGTGGCGCTGGGCCTTGCAGGAGGCTTCCTGGAACCGCTCGAATCCACCTCGATCCATCTGGTGCAATCGGGCATCGCGCGGCTGATGGCGCTGTTCCCGGACACGGGTTTCGGTCAGGTCGAAATTGACCGCTTCAACCTCGAAACCACCCGCGAATACCGCAATATCCGCGATTTTCTGGTGCTGCATTACCGCGCGAGCGAGCGCGACGATTCGGAGTTCTGGCGTTATTGCCGCAACCTCCCGCCGCCCGACAGCCTTCGGGAAAAGCTGGACCTGTTCACCAGTTCGGGTCGCATCATCCGCGAGAACAACGAGCTGTTCACCGAGGATAGCTGGCTGTCTGTCATGCTGTCGCAGGGCGTAACCCCGCAGAGCTACCACCCGGCGGCGTGGATGCTGGATGCGGAAGAAACCCGCACCCGCCTCGCGCATATCCGCGCGGTGATCGCCCAGACGGTCGAGCAATTGCCGACGCAAGGCGAATTCCTGCAAGCCAACGGCGGAGCCATCGCGCACGAGGATTACCTCACCTCATGAGCGCGCTGCCAGCACCCCGCCCGATGGCGGACGTCACGGGGCCGATCGATGCCGAGCGCTTCGCCGCAATCCGCGCTGCCGGGCGGCCTGTGGTGCTGCGCGGGATCGTGGCAGATTGGCCTGCGGTCGCCGCCGCCGAGGCGGGAGACGCCGCGATCGTCGCCTATCTTTGCCGCGAGGGCACATCCCGCCCCGTGGGCGCGATTGCCGCCGCGCCATCGGAAGGCGGGCGGTTCTTCTACACGCCCGATCTCACCCGGCTCAACTTCGTGCGCGGGAACGGACGGCTGGAAGAGTTTCTCGGCGACCTGCTGGGCGCCGCGACCATGCCCGATCCGCCCGCAATGGCGGTGCAATCGGAGGAAATTGCCACCCTCCTCCCCGCGTTCGCGCGCGAAAACCAGCTGGCGCTGTTGCCCGATGTCACGGCGCGCATCTGGATCGGCAACCGCATCCGCGTCGGCACGCATTACGATGCCAAGGAGAATGTCGCCTGCTGCGTCGCCGGGCAGCGCCGCTTTACGCTCTATCCGCCGGACCAGATCGCCGGCCTTTATCCCGGCCCGTTCGAACTGACCCCGGCGGGCGTTCCGGTCAGCATGGTCGATCCGGCCGCGCCCGATCTTGAACGTTACCCGCTGTTCGACGAGGCCGCGCGCCATGCCGAGATCGGGACGCTCGAACCGGGGGACGCGATCTACATTCCCTATGGCTGGTGGCACGGCGTGGATTCGCTCGCGCCGGTGAGCATCCTGGTCAATTACTGGTGGAACCCGGGCCAGCCGGAAGGGGTCGCCAGCCCTTACGAAGCCCTGATCCACGCCATGCTCGCCTACCGGCACCTTCCCGATGACCAGCGCGCGGTGTGGCGGCATATCCTCGATTACTATGCCTTCGGCACCGGGGTCGATGCTTCGGCGCACCTTCCGGATCACGCCAAGGGCGTGCTTGGCCCGCCCTCACCGTCGCTGTTTGCGCAGATGAAGGCGATTATCCGGCGGGCGCTCGGTTAGCCGAAAGCGCCCGCGCCAACCATTCAGCATAAGGCGGCGCAAAGGCGAGTGCGGCGCGCGCCTCGCTCTCGAAAGCGGCACGCGCCCGCGCCTCTCCCGCCGCATCCTCGCCGCGTGCGGCAGGCGGCAGGCCGGGCGCCCAGCCGAGCGCCACCAGCAGCGCGAATTGCTCCTGCCCCAGCAAGGGCAGTTCCTCGCGGAAAGGGATGCGTCCGCGCCGTTCGAACTGGTCGATCACCGCCGCCCCCTGCCCGGGCACCGGCCTGTCGCCGAACACGGCCCGCGCGCCCGAAGCGGCGTAATGGAGCGCGATCACCTCGCACACGCCGTCCATCATCAGGCCCGACCTGCGGTTATACTCGGCGCGTTCCAATGGCGAGATGTCGCGGCCGGGCAGCATCTCGATCAGCAGCGCCAGCTGGCGGTGTGCCAGATCGAGGTGCAGCGGCCCCAGCGGATCGAACCGCGCGGCGGCATCTCCCAGCGCGATGATGTTGCCGATCCACGGCGCAGCGGCGCGGCCCGGGCTCAGCGCCACGGCACCCCGCAGCGACGCGCCCAGCAGCGCCTCGGCCGCGCCGCGCTCCAGCGGCGCAGCGGTGCCAAGCATGGCGTGCCGCCCGTCACGCCCCGCAACCTCGGCGAGCCAGCCGGCACTGGCAAGCGTCACCCGGTCCTCCAGCGCGATCACCGGCGCAGACGGCTCGGCCAGATAGACATGGCGGGTCGGCAAGGCGGCCGACCAGTCGGTGAAGGCAAACCGCGGATGCGCGGCGAGCAGGCTCGCCTGCGGCCCGCTGCAATCGATGAACAGATCGGCGGCGATCATGCCCTGCCCGGTCACGCCGATGGCAGCGATGGCATCGCCATCACCACTTGCGGCACCCGGCTCGATCCGGTCGATCACGCCCTGGACATAGGCAACCCCAAGCGCCTCGGCGTGCTGGATCAGCAGCGCGCGGTAGGCCCCCGGATGCCAGCGCAGCGCATAATCGACCGCCGAGATCGGGGTCGGCTCACCCGGCGGCGGCGGGGCGAAACGGCCCGCTTCGGCCAGCACCTGCGCGATGCTCCCCGCAGGCGGCGCGCCCTCCGCCAGCGGGCGAACCTTGCCCCATGCCCGCGCAAACGCGGTCTTGAGCGCCGGGTCGAGCGCCTCGCCATAGGCGGTGACGCCCTCCTGCCCTGCCCCGCCCCATCCGGCGTAGCGGGTGACGAGCCGGTATGATCCGCCCGCCTTGGTGACAATATCTTCCTCGGCAATGCCCAGCCGGTCGTGCAGCTTGTTGGTGAAGGGCATGGCCGTGGGCGACCAGTCGGCAAAGGCGGCGGGGCTTGGCTGGGTGCCGATCACCACCACCTCGCAGCCGGGCAAGCTGCGGCGCAAAGCGATCGCGGCAAGCACGCCCAGCTGCCCGCCGCCCACCACGACGACGCGGCGCAAAGGTGCGCGCGGCTGGCTCACGCCGCCTCGGCCAGGCGCGCGGCTTCGCGGCGGAGATATTCGCGATGGCCGGGCATGGCCGCGACCTCGCCCGTCACCGCCATGCGCAACCGCTCGGTCGCGCGGGCGAGCGCATCGGGCGCGATCATTGCGGCGCGCGGGTCATGTGCCTCGGGCAGCATCCCCTGCCCGACATAGACCGCGATCCAGCTGGCATCGTAGAACAGCCCGTCGGAATATTTCTCGATCCGCCCCGCCCTGCGCCACAGTTCCAGCTTGGCTTCAAGGCTGTCCGGCACCGTCATGGTGCGCACGTGATTCCAGAACTCGGAATCGTCGCGGGTGGTGGCGTGGTAGTGCAGGATCAGGAAATCGCGCACCCGGTCATATTCCATGTCGACCAGCCGGTTGAATTCGTCCCGGTCGCGCGGGTCGATCTGGCCGGCTGCTGCAGGGAACAGCTCGATCAGATAGGTGATCGCCATTTGCGCAAGGTAGATCGACGTGGACTCAAGCGGCTCTAGGAACCCGCTGGCAAGGCCGACGCCGATGACATTGTGGCTCCAGGATTGTGCGCGCCGGCCGGGCCGGAACCGCAGGATGCGCGGATCGGCGAGCGGGGTGCCCTCGGCAGCGGCGCGGATCGCCGCGCAGGCCTGATCCTCGTCGATATGCGCGCTCGAGAACACATAGCCGTTGCCCATGCGGTGCTGGAGCGGGATCTGCCAGCGCCATCCGGCGGGCATGGCGGTGGCGGTGGTATAGGGGCGCAGGTCTTCGGTTGCGTGGGTGCAGGGCATCGCCGCCGCCCGGTCGCAAGGGAGCCAGTGCGTCCAGTCCTCCCACGGCACCTTGAGTTCCTGCCCGAGCAGGATCGAGCGGAAGCCCGAGCAGTCGACGAACAGATCACCCTCGATCCGCCGCCCGTCTGCGAGCAGCAACGCGACAACATCGCCGCTTTGCGCGTCACGTTCGACGCTGGTCACCTTCCCCTCGTGCCGCTCGACCCCGATGGTCAGACCGAATTCGCGCATGAAGGGGCCGAACAGCGTCGCATCGAACTGGTAGGCATAGCCATAGGTCGAGCCGAGGCCGTCGTCCTGCGATGGCGGGCGGAAGCGGTTGGCCTTGGCAGCGGCGACCGCCAGCGAATAATCGCCCAGATCGCGCGCCATGCCGTGGCGGGCGAGTTCCAGCCAGTAGTGGTGGAAGCCCACCCCCGCCACTTCCTCGCCGAAGGAACCGAAGGGGTGAATGTAGCTTTCCCCGATCCGCCCGAAATCGCGGAAGTCGATCCCCAGCTTGAAGGTCGCGTGGGTGGCTTTCATGAAGGCCGCCTCGTCGATCCCGAGCTTTTCGACGAAACCGCGGATGTGCGGCAGCGTCGCCTCGCCCACGCCGACGATGCCGATTTCCTCGCTCTCGACCAGTTGGACACTGGCGAGGCCGGGGAGCAGCTTGGCGATGCCTGCGGCGGTCATCCAGCCCGCCGTGCCGCCGCCAAGGACGACGACACGGATCGGCCGGGGTGCATCTGACGTCATGGCGTCCTCGATACCAGCAGCGGGCTCAGCCCACCATCTCCTCCAGCTCCTTGCCCTTGGTTTCGACAATGAAACGCTGGACGAGGAAGAAGCTGATCACCGCGCATACGGCGTAGAAGCTGTAGCTTGCGGCAAGCCCGATGCCTGCCGCCATCAGCGGGAAGGATTGGGCGATGAGATAATTGGCGAACCACTGGAAGAAACCCGCCACCGCCAGCGCCGATCCGCGAATCTGGTTGGGGAACATCTCGGCCAGCATCACCCACATCACCGGGCCCCAGCTGACGTTGAAGAAGATGACGTAGAGGTTGGCCGCCACAACCGCCGTCGTGCCGAGACCGGCGGAGAGCACGAGGTTACCGCTCGCATCAAGGCTGCCCTGGCCGAACACGAACACCATGACGAACAATGCCGCTGCCATGCCCGCCGATCCGATCAGCAGCAGCGGCTTGCGCCCCACCTTGTCGATCACCGCGATCGTCACAAAGCATGCCGCAATCGAAACCGCGCCCGAGACAATGTTGATGAGCAGCGAATCCGCCTCGGTAAAGCCCGCCAGCTGCCACAGCGTTGAGCCATAATAGAAGATGACGTTGATCCCGACGAGCTGCTGGAACACCGCCAGCATGATCCCCACCCACACGATCGGGCGCATCCCGAGCAAGCTCTTGGTGCCAGGAGGCGCGAGCACATCGGCAAGGCGGGGCTTGTGATCCTGGGAAAAGCTGGCGCGGATTTCTTCCAGCTTGGTTGCAGCTTCGCCTGAACCGAACAGGTCGGTCAGCACCTTGGCAGCCTCGTCAAACCGGCCCTTGGCCACCAGATAGCGCGGGCTTTCCGGAATGAAGAACAGCGCGCCAAGGAAGATGGCGGCGGGCAAGGCCTGCATCAGATACATCCAGCGCCACGCTGCGATCCCGCCCCACAGGGCTGCGGTCGAATCTCCCGCCACTCCGGCCAGCACGTAATTGACAAGGAACGCCAGCGTCAGGCCGGTGATGATCATGATCTGCTGCACCGTGGTCATCCGACCGCGAATATTGGCAGGGGCGACCTCGGCGATATAAGCGGGTGATAGCACGCTCGCTGCGCCCACGGCCATGCCGCCTGCGATACGCGCGATGACGAACATCACGTGGCTTTCGGTTAGCCCCTGCACTAGCGCACCGGCCAGAAACAGCAGCGCGGCGACACGCATGACGTTGCGCCGTCCCATCTGGTCCGCCAGCGTGCCGGCAAAGAACGCGCCGATGAAGCAGCCGATCAGCAGCGAACCGACGGTGAAGCCCAGTCCGCCCTCGCTCAGGGCGAAGGCCGCCTTCAGCCCCGGCTGCGTGCCGTTCACCGCCCCGCTGTCATAACCGAACAACAACCCCCCGATCGTCGCCACAGCCACGATCGCCGAAATCAGCACCATATTGGCGCCGCCACGCGTTGTATCCAAGATCCCTCTCCCCGGTTGCTATGTTGCAACCCACACCAATTATGGTAGCGCTACCTTTCACTGAAAAACGCGCTATGGCAAGCCGCGTTTTCACAGAACAGATTCGAAGCTTTCGGGAGAATGGGAATGTTGACGGGCCTCAATCTGGTTGCGGGCGAATGGCGCGGCGGTGCACGCAACTTTGCCGCCGTGGAGGCTGCAAGCGGCACGGCGCTGGAACCGGCGTTTGCGCAAGCGAGCGCCGCCGATGTGGCCGATGCCTGTGCGGCGGCGGCTGCCGCGCAGCCGGTGTTTGCCGCCCAATCCCTGCCCCAGCGGGCCGCCTTCCTGCGTCTGATCGCGGAGAAGATCGACGCCCTCGGCGACACGCTGACCCGCCGCGCCATGCTCGAAAGCGGCTTGCCCGAAGCGCGCCTCAATGGCGAGCGCGGGCGCACGGTCGGCCAGTTGCGCCTGTTCGCCGACGAGGTCGAGAATGGCGGCTGGCAGGGCCTGCGGATCGATCACGCCATCCCCGACCGTGCCCCGCCCAAGCCTGATCTCAGGATGCGGAAAATCCCGCTCGGCCCCGTCGCGGTGTTCGGTGCGAGCAACTTCCCGCTCGCCTTCTCGGTCGCGGGCGGGGACACCGCATCGGCGCTCGCTGCCGGGTGCTGCGTCGTGGTCAAGGGCCACCCGGCGCACCCCGGAACATCCGAGCTGGTGGCAGGCGCAATCCTTGCCGCGATCCGTGAAGCAGGGCTGCCGGACGGCGTGTTCAGCCTTGTCAACGGCACCGGTCACGAACTCGGCGAGGCGCTGGTGAAAGACCCGCGCATTGCCGCTGTCGGCTTCACCGGATCGCGCTCCGGGGGCCTCGCGCTGATGAACCACGCCGCTGCGCGCGCCGTGCCGATCCCGGTCTATGCCGAGATGAGCAGCGTCAATCCGGTCGTCCTGATGCCGCACCGCATGGCCGAAGCCGCCGAAACGCTCGCCGCCGCCTATGTCGGATCGCTGTCGCTGGGCGCAGGGCAGTTCTGCACCAATCCGGGGATCGTGCTGGCGGTGCAAGACGAGGCCACCGCCCGCTTCATCGCCGCTGTGGGAGAGGCGCTCGGCGGCATCCCGGCGCAGACCATGCTCACCGCAGGCATCCAGAGCGCCTATGCCAAGGGCATCGCAGCCCTCGCCGCACAGTTGGGCGCGGTGCTGGTCGGTAGCGGCGCGCAAGGCTCGGGCGCTTGCGGGCAGGCGCAGGTCTTCACCGTCGCGGGAGAGGCGTTCCGCTCCAATGCCGTTTTCGGCCACGAGGTGTTCGGCCCCTCCTCGATCATCGTGGTGTGTTCCGACTTGGCCGAAGTGGCAGCGGTTCTGTCGGCAATGGAAGGCCAGCTCACCGCCACGCTGCACATGGCGACCGCCGACTATCCGGCAGCGCGCGAGCTTGTCCCGATCCTCGAAAGCCGCGCAGGGCGGATCATCGCCAATGCCTGGCCGACGGGCGTTGAAGTGACCCACGCGATGGTTCACGGCGGGCCGTTCCCCGCAACGTCGGACGGACGCAGCACGTCTGTCGGCACGCTCGCCATTGACCGCTTCCTGCGACCGGTGAGCTATCAGGACTTGCCCGCCGCACTGCTCCCCAAGGCGCTGCTCGACGGGCGGGCCGGGGTGCTGCGGCGCGTCGATGGGGCGTGGGACGCCTAGGGCGCGAGCGATTTCACCGTCTGCGCAAAGGGCGTCTGGTCGACCACGATCGCGCCCGCGCGCGGCCGGTCGAGATCGAGGATGACCCCGAAGGCGAGCGAGATCAGCAGATAGAGCGTGGTCGATGCCACCCGATGCCGCGCGCGCGTTCCTGCCAGCGCATAGCCCAGCATCGCGGCAGAGATGACCGCATAGCCAGCCAGCAGCCACAGCACGCGCGACGGCAGGTGCGCCTGTGTCAGCGCCTGCCGCCGCACCGCCGTATCTTCGACCGCATCGAACGCAGCGGCCAGCGCGACGGCATGCGGCCCGGGCTGGCCCTGTTTCAGCACGGCGCGGACTTTGGCGGCGAGGGGTTCGCGCAAGGCGGCGGCCTTGTTCTCGGCTGCGATTCGCGCCGCGCCGTCCGCCAGTTCGGCAGCGTCCAGCCGGGCGGCTGCATATTGCGCCAGATCGGCCTTGAGCGCGTCCGCCGGTTCCTGCGGCAGTCCTTCGGCAAGCATCGCGAGATAGCCGACCGCACTGGTTTCCTGCAGCATCAAATCGCGGCGGTCCTCCAACCGGCTCAATGCCATCGAGAAGGAAAAGCCCATCAGCAGCGCCAGCAGGCCGAGCACGCCCGAAAGGATGAACCCCTCGTCGCTGCTCGCCGCGTCGCTCTCGCCGCTGGTCGCCGACAACCGCCTGTGCAGCCGCATTCCTAGTTCATGCGCCGCCACCATCGCCGCCAGCAGAAGCGGCACCAGCACGACCAGCGACCAGGACCAGAAGCCGTCCAAACATTCCCCCCGCAAAGCCAGTGGCGCGCCCGGCAGGACTCGAACCTGCTGCCTCAAGATTAGAAGTCTCGCGCTCTATCCAGATGAGCTACGGGCGCGCGCCGCCGCCCCAATAGCGCGCTTTGCCGCACAAGGGAATCGCGCTAACCCGACAAGCGATGGAAAACACCGCTCCCGATCCCGCCCTCGATCCTGCCGCCGCATTCGACCGTGATCCCGGCGACGGGATTGTCGCCACTTCGCGTCCGCCGGTCACGTTCCGCTACTATGATCTGGTGATGGCGGGGTTTGTCACGATCCTGCTGCTGTCGAACATCATCGGCGCGGCCAAACTGACCTTTGTCGATGTGCCGTTCTGGCCCGAAGGCTGGTGGCCCGCGCCCGACGGCACCTTCATCTACGGCGCGGGGATCCTGTTCTTCCCGCTGGGCTACGTGATCGGCGATGTGCTGACCGAGATCTACGGCTTCGCCCGCGCGCGGCGGGTGATCTGGGTGGGCACCGCGGCGATGCTGTTCCTCGCATTCATGTCCTATGTCGTCACAGCCCTGCCCGCCTTTGACGGATGGGAATGCGCGGCCAGCGGCTTTGGCGGCCCCCGCCCGGTTACGTCCACGGCTGACGCAGGCATTCCCGGCGGCGCGATCTGCCAGAGCACCTATGAAAGCGTGTTCGGCAGCACCTGGCGCATCGTCGTCGCTTCGATCGTCGCCTTCTGGGCGGGCGAGTTCGTCAATTCCTTCGTCATGGCCAAGATGAAAGTCTGGACCAAGGGCCGCGCCCTGTGGACCCGCACCATCGGTTCGACCTTTGTCGGGCAGGGCGTCGACAGCCTGATCTTCTATCCCGTCGCCTTCTACGGCATCTGGACGACCGAGGCGGTGCTGACCGTGATGGTCACCAACTGGGCGCTGAAAGTGGTGTGGGAGGCGGTGCTGACGCCGGTGACCTATGTGGTGGTGAACAAGCTGAAGGCCGCGGAAGGCGTCGACCTGTTCGACATCGGCACCGACTTCTCGCCGTTCGGAAGCGAAGAAAAGCGCGCCTAAAGCACGATCTCCGGCACGATATCGACCCGCCAGACCAGCCCCAGCCGTCCGGCGAGCAGCTTCAGATCCTTCTCGGTCGGGGCACCGAACAGCGCCTCGTGGCTCTGCGCGAGTTGCAGCACCAGCACGCCGTCTTCGACCAGCAGGCGGCTGACCTCCAGCGAGCGGGGTGACTGCGCGCCGAGCCTGCGGGCAAGCCGCAAGGCCAGACCCCAGCGCACCGCTTCCTCGATGGCCTCCTCGCTCGCCAGCGCGCGCACTTCGGCGGGCAGGTTCATCTGGTTGCCATTGGCGGAGATCGCCGCGGCGAGCATCGCCCGGCCCTTGCCGTCGATGCCGATCCAGCGCTTTTGCAGCGCCCAGTTGATCGCCTGCGGCAGACGGATGTTCGGCTCGATCTGCATCGCGGCGAGCGCGAGCATGGTCGCTGCCAGCCGCAGCCGCTCCGACCCGTGTTCGCGCGCCGGTGCGGCGTCCAGCGTCCATGCGGCCATCCGGGTGCTCAGCGCAGGCTGCGTGCCGCGCTGGCTGGCGAACACCGCCACCCCGGCAATCAGCGGGTCCTGCGCCTTGCTGTGCGCGGGCAGCCGATCATAGAGCAGCCCTTCGCGCAGGCCCCAGGAGGAGAACACCACCTTTTCGGGTGCCAGCCGCGCCAGAAGCGCCTGCAACAACACCGCGGCGTCAGGCAGCTTTTCGGCGCGCATCGAGGATATCCGCTCGCGCCCTTTCAAGGCGTCGCTCTCGCTTCCGGCAAGCGCCAAGGCGAGGTCTTGCGCGGCCACGGCATCAATCTCGAACCCGTGCGGATCGCTCAACGGGTAGCCGCGCGCCGCCATCGCATAGACCGCCATGGCCCGCCACGTGCCGCCCACAAGGTAGAGCGCGCCATTGGCGTCCGGCGTGTTGGCCGACAGATCCCACCCGCCCTTGCGGATCGCCTTGTCGAGGCTTTTGCGCATCTCCGCCCGGCCGCCCTTGCGGTGTTCGGGCAGGCGCAGCGTACCGAGCGGGAGCGTGCTCGCACCCTCGGTCTGGCCCTTCGCCACGCGCACAAGTTCGAGGCTGCCCCCGCCAAGGTCGGCCACGATCCCGCGCGCTTCGGGGAAAGCGCCGATCACGCCGTATGCGCTCAGCAGCGCCTCTTCCTCGCCCGAGATCACCCGGGGTTTGAGGCCGATGGCGCGCAAGGCTTCGACGAATTCCGGGCCGTTGGCGGCATCACGCACCGCAGCCGTCGCCACGGTCTCGACATCCTTGATACCGAGATCGGTGAGCAGCAGGGCAAAGCGCTTCAACCCGCGCAGCGCCAGCGCCATCGCCTCGTCCGCCAGCCTGCCGGTTGCGGCAATCTCGCGCCCCAGCTTGGCGGTGACCTTCTCGTTGAGCAGCACGGTCGGCGCGCGCATCGTGCCGCCATAGACGACCAGACGCACCGTGTTCGACCCGATGTCGATGATCGCGCGTTCGGCGCTGCCACCGCTGAAGGTGCCTTCGCGCGCCTCGCGGCGCCGCCGCCAGATCATGCCGCCGCTCCCCGGCGCAGCGAAAGCTTGGGAACCGCGCCCGCTTCAAGCGCGCCGCCGCGACCCGAGAGCGACGGGTTGGTCATGAAATAGCGGTGGCAGTTGAACGGCTTGGCCCCATCCGCGCCCACTTCGACCCGCGTGTAGCTTCCATCGGGATGCAGCCACCAGCTCTGCTCGCTGTCGAGCATATTGGCGAGCAGCACCTGCTGGAGCACCTGATCATGCACCGTCCGGTTGAGGATGGGGATCAGCGCTTCGACCCGGCGGTCGAGATTGCGGCTCATCATGTCGGCCGAGGCAATGAACACCGCCGCGTGGGCGCTGGGCAGCGGGTGGCCGTTGGCAAAGGCATAGATGCGGCTGTGTTCAAGGAAGCGGCCGATGATCGATTTGACCCGGATATTCTCCGACAGGCCGACAATGCCCGGACGCAGACAGCAAATGCCGCGCACCACCAGTTCGACCTGCACGCCGGCACTGCTCGCCGCATAGAGCCGGTCGATGATGCCTTCATCGGTCAGCTGGTTGCACTTGAACCAGATCGCCGCAGGCTTGCCGGCCTGCGCATGGGCAATTTCGATATCGATGCGCCGGTAGATCTCCTCGCGCAGATCGATCGGGGCGATGTGGATGCGTTCCAGGCTGTGCGGCTCGACATAGCCGGTGACGAAATTGAACATCTTGGCGACATCGCGCCCCAGCTTGGGATCGGCGGTGAAGAAGCTGAGATCGGTGTAAACCCGCGCGGTGACGGGATGGTAATTCCCGGTGCCGAGGTGGCAATAGGTGCGGAAAGTATCGCCTTCGCGCCGCACCACCATCGCCACCTTGGCGTGGGTCTTCCAGTCGGTGAAGCCATAGATCACCTGCACGCCCGCGCGTTCCAGCTTGCCTGCCCAATGCAGGTTCTGCTCCTCGTCAAAGCGCGCCTTCAACTCGACCACGGCGGTCACCGATTTGCCGGCCTCAGCCGCCTCGATCAGCGCGTTGATGACAGCCGATTGCGAGCCTGCGCGGTAGAGCGTCTGCTTGATCGCCACCACATCGGGATCGGCCGCCGCCTGCCGGATGAAATCGACCACCACCTCGAAGCTTTCATAGGGGTGGTGGATGATGATGTCCTTCTCGCGGATCGCGGAGAAGGCATCGCCGTCATGCTCGCGGATGCGCTCGGGAAAGCGCGGCGAGTAGGCATCGAACTTCAGATCGGGCCGGTCTTCGCGGACGATTTCGGCCAGCCCGTCAACGCCCACCATGCCATCCGTCTTGATGACCGCCGCCTCGTTGATGCCAAGCTGGTCGAGCAGCAGAGCCTCTGCCGTCGGATCGAAATCCTCCTCGATCTCGAGCTGGATGACCTGCCCGCGCCGCCGCCGCTGGATCGCAGAGCGGAAGGTGCGCACCAGATCCTCGGCCTCTTCCTCGATCTCGATATCGCTGTCGCGCAACACGCGGAACAACCCGTCGCCCTGAATGGTGAAGCCGGGGAACAGCTCCGCAGCATAGCGCTGGATGAGCCGCGCGATGGAGATGTAGAGCGCGCCGTTCTCCCCCGTCACAGTGTCCGGCACGCGCACGAAACGGGGCAGCGCGCTGGGGATCAGCACCATCTCGGTCAGCTGCTCGCGGGTGGCATCGCGGGTCAGCGTGAACAGCAGGCCCATGCCCTCGTTCTGGACGAAGGGGAACGGGTGCGCCGGATCGAGCGCCTGCGGCGTGATGATCGGGAGGATTTCATTGAGGAAGAAGCTCTTGAGCCACTTGTGCGCGGCCGGGCTGACGCGTTCCTCGTCAGCGACGTGAATGTCGGCCTCGGCAAGGCCGCTGCGCACCGTGCGCCAGATCGTCTGCTGCATCGCGCTCAGTTCGGCCAGCTTGGCACGGATCGCTGCGAGCTGCTGCGAGGGGCTGCGCCCGTCGATCGAGGGGGTATCCAGCCCGCGCTGCACCTGCCCGACCAGCCCGGCGACGCGGATCATCATGAATTCGTCGAGATTGCTGCCGGAGATCGACAGGAACCGCAGCCGTTCGAGCAGCGGATAGGCCGCGTTGCAAGCCTCGGCCAGCACGCGCTGGTTGAATTGCAGCCACGAAAGTTCGCGGTTGAAATAGGGGGATTCGTCGGCGGCAAGTTCTGTCATGTGTACAGCGCCCGCGTGCGCAGGCGTTGGTTCGCTACCAATCGGTGACGTGCTCATCGCTTTCCTGTTCCGCCTCGCGCCCGACATGTCGGTGCAGCGCCCTTATCAGAGCCATGTTCGCTTGCTGGCGTGGTGTAAATCAGGAAGTTGGGCTTGTCACACCAATGTCGTTCTTGCTGCGCGCGCCTTCGATGGTCCGTGCCGTGCATCGGCGCGGCCGCGCATCAGACCAGCGAAGCGCTCTCGGCAATCTGGGTGATGCCGCGCTTGCCATTGGCGTCGCGGCCCAGCTGCACGATCACGTCGATCACGCTCGCGGCATAGGCGATGGTGTCCGACCGGGTCAGGCCGATGCCGGTCTGCATCACCATCAGCGAAAGCTGTTCAAGCGCGCCGCGCAGGGAGTTGGCGTGGATGGTCGAAAAGCTGCCCGGATGCCCGGTGTTGATCGCACGCAGGAAGCTGACGCTTTCCGCGCCGCGCAATTCGCCCAGCACGATGCGATCCGGACGCAGGCGCAGGGCAGCTTGCAGCAGTTCATTGGCGGTGACCTTGGCCTCTCCCAGCTCGCCCTTAACCGCCACAAGGCCGACCGCGTTTTCGCCCGGGAACTTCAGTTCGGGCGTATCCTCGACCAGCACCACACGCTCCTGCGGCGGGATCTCGCCGAGCATGGCGTTGAGGAAGGTCGTCTTGCCGGTGCTGGTGCCGCCCGAAATCAGGATGGTGCGCCGCGCGCGGATTGCGGCGCGCAAGTAGGCGATGGGCTCGGCCTGCGGATCGGGGAGGACGACATGCCCCTCGCCCACCAGCGGGCCGGTGTCATAGGCGTCGAGCGGGAGGTCTAACCGGCGGTGGCGGCGGATCGCCATCACCCAATGCTTGCGGCTGGCGGGCGGTCCGCAGAACTGCACGCGCGCGCCATCAGGCAAAGTTGCGCCGAGCAAGGGATGCTCGCGGTTGATCCCTTGATGCGAAACGCGCGCCACCTGTTCGGCAAGGCGCTGCACGAGCCGGTCATCAATCTCGGGCGTGGCGATGCGCTGCATTCCGGGGCTGGCGGCATCCTCGATCCACACTTCGCCCGGGCCGTTGACCATGATTTCGGTCACGGTGTCACGGTCGAGCCAGCGGCGGAAGGGCGCAAGGTACGCGTCGAGATAGACGCTGCGCTCTGCGGACAGAGGCACAGCCCCTTCCCCTTCGCCAAGCCGGTGGATGTCCGCGCTCACCGCCCGTCAGCCGACTGCGCTGAAGTCGAGATCGCGCGCTGTGAAGACGCGGATCGGCTCGCCCATGCGCACGCGGATGGTGGGGCTGATCTGGCCCTGCGATTGCACCGCCGAATTGGCCGCACCCTGCGCCCCGCCCGCCACGATCACGCCGCCGACACCGCCGGTCGCCAGCGCGCCGAGGCCGCCGACGACCGAGAGCAGCAGGCCCGAACCGAAGCGTTTGAAGAAGTGGCTGTTGACGTCACCCTCCAACCCCGTCGCCCCGTCAAAACCGACCGCGGGCGAGGCAAGGTTGACCGATACGCCATCGGGCCGGATCAGCCGCGTCCAGATCACATAGGCACGGCGTTGGCCCTGCTGCACGCCCGCCTGATACTGCCCGATCAGGCGCGAGGAGCGCGGGATCAGCACGCGCTTGCCATCGAAGCTGCGCACGTCCTGGCTCACCACGGCGCGGACATAGCCCGGCACATCGGTGTTGATCGCGGTTTCGAGGATCGCGGGGATCAGCGTGCCCTCGGTCACGGTGGTCGAGGGATTGGTCATCGCGCGGGCCTGCGCGGGCGCGCCGCCAACCCCGCCAACGCGGCTGGCAAATGCCGAAGCGCCGCCCGCTCCCGCGACTTCGGCGCCGGGCGTGCCGGGCGGCACACCGATGGGCGCCTCGGCACCGCGAATGCTGCGCGCCGAGCTGGCATCGAAGACCAGTTGCGGGCTGGCATAGGGATTGATCGCCGCGCCGGGGCTCATGGCCGGGTTGCCGGAATAGATCGGCATGGGCGCAGGATCGACCGGCGGCACCACCGGCACCGCGCCGGGCACCGTCGCCGGATCGACCGGCTGCACCACCACGGGCGCGGCGGCGGCTTGCGGCGGGGCGACGGCGGTGTTGCCGATGCCCTGCGGATCGGGCGTGCGCGCGGCGTTCATCGCCCAGAACGTCACCGCGCCCAGCAGGCCGACCACCGCCACGCCGGCAGCGAGGCCCAGCCCGTCACCCTTGGCCTTGCGGTCGGTAACCGCCGGAAAGGCCGCACGGCTCGCCAGATCAATGATTTCAGCGGACTCGCGCTCGCGCGGATCGCCCTCGGCAGAACTGCCCTCGCCCTTCTTCGGCGGCAAACGCATGGCCAGACGCATCAGTTGGACTCCCTTGCAGGCTTGGCAATATCGAGCCCCGCGCTGCGCGCGGCAGGCTTCATCGGGCCGGTGTTGGTGAGCGTCGCAGTCTCGCGGCCGGAGCGCAGGATGATCTGCGCGGGCACCCCGTCGACCACCACGGTATCGCCGCGCACGGTGTAATTGACCGGGCCTTCGTCGCCATCCTCGTTGGTCACCAGAATGGCTGGAATGGAAATGCCCTGTGGCCATGTCAGGAACACCGCATCGCCATCATCAAAGGCCCGCGTGGGGAGCAAGGCGGGCGTTCCGGCGGTGGCCCAGGCATAGTTGATCTGCGCGGGATCGTTGACCGCATAGGGGTCAGACGCGGCAGCCATCTCGACCGGATCGGCGGCGGCACGCAGGGCCTGCGCCTCGGCCTCGGCGATCGCCGCGAGCCGCGCTTCCTCGGCCGCCTTTTCCAGCTCGGGATAGCGGAATTGCAGCACGTAAAGCGCTGAATTTCTTGGCGACGCCACCAGTTCGAACAGGTAGGTGCGCTTGTCCGTCACCACCGTCATGTTGGTGCGCGCTGCCGGATCGAGCGGCTTCACGAACAGGATCGTCTGCGCCTTGTTCGGCTGCACTTGCCATGCGGCGGAATCGCCGATCGCGACATTCTCGATCACTTCGTCGGGGGCGAACTTGATGGTGGTCTGGACCTTCACCTTGCCATCGATCCGGACCACGGCGTTCTCGTCAAACACGAGCGTTTGCAGGCGGTTATCCTGCGCGGCGGCGGGAGCCGAAAGCGCAAGGGCAAGCGCGGCGAGCATCACGGCGCGGGTCATTGATAGGTCTCCGGAGGGGGGGCTTTGGGCGCAGGTGCCGGCTTGGCAGAGGAGGCGGTGCGGAAGCGGTTGCCGATCCCGCGGGTGCGCGATGCGGCGGCGTTCAGCGCGGTCACCTGCCCGCCCCCGCCGCCGGTCGCATAGACGCGGGTTTCACGTGAAACACTGCCCGCAGGCCCCGTGTCATTGGCGGCAAGAGCGGGCTGGAGAGGGGCTACATCGACCCTGCGGGGGGTCAAACCCGGGTTGGGCGGCGCCACGTTGGTGTTGCGCGGCGCGGTCTGCGCCGGTTGCGGCACTGCCACGGGGCGCGGTCCATCCGACGCCCGCTCGCGGTCGCGCTTGTCCGGCACCAGCCCGAACACCTGCCAACCTGCCACCATGGTCGAGCCGACCTTCAGTGACAGGATCATCAGCGCCATGTGCACCGCGCCGACGAGGAAGAACGCCATCGCCGCGTTCTGGTCGATCTGCCCCGGCACCGCCACCAGCGCCGAGAGGATCGGCACCGACAATTCGAGCATGATCGATCCGCCCAGTACCGCCAGCAGCGGCGCAATCGCGAGCATCACCAGCCCCTTGAGCCAGCCGGTGAACAGACCGCGCGTGCTTTCGAACAGCGCCAGCACCACGAAGATCGGCCCAACCGCCAGCAGCAGCGCCAGCGCGATCCGTGCCGTCACCAGCAGGCCGACCGTGCCAAGCAGCAGCAGCATCGCGCCGAACCACATCATCCCGCGCGGCGAGAAGGCGCTGATATCCTTGGTATCCCCGCTCGCCTGCTGGACCGCCTGAAACACCACATCCAGCTTCTGCGCGAACACCATCGTCGCATTTTCGCCCTGTGTGCCGGTAAGGATGCCCGCGATCTGGTCCGGCCCGCCGATGAACACATTGTAGAAGATGGTCGAGAACGCGACGAAGCTGGTGGCAAAGGTCAGCACCAGTCCCAGCGTCATCATCTTCGGCAGCAGCGCGCGCACCGACAGGTTCGACCGGCCGAGCATCAGCGAAATGCCGAAGAAGCCGACATAAAGCCCCAGCACGATCGTCAAGGCGACGGCGAGCTGGCCTTCGGTCCCGAACAGGCGGTTGAAGGCCTGCTCGCTGACATTTGCGGCAATGCAATCCACCGCGGTCAGCGCGGAGGACACGCCGGTGCCCATCGCCTGGGCTGCGGCGTCGCAGGCGGCGCTCATTCGGCGGCCTGCCACATCTGGGCTTCGTCGGCATTATCCGGCCCATCCGGCCACGCGCGCCCGGTCAGCGCCGGGAACCACGCGGCAGGCGCATCGCCCACCGCTTCACGCAGCAGATCGAGGCGGCGCACCGCGCTTTCACGGCCAGAAAGGATCGTCAGCACCTCGGGCGCACCCGACAGATCGAGCCGCACCACCACGCTCGCATCGGGCTGGCGCACGAGGAAGCAGCGGCTGTGCGCGGGCAGCGAGCGGATCAGCGCGAATTCGTGGCTGGTGAGGCCAAAACCGTCGCAATAATCCTCAGGCCGGGCGCGCGAATTGGGCATGAACACCATCGTCGCGGTCTGTTCGACCAGCGCGGTCGAAATCCGGCTGTCGAGCGCATCGCGCGCGGACTGGGTGGCGAAACCGACAAGTGCGTTGCGTTTGCGCAGCGTCTTGAGCCAATCGCGGATGCGCGCGGCGAAGACCTCGTCGTCCAGCGCCTTCCAGCCTTCATCGATCAGGATCATCGTCGGCTGACCGTCCAGCCGCTCGTCGATGCGGTGGAACAGGTACATCATCACCGGCGTGCGCAGGCGCGGGTTTTCAAGCAGCGCGGTCATGTCGAAGCCGAGCACACGCTCCGCCAAGTCGAGCCGGTCGCGTTCATTATCGAACAGCCACGCGTGTTCGCCGCCGTCGCCGGAGGGCGAACCGATCCATGCCGCCAGCCGGTCGGCCAGATCGCCGGGCGTCGGGCGGCGGGCACCGGAGAGCAGTTCCTTGAAGTGGCGCAACCGCCGCAGCGAAGGATCATTGGCATAGGTCGCATCGACCGCCGCGCTGATCGTCGAGAATTCCTCCGGCCCTTCGGCCTTGAGCAGCACCGCCAGCCAGTCCCGCAGGAAAGCGCGGTTGGCAGGGGTATCAGGCAGCGAAAGCGGGTTGAAGCCGGTCGGCTCGCCGGGGCTGATCCGGTCGTAACGCCCGCCAATGCCGCGGATGAACAGCTCCGCGCCGCGATCCTTGTCGAACAGGATGGTGCGCGGTTTGAACTTCTGGGCCTGCGCGGCGAGGAAGTTCATCACCACGGTCTTGCCCGAACCGCTCGGCCCGATGACCGAGAAATTGCCCAGATCGCCGTGGTGGAAATTGAAGAAGAACGGCGTGGCGCTGGTCGTTTCCAGCAGCGTCACCGCATCGCCCCAGTGGTTGCCGCTCGCCTGCCCAAGCGCAAAGCCGTGGAAGCTGCCGAAGCCTGCCATATTGGCCGAGGAAATCAGGGCCCGGCGGACGATATATTCCTCGTTGCCGGGGAACTGCGCCCAGAACGCGGGTTCGAGATTGGTGTCCTCGCGCACCGCAATCGCGCCGGTATCGGCGAGCGCGGCGGCGCAGGAGGCCATCGCGTCGTCGAGGCGCGCCAGATCACGCTCGCGCACCAGCACAGTCAGGTGATGGTCGCCAAAGCCCACCGCCCCGTTACCCAGCGCATCGCGCGCGGCCATCATCTCGGCACGTTCGGCCGCCGCTTCCTCGTCCACCGAGCGCGAGCGGCGCAGGGCGAGGTCGATGCGTTCCTTCGATGTCGTGCGCTCGTTGGGGGCGTAGCTTTCGGTCACCACCATTTCGAACGGCAGGCGCAGCAGGTTGTCGAGCAGGCCCGGCGACGTCGCCTCGGGATAGTCTTTCAGTCCGAGGATCGCGGCAAAATCGGGCGCAGCGCTACCGCGCAGCTCCATCGCGTCAAGCCCGAAAGAGGCGCGGCGATAGGGCAGCATGTGGCCGATATCGGTCTCGGGGCTCGGGCGGCGCACCGGGCGCATCTCGCCATTGTAAAGCGCCGAGAGCAGTTCCAGCATCTCGGAATTGGTGCCTTCGGCTGATGTGGGTGACTGGTAATCACCCAGCACTGCCGCGCCGTAATTCTGCAAGCTGGCGACCAGCCCGGTGACTGCCGCCTTGAGGCTGCGCACGTCCTTGGGATCGGCCTCGGGCTCATCCTGCCCAGCCCGCGAGAAGAACTTCGAAAACCGTTCCGGCAGGCCCGTCTTGCCGCGCGCGGGGCGGCGGATCAGGGTGACGAACTGATCATTGATGAACAGCGATCCGCCCGCCAGCCGCTGCTTCCAGCGCGCGTCGATATGCCGCGACAGGGCATCGGGGAATTCGGCATCCAGCTCCACCTCGACCCGGCGGCGGATCACGTGGTGATACATCACGAAGCGCGCATCCAGCGTCGAGCGCAGCATCACCTCGCGGGTGGCGGCGTGGGCGTTAAGCGCGTCGCTATCCTCGGTTTCGAACAGCAGGCCGGGCACCTGGATCGCGCTCATCACCGATCCATCGCGCAGCAGCACGGTGTTCTCGTCAATCAGGCGGGCATAGGGCAGCCGGTCGCCGACGCGGGCTTCCTTCGCGCTCCAGGCGGCGGCTCCGATCCATTTCTTCATGTCCGGGCGTCCTTACGGGGCATAGGAGTTGCAGCCCCAACGCTTGAAATTGGGAACGCGCGGGCACTTCGAAACCTTCGTGATCCACAGGTCGAAAATGCGCGGTTCGCGCAGCGAAGCGAAATAGCCGATCACGTGCATCACCGCCGGAACCGGCAGAATCCACCAGCTCTTGAGGATCAGGAAGGCAATCGTCGTCACCATCAGGTTGATGATGAAGAAGTTCATCGTCACGCCTGCGAACATCTGCGGGCGGGTGAGCGCGCGGTGGACGGGATGGCGGACGAGATCGCTCATGGCCTTAACCGGCGGCCGACTGGATGCCGGCGACGATGGTGGTCGCGCCGAACAGGATGAACACGCCGATGATCACGGTCGCGCCGAAGCGCCAGTTCATGCGGCCCGTCAGCATCATGAAGCCGATCGCCGCGACCGCCATCACCGCGACAGTGGTCGCCACTGTGCCGAGCAGCGTGCCTTGCAGCCACAGCAGCGCATTGTTGATCGGCCCCGAACCGGCCGGGTCTGCCGCTTGCGCGAAAGCAGTGCCCGGCGTCAGCGCGAGCGCCAGCATGGCGGTGAAGCGGGCCAAGGAACGGGAGAACAACGACGTCATATGTGTGTCAGACTTTCACTTGCATGGGCCAGCCGCGCCTTATGGCGCAGGCGGACGGGAATGGTTGGCGAGCCGCCCGATGATGGCAGCAACATATTGCTTTGTCTCGCGGATATTGGGGATGCCCCCGGCCCGCTCGACCCTGCCGGGACCGGCGTTATAAGCGGCGAGCGCCTTTTCGAGATCGCCGCCGAACCGGTCGAGCTGTTCGCGCAGATAACGCGCTCCGCCTTCGAGATTGGCAAAAGGATCGCGCGGATCGACGCCGAGATAGCGGGCGGTGCCCGGCATAAGCTGGGCGAGCCCCTGCGCGCCGACGGGCGAGACCGCGTCCTCGCGCCAGCGGCTCTCCTGCCACACCAGCGCCTCCAGCAGGCTGGGCGACAGGTCGAAGCGCGCGGCCAGCTCGGCGATCTTGGCCGCGTAGCGCGGCGGAATGCCTGCCGCATGGCGCGCGGGATCGGCGATCACCACATCGGGAAGCGCGGGCGCTTCAAGCATTTCAGCGTCGGTTGCGGCGGCTGCAGGAGCATAAGGATCGGCCACCGCAGGCTGACCGGCGAGTGGCCCGGACACCCAGCGCGCGCCATCGCTCCCGAGTTCAAGCACATCGGCCCGAGCCTCGGCCGCAAGCATAATCGCAGCAGCAGTGATGACAGCGCGGCTACCCGCGGCGAGAATCATGTCCCGGCCCTCCAGAATCTCTCCCCATTGTCTAACCTAAATGACAGGCAGGTGACAGCCTCGGACGATTGCCCGGATGCAGGATTGTCGCAACTGTGCCTTCCGGACAGCAAAACGGGCGGACTGCGCCTTTCGCAATCCGCCCGTTCGCGTCCCGATAGAGATATGTGTCAGTCGCGCAGGGTCAGCTGTCCGGCGCGCGTCGGCGCGGGGCGGAACTCGCCGCGCTCGAGCATCTTGATCGCCTTCCGCGCAAGGCGGCGCGAATCCGTGGCGCTTCCGTCCGCAGTGTCGAGCTCGATCACTTCATGACAGGCCAACGCCTGTTCAAAGGCGGCGCGCGCCTTGGCGTCATCGCCTGCCTGCGCATAGGCAATGCCGAGATTGATCAGCACAGCCGCATCATGCGGATCGGCGATGCTGGCTTTCTCAAGCGTTGCGAGCGCCTGATCGGCACGCCCGGCAGCAAGCGGTTGCACCGCGAGTTCGGTCGCCTCGGCCAAGGCCGGAACAGGCATGGCAGGCGCGGCTGCCAGCGGGGTTGCAGCGATCAGCGCGATTGCGAAAGCGGTGACGGACATCGGCAAGACTCCTCCAAGAACGAGAGGGATAATGACTCACACAACGGGCCGATGCAACAAAACTGAAACATTGTAATTTACTTGTAATGAAATGCCTTATCACACTGATTTTACGGCATTCCAATGTTACAGACAGCACGCACCGAGATGGGTCGGCGTTGTCACATTTGTCTTTCTTCAGTCATAATCGCTCGACTGACACAAGACTGTAATGCTGCAAGAATTCTGACATGCCCGACCCCTAGCGAGCCCCCAGCGCATCACGACACGCGCCTAAACCGATTCTCGGCTCAAGAGGGGACCGCTCGCTGTGAAAAACATTCAACGCACGCTGATTCTGGGATGCAGTCTGGTCGCTCTGGCCGGCTGCGGCGCGGACGAAATCGTCTCGCCTGGCTCGGGCGGCGACATCATTATCAATAACCCGGCCCCCACGCCGACGCCGACTCCGACCCCGACGCCGACCCAGTCGCTCGTGACCCCGGCGGCCGGTTGCCCGACCATCGCGTCGACCGGCGGTCTGACCGATGAAGGTGTCACCACCGCGACCCCGACCGGCACCTACCGCGTCTGCGCCCTGCCCGCGCGCTTCACCAGCACGGACAACCTGCCTTACATCCGCGGCCTGCTCTATCGCATTCCGGGCCGCGTCGAAGTCGGCACCGATCGTGGTTTCTCCAGCACCGGCACCACTGTCACCCTGACCATCGCGCCGGGCGTGATCCTTTACGGCCAGCAAGATTCCTATCTGGTGGTCAATCGCGGCAACACGATCCAGTCCAACGGCACGGCTGACCGCCCGATCATCTGGACCAGCCGCGACAACGTGCTCGGCATCAATGATGACAACAACCAGCAGCAGTGGGGCGGCGTCGTGCTGCTCGGCCGCGCACCGGTGTCGGATTGCTCGACCGGCGTGTTCAACACCGCCGCCAACCCCACCGCCAATGCGACCTGCGAAGGCCGTCTTGAAGGCGCGGCGGTTGCCACCCCGTTCGGCGGCGCCAACGCGGCGGACAGCTCCGGCTCGTTCCGCTTCAACCAGATCCGCTTCTCGGGCTTCGAACTGGCACCGAACAACGAACTCCAGTCGCTGACCACCGGCGGCGCGGGTTCGGGCACCGTGATCGAGAACCTCGTCTCGTTCAACAGCTCGGATGACGGCATCGAGTTCTTCGGCGGCGGCTTCAATGCCCGCAACTTCGCGATCATCGGCGCTTCGGACGATTCGCTCGATGTCGATACAGGCGCGATCGTCAATCTCGACACCGTGATCGCGGTGCAGCGTTCGACCACCGGTGACCGGGCGATCGAACTGGACTCGCCCAACGTCGCCGACCGTACCCCGTCAAACGCGATTCCGCAGACCCGCTTCCAGGTGAACAACTTCACCTTCGTGATGCGTGACGGCGCGCCGCAGGTCATCCAGGCACGCGGCGGCGCGGCGCTTGGCCTGACCAACGGCGTGATCAATGCCGGCACCAACCACTGCTTCCAGATCGATGAACCCACCACACTGGCGGCGATCATCGGCGTGGACTCGGTGGTCGGCGATTGCCCGGCGACCGATCCGATCCGCGGCGGCGCCGGCAATACCAATGCCGACGTGGCAGCGCGCATCAACGGCGGCACCAACAACAACTTCGCCTTCGCGATCACGCTCACTAACGGCGTCGTCAACGGCGCGGGTGAAACGGGCCGCACGGCGTTCAATGCCAACAGCCGTTCGACCTTCTTCCCGACCCGCACCTTCGTCGGGGCGATCCAGAACGCGGCGGCCCTGACCAGCACCTTCGGCAACTGGACGTGCAATTCGTCGATCCAGAACTTTGCCAGCACGACGGGCAACTGCACCTCGCTGCCGGTCTACCCGGCCTAAGGCCCGAGCCTGTGACACGTACCGGGGGAGACGCCGCTTCGACGCAGCGCCTCCCCCATTTTCGCATTCAAGAATGACCAATTTCATGAGGGGGTCCTCACCCATGTCCACCCGCACGCGCCTCGCTGGGCTGCTGCTGCTCACCACATCGCTGACCTTGCCGTCGGTGCTCCACGCGCAGGACGCGCTGCAAGAGGAGCCCGAAGCCGAGACCGAGGTCGAAGCCGAAGCGCAGCCGACCGATCCGGTCGAAGGCGAGAATCCAGTGGAGGATCTGCAGGAGACCGATATCTCTGTGCCGGGCGGCGGGATCATCGTCACCGGGCGGCGCAACCGCGATCCGGCGCGCAATTCGGGCCAGGTGCTGAACGTGCTGAGCGAAGCCGACATCGCCCGCACCGGTGAAG
This sequence comes from Porphyrobacter sp. ULC335, assembly GCF_025917005.1. NCBI lineage: Bacteria > Pseudomonadati > Pseudomonadota > Alphaproteobacteria > Sphingomonadales > Erythrobacteraceae > Porphyrobacter > Porphyrobacter sp. ULC335. The sequence goes on from NZ_CP078091.1 coordinate 3,273,960, forward strand.
GCGACATTGCCGGCGCGCTGGCGCGGGTCAGTGGTCTCTCGCTGGTCGGCAACGGCCGCGTCTTCGTGCGTGGTCTGGGTGACCGCTATTCGCTGGCGCTGCTCAACGGCCTGCCGCTCCCCAGCCCCGAACCGCTGAGCCGCGTGGTCCCGCTCGACATCTTCCCGACCAGCGTGATCGCCTCCAGCCTCGTGCAGAAGACCTATTCGGCCAACTTCCCGGGCGAGTTCGGCGGCGGGGTTATCAACCTCACCACCAAGGCGATCCCGACAGAGACCTTCCTCACCGTCGGCTTCTCGGGCAGCGGTGATACCGAGACAACGTTCCAGAACGGCCTCACCTATTTCGGGTCGGACTGGGACAGCTTCGGCTTCGACAACGGCAACCGCGATTTCCCCAGCGTGTTGCAGGACGCCATCGGCAGCGGCACCCGGATCAACGACCTGTCCGCCGCGCAGCAGCGCCAGCTGGCCGGGCAGATCATGCCGCTCAATCTGGTGACGCTCCAGAAGAACGATGTGCTGCCGATCAACTTCTCGGCCAACCTTACCGGCGGCACCTCGTTCGAGGTGGGTGACGGCAATTACCTCGGCCTGATCGCCACGGCCGGGATTACCAACACCTGGCGCAACCGCAATGTCACCAGCCAGCAGTTCGGTGACGCGGAAGCGGGCCAGATCCTGTTCGATTCGCAGAACTTCATCACCGACAACAAGGTGCTGGTGAACGCGCTGATCGGGCTCGGCCTCGATATCGGCGAACACACCGTCCGCTGGACCAATCTCTACATCCGCGACACCCTGAAGACCGCGCGGCTTGCCACCGGCACCGACAGCTTCACCGATGTCGCGCGGCCGTTCGATTTCCAGACCCAGCAGACAGGCTGGTTCGAACGCCAGCTGATGGATTCGCAAATCGTCGCCGAATTCAACTTCGATGCCTTCGAACTCGATCTGCGCGGCGGCTATGCCCGCACCGATCGCGAGGCGCCCTACAACGCCATCGTGCCCTATATCCGCACCAATATTCCGAACGATCCCTTCGGCGACAAGTTCGTGGTCGATGTCGGCGCGCTGATCGGCGGGACGGAGCGCATTCAGGTCGGCTTTGAAGACCTGACCGAAGAATTGTGGTTCGGCGGCGCGGACGTGACCTTCGACGTCACCGATGACCTGTCGCTGACCGCGGGCTATGCCTATTCGGACACCACCCGCCGGTCGCTGTCCTTCATCATCCGCCCACTGCTCGGCTCCTCCGCGCAGAACACCACGCTGCTGCGCGCGCTTGGCCTGCGGCAACCGGGCCTGATCCTCAACGGCGCGACGCTGGCGACCGATGCGAACGGCACCGGCTTCTTCAACGTCACCGTGTCCGATCCGACCCCCTTCCCGGTGTTCGACGCCGCGCTGACGGTGCACGCGGGCTACGGGCTGGCGCGTTTCCGCGCGACCGAGCGTCTCAATATCGAGGCAGGCGTGCGCTATGAAGACGGGCTTCAGGTCGCCGCGCCCGATCTGACCTTCGGCGGCGGCAATCTCGCCAACCCGACGCGGATCGCCAATGACTACTTCCTGCCCGCGGCCACGGTCACGTGGGAGGCGATCGACGATCTGCAACTGCGCTTCGCAGCATCGAAGACCATCGCCCGCCCGCAGTTCCGCGAGCTGGTGGAGCAGACCTATTTCGATCCCGAGAGCAACCGCCGTTTCCGCGGGAACCCGTTCCTGCAGGACAGCGAGCTGATCAACGTGGAAGCGCGCGCCGAATATTACATGGGCGGGCCGAAGAAGGTGAGCCTTGCCGGCTTCTTCAAGAAGATCGACAACCCGATCGAGAACTTCCTGATCACCGCGCCCGGCATCATCGAGACGAGTTACGCCAATGCGCCCTCGGCGAACCTGTACGGGGCCGAGCTTGATCTGTCCTACGGTATCGATCTGGCCGATTGGGGCGGGCTGTTCGAGAACAAGCAGTTCCTGATCATCGCCAACTACACCTACACCCAGTCGGAGATTTCCGTGGGTGCGGCCGATCTGGCTCCGATCCCCGGGGCGACCGGGCAGCTGGCCAGCCAGCTGTTCGACGACGGCTCGCCGCTGGTCGGCCAGTCGGACCACGTGGCGAACCTGTCGCTGGGGATCGAGGATCTCGACAAGGTCCAGCAGTTCACCGTGCTGTTCAACTACGCCAGCGAGCGCGTGACGCTGCGCGGCGGGGCGCTGCCCGATGTGGTCGAAGACCCGGGCCTGACGGTCGACCTGGTGGCGCGTTCCGAAGTGAAGCTGGGCGGCGTGCCGCTCGAGGTAAGCCTCGAAGCGCGCAACATCTTCGGGCGCGACAATTTCGAGTTCCAGGAGCTCAATGGCAACCGTGCCGAGATCAACACCTTCGATGTGGGGACGGTGTTCTCGATCGGCGTGAAGGCGGAATTCTGACGCGCCCGCGTTCCTGCGCCGAAACCAAACAAGGCCGCCCCTCACCGGGCGGCCTTTTTGCTGGGCCAGGCGATCTGTAGAGGGATCACCGGTCGCGTCCGGTTTCAGGGCGATGATGCGTGCGGTTTTGTGACCGGAAGTGGGTGGGAAGCGGACAAATCGTTCAGTGTGCTTGCTTCATCCGTTCAACAATGAATGCGGCTTTCGAACGAATGCTGGTGGAGCGATCATTGAGGAATGACCCTGCCAGAGCGATAAGGTCCGTATCATGTGAAGCATGGTCGATGATTGCCTCAAGCGCGACCTTTCGCACAGCGGTTGAGCGATCACGCAGGCCGCTGCGAATCGCTTCAGAACGATCAGAATGGATGGTCAGAGCCCGCTGCCAGACACGTGGCCGCCAACCGCTAATTCCCATCGGCTTATCTATCCAGAAGCGCTCCCCTGAGCCGTCAGTTGAGCGAGCATAGCCATACGCCAAGGTTTGTAGGGCGACGGCGCGCACTCCCGAAATTTTCGCCTCCACTGCGAGCAGCTTGAGGTGGGGGTCGATCCATTCGTATTGGAGTAGAGACCGCAGCCACGAGGGTAGTGGTCCGTTTCGTTGCCTGAGAAGCTGCGCCACGATCTCTGCTACCGCCTCCGGGCGAGCTACGAGCGCATCCATTGACTGTCGCTCGGCGTCCGACCAGCGCCGCCAAGTCGACCTACGCCCTGCCGTCTCAAGAAAGAATACGGATAGCACGTCGGGGCTAGTGAACGGTAGGCACCGATCCATGCAGGCTTTGGCGCTAGAACGAACCTGATGAACCCAGTCGTTCCGACGCCACGCCAAAGCGGCGACCAGAAAGGCATTGGGGATGGGGCCTGATATTCTCTCAAGTGCAGCTTGTCGCAGGAATCCGTTTTTGTGGAACAGAAAGAGAAACGGCAGCCCAGGAACCTCATCCAGCAGATCCCGATCACTCCTTTTCCCAAGGACGTTGCGATCAAACCAGCTTAGCTTCTGAGACCAGCTCCACAGCCCCGCAGCTGAGGCAATCGCTCCATCTGCATCGGCGATGGATGCCGGGCTTTGATTTTCCGTTGCCGCAATGAAATCGGCAATGGGCTTCGCAAGATCGGCCTTCGCCTCGCGCGCTGCCGCATATCGCTCGATTGCAGTGAGCAAAAGTGGCGAAAGTGCCTTGGACATTTCTCAGCTTAGTCGCGCAGCTGTATGGCAGCAATGGGGTCGCTAGCCGAATGTCCCGTTTTGTCGCGCGGCGCGCGATTGTGGACGTTTCCTGTACGCCCGCTCACCCCAGATCGAAGACATATCCCAGGGATCGCACCGTGCGCAGCGGGTTGCCGCCGCCGGCCGATTTGATCGCGCGGCGCAGGCGGCCGATCCATACGTCCACGGTGCGCTCGTCAATCGGGGGTTCCCGTTTGCCGAGGCCGCTGATCAGATCCTCGCGGGTCAGCACGCGGTTGGGGTTTTCGGCCAGAAAGCGCAGCAGGCGGAATTCATTGGGCCGCAGTACGATCGGCGTCTCGTTCCAGCGCGCCTGAAGCGCGGCCATGTCGATCGTCAGCGCGCCAAGTTCGAAGCGGCGCGTCGCCTGCCGCTCGCTGGTGCGCGATTGCAGCGCCAGCACCCGGTCGAGCACAGCCGTGCGGGTGAGCGGCCCGATCACGTAATCATCCGCCCCGGCGCGCAGCGCCCGGCGACGATCCTCGGGATCGTCCTCCTCCAGCACCATCGTCACATGGGCGTCCATGGTGCGGGTATCGGCGCGCAACCGGCGGCACATTTCGAGACCGGCAAGTTCGGGCATCACCCAGTCGATAAACGCCCACATCGGCCCTTCGACCAACCGCCGCGGGCCTTCCGCCCCCAGCCTGTCGAAGGTGAAACGCCGCTGATCGTGGACGAAGTCGTCCAGACTTTCGCCCAACTCGCTCGTCAGGAAGATATTGACGACATCCATGTGCTGCCTGCCCCGCTTTCGAACGAGGATTGGCGCAGGCTTGTGACGCGATTGTGACTATATCACCTGCGAGTGTAACAATCCGCGCGCAGGCTCAGGAGAGGGTCAATCCCCCGTCCACCACCAGTGTCTGCCCGGTGATGTAAGCCGATAATGGCGAGGCAAGGAACAGCGCCGCGCCCGCCATATCCTCGGGCGTGCCCATGCGGCGCAGGGGGATGGACTTGAGGCTGGCTTCGAGGCGCTCGGGATGATCGGTGGTGACGCTGGTTAGCTTGGTCGGCACCAGCCCCGGCGCGATGCCGTTGACCCGGATGCCGTCGCGCGCCCAGGCCTCGCCGAGTGTCTTGGTGAGGCTCGCCGCGCCCGCTTTCGATGCGGCATAGGCGGGCGTGCCGATTGTCGATTTGAACGCGGCGACGCTGGAGACGATGATGATCGCGCCCTTGGCGGTCGCCAGCGCGGGGTGGAAGGCGCGGGCGGCGTCCATCACCGAATTGAGGTTGATATCGACCACCGCGTCCCACCCCTCGCGGGTAAACTCCTGCCGTCCGTAGCGCACGGTGCCTTGGGAGAGGACGAGGACATCGAGCGGGCCGAGGTCACCCGCCAGCCGGTCAGCGGCGGTGCGATCGGTCAGATCAATCTGGCGGTAGTCGAGGCCGGTGAAGTCGCTGTCCTCGGCCTCAAGGTAATCGCCGAAATCGGTCCGCGTGCCGGTGACAGTAACGCTCGCGCCGCGCTGCCGGAACCCGTGCGCAATGCCATTCCCGATCCCGCTCGACCCGCCGATGACGAGGACTTGGCTGCCGGTGAAGTCGAGGGGGTCGGTCATGGCTCTTCCTATTGTTGTTCTGTCGGATCCGCCGTTTGGGTTTCGTCGACAGGAAGGTAAACTAAAGAGCGATCTTGCAGCACATCACACTCATTCCAAACTCCGTCCAACTTCAGCCTCTGTTCGTGGCGGTCATAGACGAAATCGAAGGGAGCAGCTTTCGTCTCGCCGGTCAGACTGCCTTGGAAAACAGCCGTTCCGCTTACAGAGCCGCCTTGGGGTGAAATTCTTTTCACGTTATAGAAAACGTCTTGCCCAAAAAACTGGAGGCGAAACTGTCCCCTGCTTTCAACAAAGTCTAGGTGACCCAACACCAGCTGATCACCGCTTTTGCTCGAACAAGCGAACCACGCCGACATCGATTGCGGGGCAGAGCTTTCGCACCCGACCAGCGAGATAGAGCCCGTGAGGACTAACGCAAGCCGGAAGCAATATAGCCTCCAGTCGGAACGAAGCGGCTCAGCCACCTCAAATACTCCGCGAGATCACTTCCTTCATGATCTCGTTCGTCCCGCCGAAGATCCGCGTCACGCGCGCGTCGCGCCACAGGCGGGCGATGGCGTATTCGTTCATGTAGCCCGCCCCGCCGTGGAGTTGCAGCGACGCATCGCACAGATCCCATTGCAGATCGGTGTGCCACAGCTTGGCCGCGGAGGCCTCGGCGGTGGTGAGTTCGCCTGCGAGATGCTTGCGGATCGCCCAGTCGAGGTGCGCCCAGCCCACTTGCAGCTTGGCCTTGAGGTCCGCGAGGGTGAACTTGGTGTTCTGGAATTCGAACACGGTCTTGCCGAAAGCCTTGCGGTCCTTGGTGAAGGTCACCGCCTCGTCAAACGCCCGCTGCGCCGCCGCCTGCGCGCCGACCGCGATGCCGAGGCGTTCCTGCGGCAGTTCCTCCATCAGGTGCACAAACCCCATGCCTTCCGCGCCGAGGATGTTGGTCATCGGCACGCGGCAATCGTTGAAGAACAGTTCGGAGGTATCGGCGGCGTGCTGGCCGATCTTGTCGAGATTGCGCCCGCGCTCGAAGCCGGGGGTGTCGGCGTCGACCAGAACAAGGCTGATGCCCTTGGAGCCCAGCTCGGGATCGGTCTTGGCGACCACGATCACGCAATCGGCGTTCTGACCGTTGGTGATGTAGGTTTTCGAGCCGTTGATGACGAGGTGGTTGCCGTCCTTCTTGGCGGTGGTGCGGATGCCCTGAAGGTCGGACCCTGCGCCCGGTTCGGTCATGGCGATCGCGGTGATGATATCGCCGCTGACCATGCCGGGCAGGTACTTGGCGCGCTGTTCGGGGTTGCCGAGGCGCTCGAAATAGTTCGCCGTGATGTCGTTCTGGAGCGTGAAGCCCGCGGACGAGCCGAGGTAGCTGAGTTCCTCGGTCAGCACGCAGTTGAAGCCGAAATCGAGGCCAAGGCCGCCGTTTTCCTCCTTCACCGTCATGCACAGCATCCCGGCGTCGCCCATTGTCTTCCACACATCACGCGGGACGATGCCGTTGGCCTCGTGCTCCTCCATGTGCGGGGTGAGGTGTTCGGCAAAGACCTTGCGGACGGTGTCGCGGAAGGCCTCGTGGTCTTCGTTATAGGCGGTGCGATAGGAGGTCGCGAGCATGGGGGTTCTCTCCGGCAGATGGGTTTTGATTTGCCATGAGTGAACAGGGGGTGGGGGCTAGGGTCAAGTGCGAAATTGGGGGTGGGGCTTGGCTTGCTAGCCATTGCCATCACTCTCCGCCTGCGCCATCATGCTGTGATGAAAGCGATTTCTGCAATTCTTGTGCTCGCCGCCGGAACGGCATGCTCAGCGCAATCCTCGGAGCAGGCTACCATTATGCGGGCGATCGAGGCGGCAGTGGTTCTGCCAGAGGGAGCGGGCGCGCTCGATGAGTATTCGCGCAATTACGCCTTGGGGCCGGATGGCAAAATCTTGGCCGTCTATGTCAGCCCGAGCGAGCCTCCGATTGCAAACGCCGAGTATGGCTGCGAGGTGATGCTCGAGGATCTCGAATCGCGTCCCTGCACCGAAGAGGAAGTGGCCGAGTTGGTCCGCGACAATGAGGCTAGCGCGGAAAGAATGGGCAAGGCGGGCCAATCGCGCTGGTTTGACAACTATGGCGAGATGCCTCGCGTTCTCGATGGAGGGTGTGGCTTCATCGAGATCGTGTACGATCCGCAGACAAGGCGGATCGAGCGCGCGGAATGCAACGGGGAAGCCTGAAGTTCAAACGTTCGTCATCCCAGCGGAAGCTGGGACCTAGGGCGGCAAGCGCTGCACCTAGAGGCTCTAGGCCCCAGCTTGCGCTGGGGTGACGAGGAACCAGGCAAATTTACTCCCCGTCCCGGGCTTGACCCGGGACCCAGCTTGTTCTGTCCAATGGCCGAACTCGAAAGGCAGCGGGGCCCCGGGTCAAGCCCGGGGCGGGGGAACTACCCCACAAACGCCCGCTCGATCACGAAATGGCCGCGCGTAACCGTAAAGCCCCAATCAGGCCCGGTTGCAGACCACCAGTACATGAAGCGCTGTGCCATCCTCACTCAGCACCGGAGTCGCCATGCCGTTCGGCAGGTTTCGGAGCACCGGACGCAGCTGCGGGGGCAGCTCTGTCTCGTGGACGAAGTTCTTGCGCTCCACCCTCGCATCCAGCGCCTTGCCGAGCTTCACCGCATCTCCGCACGAGTTGATTTCCATCGTGCGCGCCTGAAATTCCTCGATCGGAACCGCACTGGCCGCGACCGAGAGCTGAACGAGGTTATAGTTCGGGAGCGGCGACATGCGCACATCCGTCTGGCCAGTCGCGGCGACGGGCGCGAGTGCGGCAGCAAGCATGGCGGCGGCGGGGATCAAGCGGTGCAGCATGGCAGTCTCCCTGTTTCGGGAAAGCTGCCTTTTGGATACTGAACCATCTGTGAATGCTGCGGAATAGACCGCACCTTACCCCACAAACGCCCGCTCGATGACAAACTGCCCCGGCTTGTTGTTCGCGCCTTCTTCAAAGCCGCGGCGTTCCAGATCGGCCGCGTGATCCTTGATCATCGCCATCGAGCCGCACAGCATCACGCGGTCCTCGTCCGGCACAAACCGCTGCGGGCCCTTCGACTGCTCGAACAGCCGCCCATCGTCGATCAGCGCCTGAATGCGGCCCTGCGTGCGGAAGGGCTCGCGGGTCACCGTCGGCACGTAGATCATCTTCGCGCGGTCTTCGTCTTCGAGCAGCGGATCGCCTTCGAGCTTGCTTTCCAGCAGCTCGCGATAGGCCAGCTCGTTCACGTTGCGCACGGAATGGACGACGATCACTTCCTCGAACATCTGGTAGACCTCGGGATCGCGCACGAGGCTCATGAAGGGCGCAAGGCCGGTGCCGGTCGAGAGCATGAACAGCCGCTTGCCCGGCAGCAGCGCGTCGGTCACCAGCGTGCCGGTCGGCTTCTTGCCGAGGTAGATCGGATCGCCGACCTTGATGTGCTGCAGCCGCGAGGTCAGCGGGCCGTCCTGCACCTTGATCGAGAGGAACTCCAGTTCCTCCTCATAGGAAGGCGAGGCGACCGAATAGGCGCGCAGCAGCGGCTTGCCGTTGTCACCGGGCAGGCCGATCATCACGAACTCGCCCGAGCGGAAGCGGAAGCTCGCCGGGCGCGTCATCTTGAGCGTGAACAGCCCTTCGCACCAGTGGTGCACATAGGTGATGGTCTCGACAGAGAGCGCCGCGCTTTCGGTGAACTGGTCGCGGGTCAGAGTGGGCTGGTTCAAAACGGGCCTCGGATACAGGTGTGCGCTGCCCGGAGGGGCGGCAGGACATGGGGGCGCAAATGGACTAGACCTGCGCCCCCTTCAAGACAGTTTAGTGTTAAGGGGTGAAAGCGGGCCTTGATGTGCCGCAATCCCGCCGCATCAGTTCCAGCGCGCGGCGTTGTAAAGCTCGACCGCTCTGGCCTCGTTTTTGCCGATCTCGGCTGCGCCCAGCGGGTCCGCCTTGAACGTGCCGAGCGCCTCGACCGCCGAGGTCGGCGCAACGCCCTTGGCCGCGGGGTATTCATTATTGCCGTTGGCGAGATATTTCTGGGCACTCTCGGACGAGAGGTATTCGAGGAACAGAATCGCATTCGCCCGGTTCGGCGCGGTCTTCACCACCCCTGCCCCGCTCATGTTCACATGGGTGCCCGTGCTTGCCTGATTGGGGAAGATGATGCCGATCGCGTCCAGCACCTTGCGCTTATCCGGCGTGTCGAAGCGCGCGAGGTAATAGGTGTTGACCAGCGAGATGTCGCATTCGCCTGCCGCCACGGCCTCGATGTTCGACATGTCGTTGCCCTGCGGGGGCCGCGCGAAGTTGGCGACCACGCCCTTGGCCCAGGCGCCCGCCTTCTCCGGCCCGTCATGCACGATCATGCTGGAGAGCAGCGCGATGTTGTACACGCTGGAGGACGAACGCATGCAGATGCGGCCCTTCAGCGCGGGGTCCGCGAGACCCTCGTAAGTGTCGAGGCCTGCGGGCTTCCCCTTGGCCTTGTTGTAGATGATGATCCGCGCGCGGGTCGACAGGGCGAACCAGCGCTTTTGCGGATCGCGCAGGTTGGCGGGGATGCGCTCTTCGAGGATCTTTGAATCCACCGGCGAGAGGATTCCCGCTTCCTCGGCGCGCCACAGGCGTCCGGCGTCGACCGTGATGAGCAGGTCCGCCGGACTGAACTCGCCCTCGGCCGCGATCCGCTCGATCAGCGCGTCGGCATCGGCCTCGATGCGGTTGACCTTGATGCCGGTGGCCTTGGTGAAATCCTCGTACAGCGCCAGATCGGTATCGTAATGGCGCGAGGAATAAATGTTGATCTCGCCGGTGACCGGCACGCCTTCGCTGGCGCTTTCGTCGGCGCAAGCGGACAGGGCAAGCAGGCCGACAAACGCCAGGGCGGCTTGGAACAGTCTGATCATGGGGAGCGGCTTTCCGTGATTACTTGCGAATGACTTGCAATATAATCGCGGGTCGCGCAAGCGCTAACTGCGGGGGAAGGCGCGCACGCTCTCGGCGTCGGGGACGAGGCTATAGGTCTTGGAGGGATCGACCGTCAGCGCGGTTTCGACCGTTATCGTCGCCCCGTCCGCACCATCCAGCAGCACGCGGCTACGCGCGCCCATCGGATGCACGTCGCGCACAGCGCATCCGCGCACATCGGGCACCGGCACCAGCCGGTCGGCCTGCACCAGCAGATCGAAATGCGACACATCGGGCAATTCCGTGCCGAGGCTGGCCAGCGGCCACAACCCGAAAGGCGTGTCCAGCCCCTCCTCTGCGCGGCTTCCCGCGATTACCTGCGCCCCGCTGAAAATCGCGCCCACGGCAGCGTTGGCGGGGGCTTCGTGGAGTTCCTGCGGCGTACCGAACTGGACGATCCGCCCGCTCTCCATCACCGCAATCCGGTCACCGATATCGAGCGCCTCGGCCGGGTCATGCGTCACCAGCACCACCGTGACCCCGGCCTCGCGCAGCAGGATGCGGCATTCGCGCCGCAGCTTGCGCCGCAACACGATATCGACGCTGGCGAAGGGCTCGTCCATCAACAGAACCTGCGGCCCCGGCGCCATCGCCCGGGCAAGCGCGGCGCGCTGCTGCTGCCCGCCGGAAAGCTCGTGCGGATAGCGCGCGCCCATCCCGGCAAGCCCCACCTTGGCGAGCCAGCTGTCCGCCTCGCCCCGAAGCGCCTTGGGCAGGCCGAAAGCGACATTGGCGGCGAGCGTCATGTGCGGAAACAGCGCCCCGTCCTGAAACACCAGCCCCACCGGCCGCGCTTCGGGCGGCGGGCTGCGCTGCGCATCGGCCAGCACTTCGCCGCCCAGTGCGATCTCGCCCTGCTGTACCCGCAACAAGCCTGCCGCGAGGCCGAGCAGTGTTGACTTCCCGCAACCCGACGCGCCAAGCAGGCACGTGATCTCGCCGGCCGGCGCGCTGAAAGAAATGTCCTCCAGCGCCCGCACCTGACCATAAGCATGGGCAATATGACGAAATTCGAGGCTCAAACGCTGATCCTGCCTATGGGGCGCGACGGTTTCACGGGGGAGCCCCGTTGAGCCGCCTTAGGCAATTTGCAGGCCGGGACGCAAGCGGCGGCAACGGATGGAGCATCGCCGCGCTGGCGATTGCCGCGCTGGCCGGGTTGCCGATTGCCGCGATCCTGTGGGCCTCGCTTGCGGGCGGAGGGGAGGCGCTGGGCGACCTCGCGGCGACTGTGCTGCCGACCTACATCGCCAACACCGCGCTGCTGATGCTGCTGGCGGGCGGGATCGCAGCCGTAACCGGGACCGGCTGCGCCTGGCTGGTCGCAGCGACGCGCTTTCCGGGGCGCAGCGTACTGAGCTGGGCGCTGGTGCTGCCGCTGGCCCTGCCCGCCTATCTTGCCGCCTATCTTTACGCTGACCTGCTGGATTATGCCGGGCCGGTGCAAAGCGCGCTGCGCGATGCGACGGGATGGAGCGCGGGGCAGTACTCCTTCCCCGATATCCGGTCTTTGGGCGGCGGGGCGTTTGTGCTGGGCTTCGTGCTCTATCCCTACGTCTATCTCCTCGCCCGCACTGCCTTTGCCACGCAGAGCCTGACGCAGTTCCGCGCCGCGCGGAGCCTCGGCGCGGCCCCGGCGCGCGCGTTCTGGCGGGTGGCTCTCCCCGCTGCGCGTCCCGCCATCGCGGGCGGTCTTGCGCTGGTGCTGATGGAGGTGCTCGCAGATTTCGGCGTGGCCGAATACTTCGCGATCCCCACCTTCTCCACCGGCATCTTCCGCAGCTGGCTGGCGATGGGGGACAAGGCCGCCGCCCTGAAACTTGCCGCCGTGATGCTGGTCTTCGTCATCGCGCTGGTCGCATGGGAAGCGCAGACGCGCGCCGGTCGCAGTGACAGCCGCGATGGCCTCGCTGCACGCGGGGCGGATGAAGAACCACTTGTGGCGCTCACCCCAACGGGCAAGGCGCTGGCCTTCGCCGCCTGCCTGACCCCGGTGCTGCTCGGCTTCGTCCTGCCTGCCGGGTATCTTGCCACGATGGCAATGACCGAGACTGCGCAGGCCGCTGCCGGAGAGCTTGGCACCTATATCCGCGACAGCCTGTGGCTCGGCCTTGCCGCGGCGGGCCTGTGCCTTGCCGCCGCGCTGCTGCTTGCCTTTGCCCGCACGCGATCGACCTCGCGCGTCACTGCCAGCGCGATCCGGCTGGCAACCTTGGGCTATGCGCTGCCCGGCGCACTGCTGGCGGTGGGTCTGCTCGCGCCCCTGGGGGCCTTCGACGTCGCGCTCACCCGCTTTGCGCGCGACAGCCTCGGCTGGAGCGGCGGGTTGCTGCTGACGGGGACGAGCGCGGTGCTGGTCTATGCGCTGTCGGTGCGGTTCATGACGGTCGCCTATAACAGCGTCAGCGGCGGTATCGCGCGCATTCCTCCGGGGCTTGACGCTGCTGCCCGCAGCCTCGGCGCTGCACCGTCACGCGTCCTTGCCCGCATCTATGCGCCGCTCCTCGCCCCGAGCCTTGCGGGCGCCGCCGCGCTGGTGTTCATCGACACCCTGCGCGAACTGCCCGCCACGCTGATCCTGCGCCCCTTCAACCTCGAAACCCTCGCCACCCGCACATACCGCCTCGCGGGCGACGAGCGGCTGGTGGAGGCGGCTATCCCTGCGCTGATCCTGCTGGCGGCGGGACTGCTGCCGGTGCTGGTGCTCAACCGGCTGGGCAAGCGTTAGCCACAAAGTGTAACGCCAGCCTGTCACTTGGGCTTGTCCAAAGCCGCCCGAACGTCCACAAGGCAAAGTACATGGCACGCTTCCCTTTCTCCGCAATCGTCGGTCAAGACGAAATGAAACAGGCGCTGCTGATCGCCGCCGTCGATCCCAGTATCGGCGGGGTGATGGTGTTTGGCGATCGGGGGACGGGCAAGTCCACCGCCGCCCGCGCGCTCGCCAGCCTGTTGCCGCCGATCATGGCGGCGGAAGGCTGCCCATACGGCTGCTCCAAGGACGATCAGGCGCGCTACCCCGATGTGTGCGGCAGCGGCAAGATGGTCAAACGCGCCGTGCCCTTCGTCGACATGCCGCTGGGCGCGACCGAGGACCGGGTGATCGGCAGCCTCGATCTCGAACGCGCGCTGCGCTCGGGCGAGAAGGCGTTCGAACCCGGCCTGCTCGCCAAGGCGCACCGCGGATTTCTTTATATCGACGAGATCAACCTGCTCGAAGACCATCTGGTCGACCTGCTGCTCGATGTGGCAGCCTCGGGCGAGAATGTGGTCGAGCGCGAGGGGCTTTCCGTCCGCCACCCGGCCAAATTCGTGCTGATCGGCAGCGGCAACCCCGAAGAGGGCGAGTTGCGCCCGCAGCTGCTCGACCGTTTCGGCCTGTCGGTGGAAGTGCGCACGCCCAAGGATATCGAGGTGCGGATCGAGATCATGCGCCTCGTCGCCGCCAACGAGGCTGACCCGCAGGCCTTTGCCGCGCGCTGGGCGGAGGACGACGCAGCGACCCTCAACCGCGTGGCCAAGGGCAAGGCGCGGCTCGCCAAGCTTGCGCCGGGCGAGGACGTGCTGCGCGATGCCGCCGAATTGTGCCTTGCCGTCGGCGCGGATGGCCTGCGCGGCGAGCTGACCCTGATGCGCGCCGCCCGCGCGCTGGCGGCGCTTGAAGGCGCGAAGAAGGTCACGCGCAAGCATCTGATCGCCATCGCCCCTTCCGCGTTGCGCCACCGGCTGCGGCGCGATGTGCTCGACGAGACGGGCTCCACCGTGCGCATTACCCGGGCGATTGCCGAGCTGTTCGGATGACGCCCCCCGCCCCGCCCGCCGATCCGCTGGACGATGCGGTACTGGCGGCGCGGCTGTTTGCTCTGGCCCCCGCAACCTTCAAGGGTCTGGTACTGCGCGGCAGCAGCCCGGCGCGTGAGGCGCTGGTGGCGGCCCTGGGCGAGCATATCGCGCTGCGCCGCCTCCCCGGCCATATTGATGACGAACGATTGCTCGGCGGGATCGATCTTGCCGCCAGCCTCACCGCCGGCAAGCCGATCCGCCAGACCGGCTTGATCGAGGAAGCGCGCGGCGGAGCTTTGCTGGCAGGCATGGCCGAGCGGATGGATGGTGCGATTGCCGGAAGGCTGGCGCAGGCGCTGGACGATGGGCAGGCCGCGCTGGTGCTGCTCGACGATGCGACCGAGCCCGAAGAAGCCCCGCCCGCCAGCCTGACAGAACGCCTCGCCTTCGCCTGCGATCTTGCCGCCTCGCGTCGCTGGCAGGGGGTGGAGCTTGCCCCGGCAGAGGGTGCGATGGCTGATGTCGCCCCGCTCCAAGATGCCGCCCTGCGCGCGCTGGCCGCGACGGCCGAGGTGCTGGGCGTCGACTCCTTGCGCGCATTGATCTTTGCCGGAGAAACCGCGCGGGGGTTGGCAGCGCTGGAAGGACGCGATGCTGTCCTGCCGTCCGACCTGACGGGCGCGGTTCGCCTCGTCCTAGCCCCGCGCGCCACGCGCCTGCCGCCGCAGGAACAGGACGCTCCGCCCGAGGACAGCCCGCCCCCGCCGCCAGACGGCCAGCAGGACAATTCCGACGACGCCGACCGCGAGCAGCAGGAACCCGACCTCTCCGACATTCTGGTCGAGGCGGCGAAGGCAGCGATTCCGGCGGGCCTGCTCGAAAGCCTCGCCCAGGGCAAGGCCCCGCGCCGGTCAAGCAGCAGCGGCACCGGGCAGAAGCGCAAGGCGGCGACCCGTGGCAAGCCTCTGGGAGCGCGTCCGGGCATGCCGCGCGGGGGCGCGAAACTGGCGCTGATCGACAGCCTGCGCGCTGCCGTGCCTTGGCAGGCCATACGCCGCCGCGAACAGGGCGCAAACTCCGATGCTCCGCTCATCATGCGCAAGGAAGACCTGCGCATCCGCCGTTTCGAGGAACGCACCGCCCGCGTCACGATATTCGCGGTCGATGCCTCGGGTTCCGCCGCCGCCGCCCGTCTCGCCGAGGCCAAGGGCGCGGTCGAGCTGATGCTGGGGCAGGCCTATGTCACCCGCTCCGAAGTCGCGCTGGTCGCCTTTCGCGGCACCACCGCCGAACTGCTGCTTCCCCCCACCCGCTCGCTGACCCGCGCGCGGCGGACATTGGCCGAACTGCCCGGTGGCGGGGGCACACCGCTGGCAATGGGCCTTAACGCGGCGCGCGAGGTGGCCGAGGCGGTGATCGCCCGCGGACGCAGCGCGGCGCTGGTGATCCTGACCGACGGCCGCGCCAATATCGCTGCTGACGGCTCGCCCGGTCGCCCCCAAGCCGCCGCCGATGCCGAAGCCGCCGCCAAAGCCATCGCCGCGCGCGGGATCGATGCGCTGGTGGTCGATATCTCCGCCCGCCCCGGCCCCGAAGGTGCGGCGCTGGCGAATGCACTGGGCGGCCGTTTCCTCGCCCTGCCCCGCGCCGATGCGCGGATGCTGCAAGCCGCGATCAACGCCGTCCAGCCGATCGGCAAGGCGGCGTGAGCAACCTCGACTGGAACCGCGAAGGGCTGATCTGGCCGCATCGGGAAGCGAGCACCTTCGTCTCCACTGGCCGGGCGCGCTGGCATGTACAGCGCATGGGTTCCGGCCCGCCGCTGCTGCTGCTCCACGGCACCGGCGCCTCGGTGCATTCGTGGCGCGGGCTGATGCCGATCCTTGCCAAGACCCACACCGTCATCGCCCCCGATCTCCCCCGCCACGCCTTCACCGCAGGGCACGATGCCTATGCGATGAGCCTGCCCGCGATGGGACGCGAGATTGCTGCGTTGCTGAAGGCGCTGGAGGTCGAGCCGACCGCAATCATCGGCCATTCGGCAGGCGCAGCGATTGCGCTGCAAATGGCGCTGGATCACGGCTACACCGGCCCGATCATCGGGCTGAATTCCGCGCTGCGCCCCTTCCCCGGCGCGCTAGCGCAGATCTTCCCCGCGGTGGCGAAAGCGCTGTTCATTAATCCGTTGGTGCCGCGCTTCTTTGCCGGAAGCATCGACCTTGTCGGGGGAGCCAAGCGGTTCCTGTGGCGATCCACCCACTCGCATATCGATGCCGAGGGGCTGGCTTGCTACAGCACGCTGCTGAAACATCCCGGCCACGCGGGCGGCGCGCTGGCGATGATGGCCAATTGGGACTTGCCCGGCCTGCGTCTGCGGATGGGCGAAGTGCGCAATCCGGTGCTGCTGGTCCACGGTGCGAATGATCCGGCGATCCCGCTCGACTGGGCGAAGGATGCACACAGCTGGCTCGCCAATGCGCGGCTGGACGTGCTGCCCGGCCTCGGCCATCTTGCCCACGAGGAAGCACCCGAGAAAGCCGCCGCGCTGATCGCCGCGTTCCTCGCCGAGCAGAGCTAGGAGAGGCGCAATGGGCAACTTTGGCTGGATCGAGATCGTGCTGTTCTACGGCATCGCGATCGGTTTCGGCGTCTGGCAGTTCTGGAAGATGGACCGGATGCTCAAGAAGACCCGCGCCGAAAAGGCAGCGAAAGAAGCGGCCGAGCGCGACAGCGGGCCGCCCGCCGCCTAGGCCTGCCACTGCTTCCGACCGGTCAGCAGTCCTCCACCTCACCCCAGATCTTTCCGCGCTTGCGAGGGCGCTTGAGCACAGACCATTTTTGCTAATGATTCTTATTACGGATAATATTGACTCTCATTCGCAATAACGGCATTGACGCCCGGCTCATATCAGCAGGGAACAAGCCAGTCCGATGTCATCACAACCACTCACGCATTATGCCCTCTCCGTCTTGCTCACGGTCGGTGCGACCGGGGCCGCCAGCGCGGCTGAAACCGGATTGTCAGGGGCTGAAGGGAGCGCCGAAGCGCCGCCGCAGACCGGCCGCATCACTGTCACCGCCACCCGCGCACCCGTGTTGCAGGAAGAAGCACCGGCAACGGTCACGATCATCACCGACGAAGACATTGCCGACCAGCTCGCCACCGACGTCAAGGATCTGGTGCGCTTCGAACCTGGCGTCTCCGTCCGCCGCGCGCCCGCCCGCTTCGGTGCAGCAATCGGTGCCACCGGCCGCGCCCGCAACGAGGACTTCGCGGTGCGCGGAATCGGCGGCAATCGGGTGCTGATCCAGGTCGACGGCATCCGCTCCCCGCAAGGCTTCAGCTTTGGCCCGCAGGACGCAGGACGCGGCGGCTTTGCCGATGTCAGTCTGGTCAAGCAGGTCGAAATCCTGCGCGGCCCGGCCTCTGCTCTTTACGGTTCCGATGGCCTGGCGGGCGCCATCAGCTTCGTCACGTCCGACCCGGTCGACATCATTGCAGGCGCCGATCTGGGCGGCTTCGTCAACTCGCAATATTCGAGCGACGACAATGAATTCGCCCAGACCGCAACGCTGGCCGGGCAGACCGGCAACCTGTCGGCGATGATTGCCTATACCCGCCGCGATTTCAGCGAGCTGGAAAACCGCGGAACCACCGGAGGAACCGGCCCTTCTCGCACCGCACCCAACCCGCAGGACGGGCGCAGCGATGCGGTGCTCGCCAAGATCGTCTGGGACAATGGCCCGCACCGCATCCGCCTGACCGGCGAATGGCTGGACAGCGCAGTCGAAACCGGGGTGCTGACCGGCCTCGGCCCGGCCTTCACCTTCGGGCCCAACCCGGTGTGGACCGTCGATGCGCTGAACGCGCGTGATACCAACCAGCGCAAGCGCGCCTCGGTCGACTGGACCTATGATGGCACCCCCGACGATGTGATCGAATATGCGTTCGTCTCGGCCTTCTGGCAGGATGCCGAGGACCGCCAGTTTGCCTTTGAAGAACGCACCACGCTCACAGCCACGCCCGCGCCGGATCGCGAGCGGCTGAACACTTTCGAAAACCGGGTCTATGGCGCGGCGGGCGAGGCGCGCAGCAGCTTTGACCTTGCCGGGATGCGCCACCGCATCGCCATCGGCGGCGATATCAGCTGGACGCGCCAGGAAGGCCTGCGCGATGGCACCTTCCCCGGGCGTGGTGAAAGCTTCCCCACCCGCGCTTTCCCGGCGACCGATTTCACGCTGGGCGGGATGTTCATCGCCGACGAGATCACGCTGCTGGACGGCGCCTTGACCCTGTTTCCGGCGCTGCGGTTCGATTTCTATGACTTGAACCCGACCGACGATCCGCTGCTCACCGCCTTCACCCCGCAGGGCCAGAGCGCCAATCGCCTCTCCCCGAAGTTCGGCGCGACGGTCAAGCTGGCGCCCGATGTGATCCTGTTCGGCAATTACGCCCAAGGCTTCCTCGCGCCGACGCCTTCTCAGGTGAACAACTTCTTCGAATTCATTGCAGGCGGATACACCTCCATCCCCAATCCCGATCTGCGGCCTGAAACCAGCGAAAGCTGGGAAGTGGGCGCGCGCTATGTGGGCGAGGTGTTCTCGCTTCAGCTCACCGGTTTCCGCGGCGATTACGACAACTTCATCAACCAGCAGGTGGTAAGCGGCGGGTTCACTCCGCAGAATCCGGCGATCTTCCAGTTCGTCAATTTCGACGGCGCGCGGATCGAAGGGGTCGAGGCGCGGGCGGAGATGAAGCTTTCCAGCGGTTTCAACGCGCGCTTCGCAATGGCCTATGCCGATGGCGACACCATCGATCCGGCAGGCGTGCGCACACCGCTGGACACGATCGATCCGTTCAATCTGGTCGCAAGCCTTGGCTATCGCGCGCCTTCGGGGCGGTTTGGCGGCGAGCTGATCCTCACCCACAACGCCCGCAAGGAAAGGGGCGAGCTGGAGCGCGCCGCGAATGGCAGCGATCTGTTCGTGCGGCCCGATGCGTCGACCATCCTCGATCTCACCGCCTTTTATGCCGTGACCGATGCGCTGAAGCTGCGCGCGGGCCTCTTCAACCTGACGAACGAGACCTACGCCCTGTGGTCCGATGTGCGCGGGCTGAGCGTCAATGACGCCGGCATCTTCGACGCTTTCACCCGCCCCGGCCGCAATCTCAGCCTTTCGGCGAGCTACCGTTTCTAAACCCCCATGGAGGACAACCCATGAACCGACTGACAAAGACTATGGCCAAGACTATCCTTGCATCTGGCCTCGCGGCGCTCGCGTTGGCCGCCGTTCCCGCCCCGGCGCTGGCCGATGGCCCGATTGTCCAGACTGCCGAGGCGGCCAGAGCGGCATTCGAGCAAGACCGCCAGACGATCCTTGCGATGGCGGGCGACTTCAAGGTCACCTTCGACATGCAGGAATCCACCCCCTGGATGGAAGGCTACACGCCGCTGGAGCGCAAGATTTCAGGCGGATACGAAAGCGTCCGCGTGATCGAGGATACGGGCACCCGCATCGTGCTCCAGCACCTGCTGGTCACGGGGGACGAGGCCAATCCCTATGTCGTCAAGCACTGGCGGCAGGACTGGGAATATCAGCCCGAAAAGATCCTCGCCTTCACCGGCGGCGACAATTGGGAATGGAAGGCCGTGCCCGAAAAAATGCGCGCCGGGCGCTGGTCGCAGACGGTCTACCAGGTCGATGACAGCCCGCGCTATGCCGGGTGGGGCGAATGGGAGACGACACAGGGCATCCGCCGCTGGCGCTCCAACTGGACCGCGCGGCCGCTCGCCCGGCGCGATGCGATCCGCAATCCGGTCTATGACCATTACATGGGCATCAACCGCCATCAGCTGACCCCGACCGGCTGGATCCACTGGCAGGACAACACCAAGATGGTGACCCCCAAGGAAGGGGGCGAGGCGAAGCCTGTGGTGCAGGAATACGTCCTCAACACCTACGAACGCTTCAACGGCTACAATGTCGCTGCCGCCGAGACCTATTGGGAGAAGACCCAAGGGTATTGGGATGCGGTGCGCGGCAAGTGGGATGACGTCGCCGCGGCCAATGGCGGCATCCGCATCGCGCAGGAAGCCAGCGCCGGGACCACCATCGCCAACGAACTGATGCTGCTCGCCGACGCGATCAAGGACGGCAAGGAAACCCCCGAAGCCGCGAGCGCAAAGGCGCTGGCACTGATCGAGGAAGGCACTGCCCGCAAGGGCGGCTGATGACCATCATGTCCGGTCGGCGGGATGCAAAACTCATCCCGTCGGCCGAGCCTGCGGATCAACCCTTCCGGCGCGGCATCCGGTACGGCAGCATGAACTGCACCAGCGGGGACGAAAACCGCCGCATGTCGAGGCTTTCCTGCACGGCCGTCACCTCCTCGCCCAGGAACCGCGAGGCGAGTTCGCTGCGGGCGTAGAAGGGGGTGTCCTCCCACGTGCGGCGCACCTCGGCCACGCCGATATCGGAGCGGGTGCGGCGGGCAATGCCCCATTTGCTGTCGGGCAAAGCGGCAATGGGCGGCAGCTCGACCGGTTCGGGCACGCCCTTCGCGTCGAAACGCAGCGCGCTGGCGAACAGCGAGCCATCGCCGCGCTCGCCCTCGTAACACACCAGCGCGCCCTCTTTCAGGTGCGCGCGCGACCAGTGCCAGGTGTTGAAGCCGGTCTCCAGCGGCTCGGCACCGCGGTTATGGTCGAGATAGGCGCGGCCCTTCCACGAAAGGCCGGGCGAGGTCATCTCCACCTCGATCCTGGCGCAGGGGGCAAGGCAGTGCCAGATGTGGCTCTCGGCCCCGTCGAGCGCAAAGGCGGTGCGGTTCAGTGCCTCGGGATAGACCCGCACGGTCCCGCGCACCGGGCGCTGCCAGGGGACGAACAGGCGAGTGTCGCCTTCGACGATGTCGATGGTGAGCGCGCCATTTTCCCAGCGCACGCTGCTCGGCCCGATCACCAGATTGCTGACATCACGCTCCACCGCGCCGGACGTGCGCTCGGTCATCGCCCAGCGCGCCTGCGGGCCGTAAAGCGCGACGTTCAGGGAACAGTGGTTGAGCGGATCGCCCCGCCCGCTCTTCTTGTAGTAAGGCGAAAACACGCTCCCGAGGAACGCGATGATCGTCAGCCCGTGCTGCCCGTCGTCGCTGATCGCGTCGACATACCACCAGGTGTAGCCGCCGGGCGGGACGTCCTCATCGAAGCGAGGTCCCTCGCGATTACCCGCGCGGCCAGCTGCCCGGACAAGGCTGCCATGGGCACCCCAGCCGCCGGATGGGTCGCCCC
Source organism: Porphyrobacter sp. ULC335 (assembly GCF_025917005.1). NCBI lineage: Bacteria > Pseudomonadati > Pseudomonadota > Alphaproteobacteria > Sphingomonadales > Erythrobacteraceae > Porphyrobacter > Porphyrobacter sp. ULC335. The sequence continues at coordinate 3,295,262 of NZ_CP078091.1, forward strand.
GCCCGTGCAATAGAGACCGGGCAGCCGGGTCTTCGGCCCCTGCCGCTGGAAGGAGGCCGCCCAGCCGTGCGACGCTCTGCCATAAAGGGCGCCGCCCGTGGCCGGGAACAGGCGCTCCCAATCCTGCGGGGTCATGAGCTGATGCGGAAGCGGATCTTCCAGCTGCAGGCCGCAGCGTTTCAGCGTGGCCATCATGGCGTGCGTGCATCGGGCTCTCTCCTCGGGCGTGTAGTCGTGGACGTCTCCGTTAGCGGGGGCGTTGACGATGATCTGGATGCGTTCGCGTGTCCCCGGCGCAGGGGCCGGGTCAGCAAGCCGTGCGCCGCGATCGATGGCGCAGACATAGACGGTCGGTTCCGACGGCGTGGTGCCGCTGCCGATCTCGCGAAACTCGCGCGCGTAATCGCGCGAGAAGAATACGTTGTGATGGGTGAGTTCGAAGCCTTCGGTCCTGGCGTGGGCGTACCACACCAGTGCCGAGAGTGAGCGCTTGCCGCGCGGGATGGCAGGCACCGCGCGCGCCGCGTCCTGCCCGAAGCATCCGGTGGCAAGCGCGCCGGGATCACCGTTGCAGATGACAACGTCTGCCGGGATAACCTCGCCGCTCGCCAGCCTGACCCCGCTGGTGCGGCCGTTGGCAGTGAGTATCTCGGCCACCGGCGCATCGGTGCGCACCCGCGCGCCCTGCTGCTGCGCGAGCCCCGCGATCGCCTTGGCCAGCGCGTGAATGCCGCCATCGATCAGCCACACGCCGCGCGCCTCGACATGGGCGATCAGCATCAGCGTGGCGGGCGCGGAGAAGGGCGATGATCCGCAATAAGTGGCATAGCGGCCGAACAATTGCTGGAGGCGCGCATCCTTGAAATGGCCGCCGAGCGCCTTCCACATCCCGTCGAACGGACGCATCGCGAGCATGTCGCCCATCTTCCACGGCCCGATCCGCCACATCATCGGCAAGGGCGTGGAGGCCTTGTCGCCGCGCAGGAAGGGGTCTTCGAGCACTTCAAAAATGCGCTGCGCCTCGGCGGTGAAGCTGCGATAGCCGCGCGCCGCCTCGGCCCCGGCAAAGGCGCCGACGGCATCGACGCTGCGTTCGGGATCGGCAAAAAGGTCGAGATGGCCGCTATCGTCCCACGCATGGCGGGCGATCACTTCGGCGCGTTTGACGCTGACATGGTCCTCGAGCCGTGTGCCGCAAGCGGCAAACACTTCGTCAAAGACGCCACGATAGGTGAAGACTGTCGGCCCGCCATCGATTGCAGCGCCATCGACCGTAACGCGTCGCGCCTTGCCGCCGACCCAGGCCTCTTTCTCGCACACGGTGACATCGGCGCCGCGCGCAGCCAGCAAGGCGGCACTGGTAAGCCCGCCTATCCCTGCCCCGATCACGACGACTCGCGCGCTCACCCATCCACCCTCGTCTGACTTGTGCGAATATAATTGACCTTACGCGCGCCTATGTCCAATTATTTAGACATATGGCCTGTAAAGCATCCAGTCAGTGAGCCAATGGGCCGCCTTCAAGCTCGGTTACGTCAAGCGCCGTAACCGGGTGTTCGCCTCGCCGAAGTTCCAGCATTGGGCGGCGCGATTGCCGCTTATCAGGTGGATCGCGCGCAGCCGCGCCGATGCCGCTTTCGATCTGCTGGCGGGCTTTGCCTATTCGCAGGTGCTGCGCGCCTATGTGGAAGGCGGGCTGTTCGATATCCTCAAAGATGGCCCCCTTTCCGCCACCGCGATCGCGCCGCGCCTGGGCCTGTCGGAGAACGCAACGCTGACCCTGCTGCGCGCCGGTCGTCCGCTGATGCTGTCGGAAGAACCGGCGACGGATCACTGGATGCTGGGCGAGCAAGGCGCTGTTTTTGCATCCAACCCCGGTGTGCAGGCGATGGTGCGGCACCACCGGCTGCTCTATACCGACCTTGCCGATCCGCTCGCGCTGCTGCGCGCTGACCGGGCCGAACCGACCGCGCTCTCGCGCTTCTGGACCTATGCGGGTGCGCTCCACGGAGCGACCGAGCGCGGGGCCGACACTGCCGAATATTCCGAGCTTATGGCCGCCTCGCAGCACTTCGTGGCGGACGAGGTGCTGGCATCTGTGGCGTTCCGCGATGTCGAAAAGCTGCTCGATGTCGGCGGCGGGCACGGGGCGTTTCTGCGCCATATCGGATCAGCTTGGCCGCACCTCCAGCTCGGCCTGTTCGATCTGCCGGAAGTCGCCGCAACCGGCGCACAGGTGCTGGGCGCGGCGTTGGGCGCATCGCGAATCACCGCGCATCCTGGAAATTTCTTCAGTGATTCCATACCGCAAGCCTATGACATGGTGTCGCTTGTCCGGATTTTGCACGATCATGACGATGCGCCGGCACAAGCCCTGCTCGCCAATATCCGCAAAAGTCTTGCCCCCGGTGCACGCCTGCTGATTGCCGAGCCGATGGCGCAGATCCCCGGTGCCGAGCCGATGGGGGAGGCGTTTTTCGGACTTTACCTGTGGGCGATGGGCTCGGGCCGCCCGCGCAGCCCGGCGGAAATCATCGCCATGCTGCGCGCCGCAGGCTTCGCCCGCGCTCAGGTCGTCGCAACGGCGCAACCGGTCAACGCAAGCATTATCCTTGCCACGGCTTGAGCATAAATTGTCCAAGTTGTTTGACAGTCAGTACTGTAAGGCGTAGCAAACAGGTGGGAGAACGTTTTTTTCGGACTTTCGAGTCGGCGTTCGCGCTGCGGAATCCGAAAAAGGGGAGAACGAAGCGATGAATACCCTGGCCGTCATTCTCGAAGCACCGGAGCGCCTCGCGCTTCGTGCGCTTGAGATGAAGCCGGTGGACGCCGCCGACGTTCTCATCGAAATCGCCTTCAGCGGAATCAGTACCGGCACCGAAAAGCTGTTGTGGAGCGGGCGGATGCCGCCCTTCCCCGGCCTCGGCTATCCGCTGGTCCCCGGATACGAATCAGTCGGCCGCATCGTCGATGCAGGACCCGAAGCCCGCGCCCGCATTGGCGACTGGGTCTTCGTTCCCGGAGCCAATTGCTACACCGACGCGCGGGGCCTCTTCGGCGGTACCGCGCGTCGCGTCATAGTGCCGTCGGCGCGAGCGTTGCCGATCCCCGAGCACCTCGGCGAGTCCGGGGTGCTTTGTGCCCTCGCGGCGACGGCACTTCACGCCATCAAGGGCGGCTTCGCCCGCCGTGAAGCCCTGCCCGATCTCATCATCGGTCATGGCGTCCTGGGCCGGTTGCTGGCCCGGCTGACGCTGGCATTGGGCGGAACCGCGCCGACCGTGTGGGAAACCAATCCGGCCCGCCGCACCGGCGCTGTCGGCTACAATGTCATCGACCCCGCCACGGATGATCGCCGCGATTACCACGCGATCTACGACGCGAGCGGTGATGCCGGCCTGATCGACGATCTCATCATGCGCCTCGCCAAGGGCGGCGAGATCGTGCTCGCGGGCTTCTATTCCGAACGCGTCAGCTTCGCCTTCCCGGCCGCCTTCATGCGCGAGGCGCATTTCCGCGTCGCCGCCGAATGGCAGCCCGGCGATCTGGCTGAAACGCGGGCGCTGATCGAATGCGGGAGGCTCGACCTGAAGGGCCTCGTCACCAACCGGCGTCCGGCCGGAGAGGCGCTCGACGCCTATCCGCAGGCCTTCACCGACCCCGATTGTCTCAAGATGGTTCTTGATTGGAGCGAATGCTGATGTCCGTGCTCGACACCCAGACGACTAGCCTGCGCGAAGAAGCGAACATTGAACCCGATCCGGTTCACACCGGCGAGGTCAAAAGCGAAACGCAGGTCATCGCGATCTACGGCAAGGGCGGCAGCGGCAAGAGCTTCGCACTCTCCAATCTCAGCTACATGATGGCCCAGCAGGGCAAGCGCGTGCTGCTGATCGGCTGCGATCCGAAGTCCGACACCACCAGCCTGCTGTTCGGCGGCAAGAGCTGCCCGACGATCATCGAAACCTCCTCGCGCAAGAAGCTCGCAGGCGAGGAAGTCCGCATCGAGGATGTGTGCTTCCAGCGTGACGGCGTGTTCGCGATGGAGCTTGGCGGCCCCGAAGTGGGTCGCGGTTGCGGCGGCCGCGGGATCATCCACGGCTTCGAACTGCTCGAAAAGCTCGGCTTCCACGATTGGGGCTTCGATTACGTGCTGCTCGATTTCCTCGGCGACGTGGTGTGCGGCGGCTTCGGCCTGCCGATCGCCCGCGACATGTGCCAGAAGGTGATCGTGGTCGGATCGAACGACCTGCAATCGCTCTACGTGGCGAACAATGTCTGCCAGGCGGTCGAATACTTCCGCAAGATGGGCGGCAATGTCGGTGTGGCCGGCATGATCATCAACAAGGATGACGGCACAGGCGAGGCCCATGCCTTCGCCGATGCGGTCGGCATTCCGGTGCTCACCGCGATCCCGGCGAATGAAGACATCCGCCGCAAGAGCGCCAATTACCAGATCATCGGCATCCCCGGCGGCGAATGGGCCAGCCTGTTCGAAGATCTCGCGATCAACGTCGCCGAAGCACCTCCGGTGCGCCCCACCCCGCTGTCGCAGGACGGCCTGCTTGGCCTGTTCAGTGCCGATGTGACCGGCGCGAATGTCGATCTCATCCCCGCTACCCAGGCGGACATGCGCGGCGGCGTATATGAAACCCGCCCGACCCTCGAAGTGATCTACGACGAGGCCTGATGCGATGAGCGATGCCTTCCCCTCCAACGCGTCACGCGCCCCTGACCGG